>NZ_RAVW01000629.1 GCF_003611585.1 Corallococcus exercitus | reverse complement strand
GGGACGGTGGGGCGCTCTCAGGTGGGGGCATGCTCGCCCTTGCTCTTGCCGCCACGCTGGCGGCCGCACCCGCGCCTCGCGTCGCCGCCTCGACGGTGACGGTCCTCCACATCCCCCAGCTCGACCAGGTGCAGGGGTTGAACGCGTTCCTGACGCGGGCGGGGGCGTACTCGCAGATGCTGAGCCCGGCGTCGTGGAGCGGTGAGCTGCACCCCATCCTCCAGCTGGACCTGTCGAGGCCGGAGGCGATGGAGGCGCTGGGCATCGACGCGACGGGGCCCCTGTCCGTGTCCATGCGGCAGGACGGCCGCATCGCGTGCACGCGGGTGAAGGACCCGAAGGTGTTCCAGGAAGCGACCGCGAACGTGCTCGCGCGCAACGGCGACGTGAAGGCGGGCACGGTGAAGGGCGTGACGACGCTGCGAGCGCCCAGCGCCACGGGGGGCTTCGGGGGCTACGTCATCAAGGGCCAGGAGGCCTGCGCCTTCCTGAGCACGGACGCCGACGACGCGCTCCGCAAGGAGGCCGCGAAGCTGGTGGCGCTCAAGGCCCCGGCGGCGGACGCGCGGATGGCCACGCTGCCGGGCGTGCTGTTCGTGTCCACGAAGGACGGCGTGGTGGCGCTGGACGGCACGGCGACGGGGCTGAAGGTGGAGGGCACCGCGACGAAGCTGCCCCTGCCGCCCTTCCAGTCCAAGGGCACGAGCCCCTACGGCGCGATGACGCCGGCGGGCCTGCTGTTCGCGCGTGCGCAGGTGGCGCCGACGGGCGTGGCGCAGGCGGTGGAGTCCGTGGCGGGCGCGGTGCGATCGGTGTGTCCCGCGTGCCCCGCCGACGACGTGAAGGCGGTGACGGACGCGCTGGCGAAGCAGATGACGGGGCAGGTGTTGTTCGGCGTGGACTCGGTGGCGGTGAGGGGTTCGCTGCGCAAGCCGGAGGTGCGCTTCTTCGCGGCGAAGCAGGCGCTGGCGGCGGAGGTGACGGACGCGGCGGCGGTGAAGGCGGCGCTGGCCCCGCTGGCGAAGTTCCCCGGCGCGAAGGCGCTGGAGGACGGCTACGCGATGGAGGCGAAGGGCGGCAGCGTCTACGTGCGGCTCAAGGGCAAGCAGCTCGTCTTCGGCAACGACTCCACGGTGACGCAGGCGATGCTGGCGTCGCTGCCGGAGAAGGGCGGGCCGCTGAAGCGCGCAGTGGAGTTCACCCTGGATCCGAAGAAGGTGGCGCGGGGCCTGTCGCAGGTGTCGCTGATGGACGTGATGGGCGACCAGCAGCTGGCCGCGTTCTTCGGCGCGAGCACGGAGCTGGGCCCCCTGCTCGCGAAGAGCGACAGCATCACCGGCTGGCTGGACAGTGCGCCCAATGGAGCGCACCGCTTCCAGATGAACTGGTCGCTGCCGGAGAAGCCCTAGGCGATCCGCCGCATATCGACGAACAGAGGGCCTCTACGTGAAACGCCGTGCGGGCCCCGAAGCTCCAACAAGGACCCATTCACCCGGAGCGCTAACGGGACTTGCGGCTCGAGCGCTTCCGGGCCGGGCTCTTGCGCGCGGTCTTCTTCGTCGCGGTCTTCTTCGCCGCGGTCTTCTTGCGCGCCGTCTTGCCCCAGCCTCGCTCCATGTTCTTGTAGGACTTGCTGGACACCTTGGAGCGGCTCTTCGGCCGTGACGTCCCCGCCTTCTTGCGCCGATTGATGTTCGCCACGAGGCTGTTCTTCTTCTGGGCCATGTGCTGCCTCCGATGCCTGGAGGCAAGGTCTTCACGCTCCGGCCGCCCTGCAATGTCCCTGTCTTGTCAGCCGCGGCTCGCGAACCATCTCGCCGCGGTGCGGGTGACGTCTTCAGCCTGGGGCGTCGCATCGCTCGCCCATGCGACGAACCCATCCGGACGCACGAGCACCGCGCTCAGGCCTAGGCGCTCCTTCGCATCGCCAGCCACGTACCGGACCTGCTCGCCCCAGCGGCCATCCAACGTCTGGAGCGGCGCCTCACGGCCGAAGTCCAACAGCAGACCGCGTCCCTCCCGGAGCAGCGTGCCGAGCCTCGTTCCATCCTCCAGCTCGAAGTCTGGGCAGCTGCGGCCCACCAGCGCGTGTTCCCCGCCGAGGTCGTAGCGAAGCGACACTCCCCAGACACGCTCCGCGAAGTAGGTCGTGCCGTCGCGCGTGTCGATGAGATCGCGGAAGATGCCTTCGAGCGCGCGGGACGCCGGTTGGGGTCGCATCAGCGCGACCTGGGCCCGCGACCAATCGAGGATGCGCGCCCCCACCGGATGGCGCTCCGGGGTGTAGCTGTCGAGCAAACCCTCGGGAGCATCCCCTCGGAGGGTCGCGGCGAGCTTCCACCCCAGGTTCATCGCGTCGCCGAGTCCGAGGTTCAGGCCCTGGCCGCCCAGCGGTGAATGGATGTGAGCGGCGTCGCCCGCCAGCAACACCCGTCCCTTGCGGTAGGTCGTTGCCTGATACGCGCGGTCGGTCCAGGTCGTGGCGACATGCATCGCCTTGACGGTCACGTCCGTGCAGGACACGCGCCGCAGGACCGCCTGCACGTGCTCGAGCGTGACCGGCTGGGTGCGATGGAACGCGCCGCCGTCGAAGTCGGCCATCGCGATGACTCCGGGCTGCCCCTGGTTGTACATGCCGGTCGGCGTGTAGTGGCGTCCCGGCCGGAGCTTCTCCGGATCGGCGAGTTCGACGTGGACCGAGTACCCCGTGAACTCAGGCTCGGTCCCCACGAACTCGAAGCCCCCCTGCTTGCGGATGGTGCTGCGGCCGCCGTCGCATCCCACGAGCCAGCGCGCGCGAACACTCTTCCCGCCGGCACGGACGGTGACTTCATCGTCCGAAGCCTCGAAGCCTTCGACCTCCTGGCCGCGTCGGATCTCGACCCCGAGGGAGAGCGCGTGAGCGGTGAGGATGCGCTCGAGCTGCTCCATTTCGCTCCCCAATTGGATGTCGGCTGGCCCTGGGAGCCGGTACGTCCACCGCGACGCATCGATGTTGCTGAAGTCGAACGGGATGCCCGCGAAGTGGCCCGCGGGCCCGCGGAGGTTGGATCCGGTTCGCGGCGCGAGCTGTTCCAGCAGTCCGCGCCGGTAGAACGCTTCGATGCTCGGGCCCCAGAGGCCTCGCCTTCCAAATGGGAGCCGCTTCAGGGGGGAGTGCGGATCCTCCAATCGTTCCAGCACCAGCACGGAGCGCTTCGCGAGCCGCAGCTCGCAGGCCAGGAACAGTCCCACCGGACCGGCCCCTGCGATGATCACGTCGTAGACCAAGGTGTCCTCCACGGGAGTGCCTTGGCCTTCCAGGATAGCAGCGCGGGAGCGCTACGCCGTCCGCTCGCGCGGCCACCCCGTCCGCGACCCGTTCCGCTCCGCCTCCTCCTCCCGCGTGAGGCCTCGCTGGATGTCATTCCAACCCAGCGTCCCCGCGAGCAACCCCTCCTCGTCCACCACCGCCACCATCGGCACGTTCGCCTCCGCCATCCGCCGCAGCGCCGTCCATCCGTCCTCGGCGAGCTCCGCCACCACCCCGTCCTCCATCGCGTCGCGCACCATGTAGCCCCCGCGCTGCGCCTCCGGCACCGCCTGCACCGCCGCCCACGTCACGCGCCCCACCGGCCGCCCCGCGCTCGTCACCGGCAGCATGCCCACGTGCTCGCGCCGCAGGGCCCAGTGGGCGTCCTGCATCGACAGGTCCAGGTCCAGCCCCACCACCCGGGGCGTCATCAGCGCCTCCACCCGCACGCGCTCCAGCAGCGCCTTCATCCGCACCTGCCGCGACTCCCCTTCCGCGCCCATCAACACGAAGAAGGCCACCACCAGCGTGAACGGGTTCAGCGTCACCACGCCCCACAC
>NZ_RAVW01000628.1 GCF_003611585.1 Corallococcus exercitus | reverse complement strand
CGGCGGGTGCTTCCGCGGGCTTGGGGCTTCCGGAAGGGGCGGCGGCGGACTTCGCCGGCTTCGCCGGGGCGGAAGACGGGCCGGACGCCTTGGCGGCCGGAGACTTCTCAGGGGGATTCTTCTTCGTGGCCACCGGAGGGCCTCCTGGCAGGTAGCGACCGTGGTCCCAGAGGGGATTGAAACGAGCGCGTCTCACTCGGTCACGGTGCCTACCAGAAAAGAGCCCTCCGGGGACATCCCCGGGCCTTCCAGCCCGGGGCCCTCACGTCACCGCGTCCGCTCAGCCGAACAGGCCGCCGACGAAGCTGGAGACGGCGGAGACGGCGGCGCCCACCTGGCTGACCACCGGGATGTTGGTGGCGGCGGCGATGGAGCCCACGGCGGTGATGACGCCCGTGACCTTCTTGGTGGTGCTGGCGTTCGGGTCGCGCAGGGTGGAGACCGCGTTCGCCGTGTCGAAGGCGGCGATGGCGATGTTCGCGCCCGGGGCGAAGCGGCCGGCGGCCTTGGCCAGGGTGCCCCCGGCGGCGCGGGCGGCGGCGGACGCACCGGCCTTGGCGGCGGCCTTGCCACCCTCGGACAGGGCGGCGCGGGCGGCGGCGCGGGACGCGGTGCCGGTGGCGACCTTCAGGGCCACGCCGCTCTCGCCGACGGCGGTCTTCAGCGCGGAGCGCACGCCGCTCTTGATGGCGGAGGAAGCGCCACCCTCGAAGGCGGCCTTGGCGGCGGCACCGGCGGCGGCGCGGGCCAGCTTGGGGCCGGCGCCGGGGACCGCGGCCTTGAAGGCGCCGCTGGCGGCCTTGTACGCGCTGCCGAACTTGGTCACGTCGCGGGCAATCTCCAGGCCGCCCTTGACGGTGCTGACCGCGCCCTTGCCGGCGGTGGCGACGGAGCCCAGCGCCTTGTTCCAGTCCTCGCTGCTGCCGGAGCGCACGGCGTTGCGCACGTCCTTGATGGCCGTGCCGGCCTGGCCCACCAGCTTCGCGGCGCTGGTCAGGGTGCCGAAGGCCTTGCCCGCGATGCCCAGCTTGCCCTTGAGGTCGAGCTTCGTCTTGGGGTCCATCGCCTTGGACACCATCTTGTCGACGTTGCCCTTCAGCGTCGCCTTGAAGCCGTCCGTCTTCAGGCTCTTGACGTTGTCGAAGCCGTCCTTCACGGCCGTCTTCACCTTCGTGAAGGTGTCGTAGCCCTTCTTGGCCTGCGTCCCGATGTCCTTCGCCGCCTTGATGGGGTCCTGCTGCACGTGGCGGATGGTGTTGCTGACGGCACTGCGGGCGCGGTCAATGAAGCTCATTTGGGGGCTCCCTCGTCGGAGTTCGAGGAAAATTGGGATGGGCTGCTGACGTCTTGCCGGGATTATCGCAGCGGCCGTCGATCAGTTGCGTAGCACCTCACATCTGCTGAGAATGTAGGTGTGGCACGGTGCGTCAGCGCTCGCGGCAGTCCGGGTCCGCGTCGTCGGCCCGGCCGTCCGCGTCGTTGTCCGCGCCGTCGTGGCAGTGGCCGGCCTCGGAGGAGACCCACTCGGTGACGTGCAGGGTGTAGCGGATGGGGGTGTCCCGGTCCGGCCGGGCCATGCCGTCCACCACCACCAGCACCGTCTGCCCCTGCGCGAGGGTCAGCTTCAGCGCGGGGGCGTCCTTTGTCGTGGGATGTAGGTTCGCGGCGCAGCCCAGCTCCGTGCCCCGGCAGCCGGTGAGGAGGTACAGGGCGTGGCCGCCCGCGTCCGGGTCACCGGCGGGCGAGGTGTCGAAGACGAAGGTGCCGGCCTTCGGCGCCGTCCACAGGTGGGCGCGGTCCTGCTGGAGCAGCGCGCCGCAGGTGCCCTGGAAGCCGTCGCCGGAGAGGGCGGTCTCCCCCTGGAAGGTGACGGGCAGGGCGCTGCCCAGGTCGTGGTGGGCGCAGCCCTGGCCCTTGCAGCGGGGGTCGTCGCGGCACTCGGTGTCCGCGCAGTCCACCCAGCGGTCCCCGTCGTTGTCCATGTTGTCGAAGCAGGCGCCGGCCTCGCTGGAGCGCAGCTCGTCGATATGCAGCGCGAAGGAGCCCTGCGTGAAGGACCCGCCGGCCACGGCGTCCACCGTCACCAGGACCCGCTGGCCCTTCGTCAGCGTCACGGCCACCCGGGACCCACCGCCGTAGCTGATGCCGTCCTTCGCGCACGCCAGCTCCTCGCCGCCGCAGCCGTCCGCGAACACGGCGATGACGGAGCGCACCGCCGAGCGGGCCGTGTCGAAGGTGAAGGTGCCCGCGCTCGGCGCCGTCCACAGGTAGCCCCGGTCCGGCGCGCCCGCGCCCCCGCAGGAGGCGGCGTGGTCGTCCCGGGCCTCCACGGTGGAGCCCGTCAGCGACACCGGCAGCGTGCTGCCCAGGTCGCGGTCCACGCAGAGGGGCTCGGGAGGCGCGCAGACGTTGGGCACGCCCGTGCCGGCGCAGGTCTCCGGCGCCGTGCAGGTGCCACACTCCAGCGTGCCGCCGCAGCCGTCCGCCACCGCGCCGCACGTCGCGCCCAGGAAGCCGCAGGTGGCCGGCCGGCATCCGGGCGCCGCGCAGACGTTGGCCACGCCGCCCGCGCCGCACGCCTGGCCTTGCGCGCACGCGCCGCAGTCGAGCATCCCGCCGCAGCCGTCCGCGACCTGCCCGCAGTTCTTGCCCAGGGCCTCGCAGGTGGTGGGCGTGCACGCGGCCTTTCCGCAGACGTTGGGCACCCCGGCGCCGCCGCATGTCTGGGACCCGAGGCAGCCGCCGCACTCCAGCACCGCGCCGCAGCCGTCGGACACCCGGCCGCAGTCCTTGCCCAGGGCCGCGCAGGTGGTGGGCACGCAGGTGCCGGCGCCGCAGACGTTGGCCTCGCCCGCGCCGCCGCACGTCGCGTCCGCCGCGCAGGCGCCGCACTCCAGGACGCCGCCGCAGCCGTCCAGCACCTCTCCGCAGTTCCTGCCCAGCGTGGCGCAGGTGGCCGCCTGGCACTGGGAGGGGGCGCAGACGTTGGCCACGCCGCCCGCGCCGCAGGTGAGTCCCTCGCCGCACGCGCCGCACTCCAGGACGCCGCCGCAGCCGTCGGACACGGGACCGCAGTTCTTGCCCAGGGCCGCGCAGGTCGTGGGGACGCACGGGGCGCGGCCGCACACGTTGGCGGTGCCGCCCCCGCCGCACGTCTCGTCCGGTCCGCACGCGCCGCACTCCAGGACACCGCCGCAGCCGTCCGCGACCTGGCCGCAGGTCTTGGCCAGCGCCTCGCAGGTGGCGGGGACGCACGCCGGGGGCCCGCAGGCATTGGGCACGCCGGCGCCGCCGCAGACCTCCGGGGTCGCGCAGGTGCCGCAGTCGAGGACGCCGCCGCAGCCGTCCGTGAGCGCGCCGCAGGTGGCGCCCCGCGCCGCGCAGGAGGTGGGGACGCAGGGCATGGGGCCGCAGACGTTGGGCACGCCGCCCCCGCCGCACGCCTGGCCTTCCGCGCACTCACCACAGTGCAGCGTGCCGCCGCACCCGTCGATGGCGTAGCCGCAGTCCAGCCCCTGGGACTCGCACGTCATGGGGATGCAGAAGGACGGGGGCTCCCAGCCCCACAGCCCGGAGGACGTGTTGTCCGGCAGCGTCCGGCCGCACGCCGTCCACAGCCCCAGGAGGAGCACCCATCCCGCCAGCCAGCCCGTCCGCCCCATGCCCCGTTCCCGCCACCCGTGAAGAGCCCGTCTGTCATCGGACCCGGGTCCAGAGGGTGGGGCTCCGCCCGGTGCCCGCGAAGCGGCGGCAAGCCCCGGCGGGTCGCCGGCGGTCGGAAAGGCGTCACTGTCCCACCCCGCCCGCCGGGGAGGCGCGCACTGGTGGACACCGGACGGGCCAGGGAGGGGGG
>NZ_RAVW01000627.1 GCF_003611585.1 Corallococcus exercitus | reverse complement strand
AAGAGACAGACCCCCACCCTTGAATCTCCCGCGGGGGAGGGGGGCTCCGCGCTCATGTCCGAGCCGACTGGCACCTTTCTGGCGGAGTCCACACCCGTGCCGCACGAATGGCTGCGCACGGTGCTGCAGCTGCTGCCCGTGGGGGTGGTCATCGTGGACACGGCGGGCCGCCTGCTCGCGGCCAACGCCGCCGCCAGCGCGCTGTGGGGACAGGCCCCGCTGGCGGGGATGCGGCTGGAGAACTTCGGCACCTTCGAGGCGTACTGGCCCGGCACCAGCAAGCGGCTGCGCGGCGAGGAGTGGGCCGTGGCGCGCACGCTGAAGAGCCGGCAGACCGTGTCCAACGAGGAGGTGGACATCGTCGGGAAGGACGGCGCGCGCCGCACCATCCTCAACTCCGCCGCGCCGCTGTACTCGGCCGAGGGCCAGCTGGTGGGCGCGGTGAACATCAACGTGGACATCACCGAGCGCAAGGCCACCGAGCGCGCGGAGTTCTTCGTCAGCGAGGCCTCCCGGCTGCTCGCCGAGTCCCTGGACTGGGAGACGACGCTCAAGGCCGTGGCGCGGCTGGCCACGTTGGAGTGGGCGGACTACTGCATGGTGGACGTGCTGGGGCCCGACGGCGCACTGCACCGGCTCGCGCTCAGCGCCAGGGACCCGCGGAAGCAGGAGCTGCTCGACCAGACGCTGGGCTTTCCGCCGCGAACCGGCTCGGACACGCCGCTCGCCCGGGTGTTCGCGCGGGGCAAGCCCGTGCTCGTCGCGGACATCACGCCCCAGTGGCTGGACGACGTGGCCCGCTCGCCCGAGCACCGCCGGCTGCTGGAGACGCTGGCGCCGCGCTCTTCCATGTTGTTGCCCCTGGCGGTGGGCCGGCGGCGCTTTGGCATCATCAACCTGGTCTCCGCGTCCCCCGCGCGCCGCTATACCCGGCGCGACCTGGGGTACGCCACGGAGTTCGCGCGCCGCGCGGCCCTGGCGGTGGAGAGCGCCCGGCTGTACCGCGAGGCCCGCGAGGCCCTGCGCGAGCGCGACGCGTCCGCGGCCATGCTGGAGGCCTTCTTCGCCGCGTCGCCGGTGGGCATGGGCTTCGTGAACCAGGACCTGCGCTACGTGCGGCTCAACAAGGTCGTCGCGGAGAACAACGGCATCCCCCTGGAGAAGCACCTGGGCCTCACGCCCCGCGAATTGATGGGCGAGGCGGGCACCCCCATCGAGGACCTGCTGCGCCAGGTGCTGGAGTCGCAGGAGGCCGTGGTGGACGACCCGGTGGAGTACGTCGCGGGCCCGGAGCCGCGCACCTTCCTGGCCACGTACTTCCCCGTGCGCTCCGGCACGGAGCTGCTGGGCGTGGGGGGCGTGGTGCGCGAAATCACCGAGCAGCGCCGCATGGAGGACCACCTGCGCTTCCTCACGGACGCGACCACCCAGCTGGCCACGTCCCTGGACTGGCGCACCACCGTGCGCAACGTGGCGCAGCTGGTGGTGGCGCAGCTGGCGGACTACTGCCTGGTGGACATGCTGGGCGAGGACGGCGAGCACCTGGAGCGCGTGGAGCGCCGCGCCCGCGACGACGTGCTCCAGACCCAGCTGGAGAAGTCCATGCCCTACGCGCCGTCCCGGGGCACCCCCACCGTCCTGCGCCGCGTGCTGGAGACGGGGCGCTCGGAGCTGGTGGCCGAGGTGGACGAGGCCGCCATGGGCGCCTTCGCCGTCAACGACGCGCACCGGGAGGTCCTGGAGGGGCTGCGGCCGCGCTCGGTGATGGTCGTCCCGCTGATGGCGCGCGGGCGCACGCTGGGCATCGTGAGCGCCGCGACGTGCTCGCCCACGCGGCGCTTCAGCATGCGGGACCTGTCGCAGCTGGAGGACCTGGCGTGGCGCGCGGCGCTGGCGGTGGACAACGCGCGGCTGTACCGGCAGGCGGAGCAGGCCGTGGCCGCGCGCGACGAGTTCGTGGCGGTGGCGACGCACGAGCTGCGCACGCCCCTGTCCGCGCTGCACCTGCAGCTGTCGTCGCTGCAGCGCACGCTGGACAAGCTGCCGCCGGGGGAGTCGGAGCGGCTGGACCAGGGGCTCGCGGGGGCGCTGCGGCAGGCGGACCGGCTGACGCGGCTGGTGGCGCACCTGTTCGACGTGGCGCGGCTGGGCACGGGGCAGATGGCGCTGGAGCTGGGCGCGGTGGAGCTGTCCTCGCTGGTGCACGCGCTGGTGGCGCGGATGGAGGAGGCGCTGGCCACCGCGGGCTGCGTGGCGGTGGTGCACGCGGACGCGCCGGTGGTGGCGCTGGCGGACCGGCCGCGCGTGGAGCAGGTGCTGATGAACCTGCTCACCAACGCGATGAAGTACGCGCCGGGCCTTCCGGTGGAATTGCACGTGGAGCGCGAAGGCGACATGGCCGTCATCGCCGTGCGGGACTGGGGCCCCGGCATCCCGCCGGAGGCACGCGAGCGCATCTTCGAGCGCTTCGCGCGCAACACCGGCCAGCACGCGCGCGCGAGCCTGGGCCTGGGCCTCTACATCTCCCGGCAGCTCGCCCGCGCGCACGGCGGCGACCTGTTCGTGGAGGCGCCGGCGGAGGGCGGGCCCGGCTCGCGCTTCGTGCTGCACCTGCCCCAGTGGAAGAAACCGTCCGGGACGGCACCGGGCTGAGGCAGGCGGGCGGTGTCGCACGGCGCCCACCTTGCCGCCCACCCCCAGGGGGCCATTACCCTTGGGGGCCATGGACGACGCGCGGACCGAAGCAGCGCTCGGACGCTGGCGGTGGCTGCCCTGGGGGCTGCTGGCCGTCGCGGCGGTGGTGGCCTCCACGGGCGCGTGGCTGGGCTCGCGCTCGCTCCAGGCGCTGGAGGCCCGGAGCGCACAGCTGGAGCGCGAGGCCACCGAGTCCGAGGCCCACGTCGCGCAATTGCAGACGCTGCGGCAGGCCATGGAGCGGAGGCTGCGCGCGCTGGAGCGGCAGCAGCAGGCGCAGGAGTGGGGCGGCGCCGCGGCGGAGCTCCAGGCGAAGAGCGCGGAGGCGCAGCAGGCGCGGCGCGAGGCGGCGCTCGAGGCGCTGGGGAGGTCGCTGAAGGACGCGCTCAAGGCGGGCGACGTGGCGCTGGCCCTGGAGGACGACGCCCTGCGCGTGGAGGTGTCCGAGCGGCTCCTCTTCGCGCCCGCGAGCACGGCGCTCACCCCGGAAGGGGCCGCCGTGTTGAAGCAGGCCGCGGCCGTGTTCCGAAGCCCGCTCGCGGACCACCGCGTTGCGGTGGAGGCCCACACCGACGAGGTGCTCCCCGCCGGGCCCGGCGGCCCCGCCACCACCGCGTGGGAGCTGTCCGCCGCGCGGGCCGTGGCGGTGGTGCGCCAGCTGGGCGAGCGCGAGGGACTGGCTCCGGAGCGCCTGAGCGCCACGGGCCACGCCGCGTACCGGCCCCTGGTCCCCAACGACAGCCCGCCCCACCGCGCCAGCAACCGGCGCGTCACGCTGCGGCTGTCCCCCACGCCGGTGACGCCGGAGGGCGCGGCCGTGGCCCGCACGGAGCCGCCATCGCGCCCCATGAAGCGCCAGGCGAAGGCCAAGGCGAAGAAGACCGCGCTCCGCTGAGCGGCCCGCGCGGCTGGCGCGAAAGCCGTGGACGGCCCACGCGGCACCAGGCGCGTGCGCCTCGCGGCGGCCCGATCGCGGTGGCCGGTACGCCACCGGCGCTCCGGCACGCCACGCGCTCAAGCGCGCCCCCAGCGGCCCGGCCGAGGAGAAACGGCCCGGCGTGAATAAGCCGCCCGCTCCCCCGTCCGGGGTGCAGTGGGCCTCTCCCCTGTCTCTTATCCACATCTGACGCGGCCGACGATAAGGCGCGTTTGGACCTCGGTGG
>NZ_RAVW01000626.1 GCF_003611585.1 Corallococcus exercitus | reverse complement strand
ACGTCATACGATCTCTGCGCATGTCTCGTGGGCTCGGAGATGTGTATAAGAGCCAGGGCCTCCTTCGAGGCGGCAGCGGCCGAGGCATCCGGGTCCGCGCACGAGGTTCTTTCCATGTCTTCCCCCCTGGACCTGACAGGCCCCGAGGAGCGCCCCGAGCGCACCGAGGCCCAGGCGCCCGCGGACTCCGCCGAGCGCCTCAGCGAGCACGAAACCCCTTCCCGGGCCCCCCAGGCCCCTTCCGAGCCCTCCTATACCGCGGACGCGGAAGAGGACGACGGGTTCGACGACGATGACGACACCGAGGACGCCGGCCCCGAGGTCAGCGACGAAATCCGGGCCGCCACCGAGGCCCTGAAGGCCGCGGAGGCGGAGGACGCGCAGGCCGCCGCCGAGGCGGGTGACGAAGCCGAGGAGCCCGAGGCCGTCATCCTGGAGCCGGAGCCCGAGCCCGCCGCGAACGAGCCGGAGCTGCAGGCGCCCACCACCACCCGCACGGGTGAGCCCGCGGAGATCGACCCGGACGAGATGGATCCGGACGCGCTCAAGGTGGTGCTGCGGCTGCACCAGCACGGGCACCAGGCGTACCTGGTGGGTGGCTGCGTGCGCGACCTGCTCCTGGGCAAGAAGCCCAAGGACTTCGACGTGGCCACCAGCGCCCACCCGGGCGAGGTGCGCGCCATCTTCCGCAACTGCCGCCTCATCGGAAGGCGCTTCCGGCTGGCGCACGTCTACTTCAAGGGCGGGAAGATCGTGGAGGTGTCCACCTTCCGCGCGAACCCGACGGAGCTGGAGCCGGCGCCGGGCGCGCCGGGCTCGGAAGACGGGCAGGCCGGTGAGGACCTGCTCATCACGCACGACAACGTCTTCGGCACCGCGCAGCAGGACGCGCGCCGCCGCGACTTCACCATCAACGGCCTGTTCTACGACGCAGCCGAAGGCCGGGTCATCGACTACGTGCGCGGCCGGCGCGACCTGGATGAGCGCTTCATCCGGACGATTGGCGACCCGGAAATCCGCATGCGCGAGGACCCGGTGCGCATCCTGCGTGCGGTGCGCTTCGCGGCGAAGCTGGACCTGGACATCGAGTCGCGCACGTACGCGGCGATGGAGGGCGCGGTGGAGGACCTGCCGCGCTGCGCGCCCGCGCGCCTGCTGGAGGAGACGTTCCGGCTCATCCGCGGCGGCGTGTCCGCCCCGGCGCTGAAGCTGCTAGCGGCGCTGGACGCGCTCAAGATTCTGCTCCCGCCGGTGGACGCGTACCTGCGCGAGCACGGCAAGGAAGGGGAGAAGACCTTCTACGCCTTCGCGCAGGCGCTGGATAAGCGCGTGTCCGCGGGCGAGGTGCTGGACGACGCCATCCTGCTGGCGACGTTGCTGGTGCCCATCAGCCGCGCGCAGCCTCCGGTGGAGGAGTCGCAGGACGAGGGCCGCGCGTCCGTGTCGCGCGTCATCGAGGACCTGTTGGCCGGCTTCGTGGAGTCCGCGCGCCTGCCGCGCCGCATCGCCGAGCGCTGCCGCATGCTGCTCCTGATGCAGCGCACGCTGACGGGGGAGCGCCGCCGCAAGACGGGCGCCTTCCGCCGCCACCCGCTCTTCAACGAGGCGCTGGCCGTCTTCACGATGACGGTGGAGGCCACGGGCGAGGGCCGCGAGGCGCTGGAGGCATGGCAGGCCGGCGAGGTGCCGCCGCCGCGCGCCGGAGCGAACAGCAGTGGGGACGCGGAAGGCCCCCGCCGCAAGCGCCGTCGCCGCCGTCGCCGTCGTGGCAACGGGAGCGGAGAGGGCGGCGGTTCAGGCGCGTCCTCCGGTTCCGACGCGGGCGAGGGGTAGTGCTCCCGCGGGACTGCTGAAGCGAAAGGGCTGGAGCGCTCCCGTGCTCCGGCCCTTGTCGTGTCCGGGGACCGCGCTCCCGCGACGCACAGGTGCAGCGAAGAGGGCTGGAGCGCTCCGGTGCTCCGGCCCTTGTCGTGTCCAGCGGGCGCCAGCGCATCCTCCATCGGAACAGCGCAAGAACGAGGGCTGGTGCGCTCAGGTGCTCCGGCCCTTGTCGTGTCCGCGAGCTCGGTGACGCGCTACCGCTTCGGCCTCTCCACGGGCCGTTCGGAGCGCGGGTCGTCGTCATCCGGCGCCTCCGCCCCCGCGATGTCCGCCATGGTGATGGCCTTGCTCCCGAAGCGCGCCGCGATGCGGTCCATGGCCTCGTTCAGCTTCGACGACTTCGGCGCCGCCGCCGGGAACAGGCCCAGCTGCGCCTCGTCCTCGTCCAGCTGCACGCTCACGCCCGTGAGCCGTAGGGCCTTGCCCTCATGGGCGCGCTCCAGCAGCTCCAGCGCCGCGCGGTAGATGACCTGCCCGTCGTCCGTCGCCTCGCGCAGCGTGGTGCGCCGGGTGATGAGCGTGAAGTCCGCGAACTTCAACTTGAGCTGCACCACGCGCCCCTTCAGCGCCGCGCGCCGCAGCCGCCGGGCCACCCGCAGGGCCTGCGCGTGCACGTGCGGCTTGAGCACCTCCACACCCGTCAGGTCCTCCTCGAACGTGTCCTCCGCGCCCACGCTCTTGGCCGCCCGGTCCGGCACCACGTCGCGCGCGTCGATGCCGTGCGACAGCTCCCACAGGTGCTTCGCGCTCGCCGCGCCGAAGCGCTCCTCCAGCCAGGACACGTCCCGCGTCGCCACATCACCAATCGTGGTGAGCCCGGCGCGCTTCATCGCCTCTTCCGTCTTGGGCCCCACGCCCCAGAGGCGCGACACCGGCAGCCCCGCCAGGAAGGCCACCGTCTCCTCCGGCCGCACCTCGCGCTGGCCGTTGGGCTTCGCCAGGTCGGAGGCGATCTTCGCCACGAACTTCGCCGTCGCGATGCCCGCGGACGCCGGCAGGTTCAATTCGTGGGCAATCTCCTTGCGGATCCGCTTCGCGATGTCCGCCGCCGCGCCGAACAGCCCCACCGACGCGGTGACGTCCAGGAACGCCTCGTCCAGCGACAGGGGCTCAATCAGCGGCGTGTACCGCTCGAAGATGGCGAACACCTGCTCGCTGGCCTCCGCGTACGCGGAGAAGCGCGGCTTCACCACGATGGCGTGCGGCGCCTGCTTCACCGCCCGGGCCATGGGCATCGCGCTCTTCACGCCGAAGGGACGCACCTCGTAGGACGCGGCCACCACCACGCCGCGCTGTGCATGCCCGCCAACGATGACCGGCTTGCCCCGGAGGGACGGGTTGTCGCGCTGCTCGACGGACGCATAGAAAGCGTCCATGTCCACGTGGAGGATGGCTCGCATGGCGTGAGTCACTCTAGTGGCCCCCTCTGACAGTGCGACCCATGAAGACCCTCACCGAATACCTCTGGTTCGAGACGAAAGCCCGCCGCGAGCTGGTGCGCCTCACGGACGCCGTGGCCGCCCTGGTGAAGAAGAGCGGCATCCAGGAGGGCATGGTGCTGGTGTCCGCCATGCACATCACCGCGGGCGTCTTCGTCAACGACGACGAGCCCGGCCTCCACGAGGACATCTGGGACTGGCTCCAGCACCTGGCGCCCTCCGGGCCCGACTACCGCCACCACCGCACCGGCGAGGACAACGGCGACGCGCACCTGAAATCCATGCTCGTCCACCATCAGGTGCTGATTCCCGTCACCGCCGGCAAGCTCGACCTGGGCCCCTGGCAGCAGTGCTTCTACGCGGAGTTCGACGGCCAGCGCCGCAAGCGCGTCATCGTCAAGGTGATGGGCGACTAGGACGTGTCCGCAAATAGTTCGAGGGGAGCCGGGTGTTAGGAGGGCATGAGCCGAGGAGAGCTGACAGACGCCCAATGGGAGCGGCTGGCAGGACTGCTGCCGCCCCAGAAACCCGCGCGAGGC
>NZ_RAVW01000625.1 GCF_003611585.1 Corallococcus exercitus | reverse complement strand
GTCTGGGGGTGGGGCCCGCCTGCCTGCCGGGCGCTGACCGGCGTTGGGGTGCCCACCTTCCGGGAGGTCCCGTCCCCCCATCGCCCGAGGTGTGCCCATGGCCCAGGCCCACGAAACCGACACCGAGAAGCAGGAGCGCCACGCACGGCGCCACGAAGCCCACGTCCGCGCCACCTACGCGGCGTTCATCCGCCACCTGTGCGAGCTGAGCGCCCTGCCCCCCGCGCTCGCGGAGTCCGCCGCCGTATCGGTCTTGAGCGCGCTGGAGCGCCGGCTCATGCCCAACGGGGTGCGCAACCTGGAATCCCAGCTGCCCCGGATGCTGGTGGAGTTCCTGCCGCCCCCGGAGGAGCGCCCCCCGCGCCCCCACCGCTTCGGCCGCGAGGAGATGATTGCTTCCGTGGCGGAGGACCTCCAGATGCCGGTGGACCAGGCGGAGCTGGTGATCCGCGCGGTGCTGCGCGCCTTCCAGGATCAGATCACCGAAGGCGAGGCGGACAAGGTCGCCAGCAACCTCCCCGCGGACCTGCAGGCCCTCTGGCGCCTCACGCAGTAGGCGCCAGCCGGGCGTGGAACTACTCCGTGGGGCCACTGCCCGCGCCGTCCCCGGTGGTGAACACCGGGGTGCCGCCGGGGAGGCTGGGGTCGTGCGGGAGGCTGCCGCGCGGGCTGCGCAGGTAGACGAACGGCGTGGCGAAGAGGAAGTTGCTCACGCGCGACGTGTAGATGTCCGCGTAGCGCTCCACCTGCCGCGCCAGGTGGCTCTTGTCGTTGCCGGCGCGGGTGAGCAGGCCCCAGTGCGGGTTGGACAACTCGCTGGCCGCGCGGGCCATGGGGCCCAGCTCCGCGTCCAGCGCCTCCAGCTCCGTGCGCAGCTCCGTGAGGCGCGTCACCAGCTCGCCTTCGGTGACGTCCGTGCGCGGGCCGTACTGGACGCGCCGCCGCTGAAGCTCCAGGCGCACCTGGCAGCTCTCCGCCTCCAGGCGCTCCTTCTTGAGCATGCGCTCGCCAATGCGGACCTCGGTGGCGCGGAAGGCGGCGATGGCGCGCACCTCGTCCTCCAGCTCGCGCAGGATGAGCGCGGTGCGCCAGCGCAGCACGTTCTTGGTGACGTGCACGTCGCCGAACATGTGGTCGCCCACGTAGAGGATCTCGTCGCCGGACAGGCCCAGGTGCCGCTCCAGCTCCAGCGCGCTGCCGCCGAAGTAGGGCTTGTTCTTGTCCAGCGGGCCGGAGTGCGGACGCAGCAGCGCCTCGCCGTTGGCCTCCACCACCTCGAAGAGGGTGGAGCGGGTGGTGAAGAACTCGGGCTTGCGCGCGCTGACGATGACGACGTCGAAGAGCTGGCGCCAGGTCATGCCTTCGGGCAGGTGCCGGTCGAAGGCGAAGTGCATCATGGGCTCCGTGTAGGCCCACTCGCTGTTGGTGATGAGCAGCAGCTTCTTGCCGGCGTTCTTCTGGTCCAGCAGCGCGAGCGGCGTCTCCGGGTCGTCGATGACGTAGCGCTCGGGGTCCGCGATGATTTCCGCCTTGAGGCGCCCCTGCATGTGCGTGGCGTCCAGGTTCTTGCGCACGTGCTCGTAGAGGTCCGCGTAGCCCATGGGACCGGGGAGCTGGCCGGCGTCCAGGCGGTCCACGAGCTGCGCGTAGATGCACGCCTCCGAGAGGGAGAAGAGCGTGTTGAGGAACACCCAGCGCCGGTCCGCCAGGTCGATGACGGTGCGGTTGTAGGCCTCGCGCTGGGACTCGAAGTCCATGGGGCGGCTGCCGTGGAGGGCCTTCTTCACGAAGCCGAAGCGGTTGGCCTTGAGGAGGTTGCCCTTGGCGGTGTCGATGATGAGGCCGCGGATGGCGAGCATCGGGTCGAACGTCAGGTCGGCCACGGGCCAGCCCTGCTCCACCAGACGGTCGCGAATGTATTCGTACGCGCGGCGTTCCCACGCCTCCACGCGGTAGTGGATGAGCGTGTAGTCCATGTCGTAGCCCACGGCCTTGATGGCACGCATGTTGAGGGTGCGGTTGCAGAACAGGCCGCGCTCGGGCGGGGGACCGGAGAAGTGAGGACGCATGGGAGCAAGGCTTGCCAAGGCTTCCACGCAAAGTCGAGCGGCCCGTGTGCCCACGTCGGTTCGTGGGCAGGCCCGGGTCGTCCAGGTGTCGGAAAGATGGGATACAGGTGACGCAGGTGACGCCAAGGGCCGGGCGGCGCGCGGAACCGAAGGGCAGAGACATGTTGGGAATGACGCGGCGATGGGGTGCGGCCCTGGCGGCGGTGGTGGTGCTGGCGGCGGGCGTGGCGGGGGCCCAGGAATGGGAGACGGTGGCGACGACGCCTTTTCTGATCAAGGTGCGGCCCCGCCCGGGGACGAAGGCGAAGGACATCTGGGCGGAAGGGGAGCTCAAGGCGAGCGCGGCGCAGCTCCAGACGGCGCTGGAGGACCAGGAGTCGTACCGGCTCTTCATGCCGTACGTGAAGGAGTCCCGGGTGGTGCGGCCCACGGAGGACGGCGGGCGGCTCACGTACACGCGGCTGGACCTGCCGGTGGTGTCGTCACGGGACTACATCTGCCACGTCGTGACGGAGTCGAAGGTCGCGCCGGACGGGACGGGTGTGTACCAGCAGCGCTGGAAGGCGGAGCCGGACGCGTTCCCCGCCCGGCGTGACGTGGTGCGGCTGCGGTTGAACGAGGGCAGCTGGAAGATCGAGCCGAAGGGCGGGGGCACGTCCTGGGTCGTCTACAAGTTCACGGTGGACCCGGGGGGCTCCGTTCCGGGGTTCCTGGCCAGCGTGGGGCAGAAGGACGCGGTGGTGGACACGCTGCGCGCGGTGGAGAAGCGGGCGAAGACGCTGACAGCGGAGACGCCTCCCACGAAGTAGAGGTTGGAGGCGTAGGGGATGGAGGCAGGCGGGCCGGGTGTTCCTTCCGGACGCCATGGCTGACAACTCCAAGATTGAGTGGACGGATGCGACGTGGAACCCGGTGCGCGGCTGCGTGAAGCTGAGCCCCGGGTGCAAGCACTGCTACGCGGAGACGTTCGCGGAGCGGTTCCGGGGCGTGCCCGGGCATCCGTATGAGCAGGGCTTCGACCTGAAGCTGATTCCGGGGAAGCTCGCCGAGCCGCTGCGCTGGAAGGCATCCAAGCGCGTGTTCGTGAACTCGATGAGCGACCTGTTCCTGGACGACGTCCCGGAGGCGTACATCGAGGCGGTGGCGCGGGTGATGGCGCTGGCGGACTGGCACACGTTCCAGGTGCTGACGAAGCGCGCGGAGCGGATGCAGCGGCTATTGTCCACGCGGCTCGCGTTCGCGGCGAGGCTGCCGAACGTGTGGTGGGGCGTGAGCGTGGAGGACCGCAAGTACGGCCTGCCGCGCGTGAAGCACCTGCGGGCGGCGCCCGCGCGGGTGCGCTTCCTGTCCATCGAGCCGCTGCTGGAGGACCTGGGCACGGTGGACTTCACCGGCGTGGACGGCGTGATTGTCGGAGGCGAGAGCGGCGCGAAGGCCAGGCCGCTGGACCCGGACTGGGTGCGCTCCGTGCGCGAGCAGTGCGACGCGGCGGGCGTGGCCTTCTTCTTCAAGCAGTGGGGCGGCAAGCGCAAGGCGGCGGCGGGGCGGGTGCTGGATGGGCGCACGTACGACGCGCTTCCCCGGAGCACGGTGGCTCCGTTCCCCGAAGAGGCCCGGCGCCTGCGCTTGCTGGAGGATGCCGAAGCGCTGGCGGCCCCGTGGCTGGCGCCGCCCGCGTTGGCCGCGGGGGGCGTGGTCAGCGCCGCCGCTTCAGCTTGAAGAAGTCGATGAGCGCCTTGAGTTTGGGCGGCACGTGGGTCCGGCTCGGGTAGTAGAGGAAGCTGTCTCTTATACCCAT
>NZ_RAVW01000624.1 GCF_003611585.1 Corallococcus exercitus | reverse complement strand
CTCCCCTGCCCCCCGGGCCACCAGACGCCTCCCGGCCGGACGCGCCATGGCCGGGCGCCACCAGCCGGCGCACCAGCCCACCCTGCACCAGCGCGGACAGCACGCCCACCACCGCGAAGAGCGCCCCGGAGCGCAGGCTGGCCTCCTTCAGGATGGCCGCGTCCGGATGCACCGCGTGCACCAGCCACCCGCCCTCCAGCGGCACCGGCCCGGAGGAAAGGAAGCGCGTCAGTAGGTACACGGAGAAGGTGCCCTCCATCTGCGCGAAGGCCGCCGTGTAGAGCAGCACCAGCACCACGCACCGGCCCACGACGGGCAGCGTCAACACGGACAGCGCGCCCTTGAAGGTGCGCGTCGTGGCGGACGGCGAGCCCGCCTTGCGCGTCTCCGGCAGGAAGAACCAGGTGTTGAGCAGGTTCAGCGCGGACAGCCCCGCCGCGAACAGGCCGATGGCCAGGTTGCCGCCCCACGCGCCCAGCACACCGCCCAGCGCGGGCCCCAGCACGAAGCCCAGGCCGAACGCCGCGCCGATGACGCCCATGCCCTTCGCGCGCTCATGCGGCTTCGTGATGTCCGCCACCACCGCCTGCGCCGTGGACACGTTGCCGCCGGAGATGCCGTCGATGACGCGCGACAGGAACAGCAGGGGCAGCGTGTGCGCGAAGGCGAACAGCACGTAGCCCGCCAGGGACCCCACCTGGGAGATGAGCAGCACCGGCCGCCGGCCGAACCGGTCCGACAGCCGCCCCATCACGGGCGCCGCCACCAGCTGCATCAGCGAGTACACCGCGACGAGCAGCCCCACCGCGAAGGGGGAGGCGCCAAAGCGCACGCCGTACACGCCCAGCTGCGGAATCAGAATGCCGAACCCGATGAGGTCCAGGACGGCGATGCCGAACACCACCCGCAGCGACGCCTCCCGAGCCAACTTCGCACTCCCTCGTCCCTTCGAGGGACCGTTGGAAAAGACAAGACCGCCGGAGCGCGCGTACGGGGCGCTCCGGCGGCCGGGAAGATTCCCACTCTCAGCGCGAGGCGTCTACATCGCCTCGGCGGACTGGATGTTGCGGTTGGCCGTGTCGCGCTCGATGCAGCCCTTGGTCATCGTGTACTGGTACGTGCCCAGCTCGTCACGCCAGTACTCGCCCTCGTAGGGCCAGTAGAGCTGATCGTCCGCCACCGCCACGGAGTACTTGTACTTCTTGACGATGGCCGTGCGGCCGCCCGCCTTGAGCTGCTCCTCCAGGAACTCCTTCTCCTTGGTGGTCGTCTCGAACTTGATGCGCAGGCCGTTGGCCAGCAGCAGCTTGAGCGCGCCCAGCTCCGACTCCAGCTTGCCCTTGGCCATGATGCCGGCCTTGGAGATGAGGCTGGTGCGCTGGACCTTGAGCTCTTCGAGCAGCTGCTTGGTCAGCTCCGAGTACTTGAACGTGTCGCCCTTGTTGGAGAACAGGTCCATCTCACCCTCGAGCTCCAGGATGGAGTCGTTGGTCTTCTTCAGGTCCTGATCCGTGAGGGCCAGCCGGAGGATGCGCTCCAGGAGCACGTCCGTGCCGTTCTTCTCCAGGCCGTCCTTGTTCTTCTTCTGCACGTCCGCGAGGACCGTGTAGTACTCGGAGGCCTCCATGTTCTTCTTCACGAGCGCGTCCAGCTCGTCGTGCACGGGCAGGTAGGTGCGCTCGAAGTCCTGGAGGATGAGGTTGGACTCCCGGTAGCGGCAGTTCTCGTAATAGATGACCGCCTTCAGGATGAGCGCCTCCGGGAAGTACTCCTCGCGGAAGAAGGGCGACGACAGGGTGATGAGGTTGCCCAGCGCCTGCTCGTACTGGCCGATGCGGTAGTTGGCCCAGGAGGACTCGAAGAGGGCCTCCAGCCACTGCGTGTTCCCGCGCTCCACCTTGTTCAAATAGAAGATGGAGAAGCGGTTCTGCTGCATGCCGTAGTGCGTCCGGGCCAGCTGCATGAAGGCCAGCTCGCGCAGCGACTTGTCCAGCTTCGCCTGCTCGCCGGTGCGGCCCACCATGGGACGGGTGAGGCGCACCACTTCCTTCATCGCCTCCACCGACGCCATGACGTCCGTGTTGCCACGCTTGGCCGCCGCGTCCTTGTGGTTCGTGCCGTTGCGGAAGAAGGCCAGACCCTCCAGGTACTTCGCGCGCGGGTAGAACGGATCCGTGCGCGGGATGGTCAGCGCCAGGCGCTTCACTTCCTCGAAGGACTTGTCCGCGTTCTCCGTCTGGCCCACCTGATCCAACGCGCGGCCACGCACGAAGTGGTAGCGCGCCAGCAGGTAGCGGAACTCGTTGCGGAACTTCTCCGGGAACTCGTAGTTCGCGTACCGGGCGATCTCATCCAGGATGACCGTCTCGTTCTGCGTCTTTCGGCTGATGAAGAACAGCCACTCCAGGCTCGTCTTGAAGAACTTCGTGGACGGGCCCGCAGCGAGGATCTTGGAGAACTCGCCCAGCGACGAGTGGTACAGCCCCATGCGGTAGAGCGACTTGGCGAGCACGTAGCGCGCCTCGACGTGCAGGCCCTGGAGCTTGGGGTCCCCCAACAGCTCGTGGGACGCCATCGCGGCCTTCTCGTACTCGTCGTTCTTGAACAGGCTGATGGCCGCGTCCAGGCGCTGGCGGTCCGCCGTCTTGCCGGACACGTCCACCGCGTCGAACGTCATCGTGGGCGCGGGCGGCTTGTCGTTGTCGCTCGTGAGGTCCAGGCCCAGGCCGGGGCTGGTCTGCGGGGCCGGCTTGGAGGCGGCCGCGGGCTTCGCGGCCGGAGCGGCGGGGGTGGCCGCCGGAGCAGGCGTCGTCGTCACGGCCGCGGGCGGCGTGGCCGGGTTGCCCATGGGCGCGGGCTCGGTCGTGGCGGTGGAGGACTCGGTGGTGTCCTCGGCCGGGGCGGCCGTCTTGCCCTTGCCGCGCTTGGCGGTGGTCTTCTTCTTGGAGGAGGCCTTGGAAGACGACCCCTTCTTCTTCTTCTTCGACTGGCCCGCCAGGTCCAGCCCTTCGAAGGACTGGGCCAGCGTGGGGGCCGTGTACGCGAGCGTGAGCCCGAGGACGGCGAGGCGGAGGAACCGGTGGGTGCGCATGAGTCTTTAGGAACCGGAGGGGAAGAAGAAGGACAGGCCCAGCTCGAACATGATCTGGTTGCGGAGGTAGTTGGGCGTGGGGTCGCGGCCCTTCTCCACGTAGATGAGGTCGCGCAGCTCCGTGCGCAGCGTCATCCACCGGTTGAAGAAGAAGCGCAGGCCGACGCCCACGTTGCCGCCGCCCGTGAGGTACGACTTGCTGCCCGCGGCGGGCGTGCCATCCGTCAGCGACTCCGCCGGCCCCTTGTACTGGACGACGGACGCGCCCACGACGCCGTACATGTCGAAGTGGACGAACTTCTCCGCCAGCAGCGACAGCTTGCCGTAGATGGGCGCCCACTGGACGTCCACGCCGCCCATGAGCGTCATCTGGCCGGGCGCATACCCGTCCAGCTCACCCTTGGAGGGCGCGCGGCAGCCGCGGGTGTCGCCACCCTCGCCCTCCGTGAAGGTGCAGATCTGCGCGGAGCCCGCCACGCTGTTCAGCGCGTAGCCGCCGCGCAGGCCCACGCCCAGCGTCTCCATGGGGAAGTAGGTGACGGTGCCGCCGAAGAGGTACTTCTTGAAGAACGCGTCGCGGATGGTGATGGACGCGGACGGGCTGATCTCGAAGCGGCCCTTCTTGAGGAACATGTGGCCGGACACCGGCCGGATGCGCTCGCGAAGAGGCCCCAGGGCGTCCTTGTCCACCTCGGACACGTCGCCGGCCTCCTCCTCCTGGGAGGTGGAGGGCGGGTTCGAGTTGGCCGCCGTCTTCGGCGCCGGAGCAGCCGCCGCGGGCGGCGGG
>NZ_RAVW01000623.1 GCF_003611585.1 Corallococcus exercitus | reverse complement strand
TTACTGACTGCCTGTTCTCTTTTTTTTTTTTCAGGCAGAAGACGGCATACGAGATCTGCGCATGTCTCGTGGGCTCGGAGATGTGTATAAGAGCCAGCCATGGGGGCGCCGAGGAGGAGGGTCGGAAGCAGCAGGCGGGGGAGGATCTTCATGGGCACGCTCAGGCTTCGGAGAGGGACGGGGGAGGAGAGCCGACCAGGCGCTTCAGGCCGAACAGCGACGAGAACACGACGACGGCGACGAAGCAGGCCACCGCCAGTCCCGCGGTGCTCCACAGGGCATGCGCACCGCTGAACAGGCCTTCCACGAACGCGCGGGAGCCCGTCACGCTGGACGCGAACGCGGTGCCCATGCGGCCGAGCGCCCGGTCATTGGTGAACAGGAAGCCCAGCCCCACGCCCAGGGACGTCAGCAGGATGCAGAGGCCCGTCCACACCTCGCGGCGCTGGGGCACGGGGCTCTCCGCGACGCGGGCCATCACGTTCACGACCAGCGACGGGGGCGGCAGCGGATCCGCCAGCCGGAACAGGTCGTTCTCCAGCAGGCGGTGGTCCTCCATCAGGGCGGCGCACGCCTCGCACTCCGCGGCGTGATCCAGGGCGGGGCCCTCACCGGCCTCCAGCTCCGCGAAGAGGACTTCCAGGTCGGGGCAGGGGGTGGGGTTCATCGCGTCTCCTCCTCGGCGGGCGTCATCTTCTTGCGAAGCTTCTCACGGGCCCGGAACAGGCGCGCCATGATGGTCCCGGGCGCGCAGCCCATGATCTGCGCGATCTCCTTCGTGGTGCGCTTCTGGACGTAATAGAGGGCCAGCACCTCACGGTCGTCCACGGAGAGCGTCTCCATGGCGGCCTCCAGCGACTGCCGCTCCTCGCGCGCGATGGCCCCGTCCAGCTGGGACACGTCGGCGCTGGGGAGCACCTCCTTCATGGGCTCCAGCTCCTCGGTGCGCACCTTGGTGCGGCGGCGGAGCAGGTCCAGGCAGAGGTTGCGCGTGATGGCGAGCACCCAGAGGTCGAACGGGCGCGCGTCGTCGTAGCGGTGGAGATTCTGGTACGCGCGCAGCAGGGCCTCCTGCGCGACCTCCGCGGCCTCCGCCTCGCTCTGCAGCAGGCGCAGCGCCAAGCCGTACACCGGGCGCTGCACGCTGCGCACGAGCGCTTCGAAAGCGGACGGGTCCCCCTTGCGGGCGGCCTGCACGTCCGCCTTCCAGGGGAGCGGGGCGGCGTCCTCAGCCATCAGCATTCCGATGGCCATGGGGAGCGAGTCGAGGGCAAGAGCGGTCACGCCCTGGACTACGGGCGTGGCGAAAGGCCATTGCGCTGCCCCCGAGCATCACTTCCGCTTCTGTTTTTTCGCGGACTTGGCGGCGGCCAGGCGCTGCTTTTCGGCCTTTTCCGCCCGGCTTTCGGCCTTCACCTGCTTGCGCTGCTTCTGCTTCGCCCGGAAACCCAGCGGAATCTCCGGCTCCGGCGGAGCAGGGGCCGTGAGGGTGCCCACGGGCGCGGGCCGGGCAGCCGGGCGCTCGGCGCGGTCGCTCCGGACCCCGGTCTTCACGGGTTCGGGCGCGGTCTCGCGGGTGGCGCGGGCCGGACGGCCGATGCGGCTGGGGGCGCGCGGCTCGCGGGCCGGGGGAGCGGGGCGCTTGTCCGCCAGGTCGCGGTGGCGGGAAGGTCCTTCCGAAGCACGCGCGGCGCTCCGGGCCGCTTCCACGCGGACCTCGTCGCGCTCGGCGGTGACGAGGCGCGGACGCTGCGAGGTGCGGATGTCCTCCTTCGTGTCCTCGGTGTACTCGAAGTGGAACAGGCGCTTGATGACCAGCGTGGCATACGCGCCCGGGGGCAGCGTGAAGGCCACGTTGACCTTGATTTCACCGCGGTTCACGTCGTCGTTCTGCGTGCGGCCCACGACGAGCTTGTGCGGGAACATCACCAGCGGGCGCTGCTCCTCCTTGAAGTAGAGCATCCGCTCCGCGCCCTTGATGCGCAGGTCGGCGAGCTTGAGCTTCTCCTTGCCCAGCACCCACGCCATGGCCTCCGCCACCTTCGGATCCTCGAAGGTGGAGTCCGGCCCGACGAGCGGGAAGGTCTTCTCGCGCAGCGTCTGCAGGACGTCCGGAGGCGCGTCGCGGAAGTGCAGCAGCGTGCCGGCCTGGTAGCGCATGGGGAACATGGCCTCGCGCGGCAGCATCAGCTGGAGGTAGCGCCGGACGCCCTCGTTCCAGAGGTAGCTCTGGTACTCGAAGAGGATCATCGCCCGGTAGTCCGAGTCGATCTGCAGGAACGCTCGGAGCCAGTCGCCCGGGTGGTCGCGCAGGGAGCGCAGGATGCGGTGGTACTTCTTCGCGCCCTCGAAGGGCACGCGCGCGTCCCATTTGCCCCAGTTGTCGCGCCAGAAGCCCTTCACCTTGGCGTCCTCGGTGCGGTCCAGGTCCGAGGGGCGGGCGAAGTAGTTGTGCAGCGCGGCCTCGAAGTCGCCCCGGATGAGGTCCTTGGCGATGAAGCCCTGACCGTGCTTGAGCGCGCCGAAGCGCTGGCTGTCGAAGTAGTTCACCACGCCCAGCCGGTTCACCTCCGCGGCGGCCAGGTTGAGCGGCGCCAGCGAGTCGTGCGTCAGGGCGCGCACGGTGACGGAGAAGCGGTTGGAGGTGATGTTGCGCGCGGACAGCGGCTTGTCCGTCCGGCCCAGGAACTTCAGGCGCAGGTCGGGCTCCTGCATGTCCACGTCGGCGCCGTCCACGGCGATGATCTGCTCGGTCCGGCCCTGCTTGTCCTTGAGGCCGCAGTAGCTGATGGCGCCGGGCTTCAGACCGAACGCGTCACGGATGCGGTTGACCGCGTCAAACGTGGACAGCTTCTGCTTGTCCATGAGGTAGACGCGATGGCGGCCGCTCTCGACTTCGTCGAAGCGGTAGGACTCCTTCACGGAGAAGTCCTCGGGTTTTTGCTTGATTCGCACGACAGCCCCCTTACCAGCGTGGACGCGCGGATAGAAGCGTTCGCGCCTGAAATGGGCATAACCTGCAACCCCATGAGAAACCTTCCCGTCCTGCTCCTGCTGGGGCTCGCTGGCCTCGCCGTGGGGTGCGCGACCCCGTTGTCCACCATGCAGACGGCGAAGACGCTCTCACCCGGGCAGGTCCAGGTGACGGGCAGCATGGGCGTGTTCGTCCCGGCGGGCACGCTGGCGTCGGTGGTGGACGTGGGCATCGACCAGGGGCGGGCGGCGAAGCGGGCCATCGACAACGACGAGCCCTACACCCTCACGGAGGAGGACCAGCAGCGCCTGGTGACGGCGGGCCTGGCCCTGGCGGTGGCCCCGCCGGGCGTCAACCCGGAGCTGATGGTGCGGGTGGGGCTCTTCGACGGGTTCGACGTGGGCGGGCGCTACAACGGCAACGCGCTGCGCTTCGACGGCAAGGTGCGGCTTGCGCACGGCGGTCCGGGCCCTCGCCGCTCCTATGACCTGGCGCTGGGGGTGGGGGTGTCCAAGTACCTGTTCTCCGGGGCGGTGATGGACGTTCTGGAGGTGGTGCAGATGGGGGACTTCAGCCGGACCGACCTGGAGGTGCCGCTGTACCTGAGCGCCGAGTACGGCGACGTGTTCAAGCTCTACGGCGCCCCCAAGTACGTCTTCAGCCACACGAGCCTGGACGCCCGGCTGGTGGACTTCTCCCAGCAGGGCAAGCCGGTGACGGGCTTCGACGCGAGCCTGCCGTCCACGGTGAACAGCCACTTCGTGGGCTCCACGGTGGGCTTCGCGCTGGGCTACAAGTACGTGCACTTCTACGCGGAGCTCACCGGGGGCTACGTCTTCTGCAATCCCGTGGTCTTCGGGCAGAAGCGGGACGTGGGCGGGATGACCTTCCTGCCGTCCATTGGCCTGGGCTTCCGGTCCCCCGA
>NZ_RAVW01000622.1 GCF_003611585.1 Corallococcus exercitus | reverse complement strand
CCCCCCTCCCTCCTGGCCAGCCTCCCTGGAATTTTCTGGAAACTTCCGATTGAAACCACACGCCCCACCCCGCCGGGTGGGCAACGCGTACCGGCATCCCTAGCCTTGAAGGACACGAGTGCGCCAGGAGGGCCGACTGCCTCCCAGCAAGGAACCGCCCCATGAAGCCGCATGGCGAAGAGGCACGGAAGGCCCCCACACTGGCGCAGGCCCTGGAGGCGCGGGCCGACGCACGCCGGCAGGAGGCGGTGGCGGCCCGGGCCCAGGCGAAGGCCTATGACGCGCTCGCCCAGGCCTGCCAGCAGCGCTCCCAGGCCCTGAGCGTCGTTTCGCGGATGGATGCGGTCCTGGCGGACGTCACGGAGACCGACGAGGAACGCTCCCGCGTCCGGGCGGACGGCCAGCGCGCCCTGGATCACTCGCGGCTCACCGAGCGGGAGGCCTCGCTCCATGCCACGGAGGCCCGGCGGGCGGACGCGGAGGCGAGCCGCGCGGACGCCGAGGCCGACGTGTCGTCCCAGAAGGCAGGGGCCTTCGTGAGTCGGATGCATGACGCGGCGCGGTCCCTGGAGCACCCGGACAAGGAATGAAGAACGTGCAGACCCACGACATCATCGTCATTGGCGCCTCCACGGGGGGCGTGGAAGCCCTGACCCTGCTGGCCCGGCAGCTTCCCGCGGACCTGGCCGCCACGGTGCTGGTGGTGCTGCACGTGTCGTCGCAGCACCGCAGCTACCTGCCGGAAATCCTCACGCGCTCCGGGCCCTTGAAGGCCCACCATCCCCGGGATGGAGAGGCGCTGGAGAAGGGCCGCATCTACGTGGCGCCCAATGACAGACATCTGCTGTTGGAGCCCGGGCGCGTGCGGGTGATGAAGGGCCCCCGGGAGAACGGGCACCGGCCGGCGGTGGATCCGCTGTTCCGCTCGGCCGCGAGCGCCTATGGCCCCCGCGTGGTGGGGGTGGTGCTCACCGGGGCGCTGGATTGCGGCACCGCGGGCCTGCTCACGGTGAAGAAGGAAGGGGGGGTGGCCGTGGTGCAGGACCCCCGGGATGCGCTCTGTCCGGACATGCCCCGCAGCGCGCTGGAATTCGTGGCGGTGGACCACTGCGTGCCCATGGGGGAAATGACGTCCCTGCTGACACGGCTGGTGTCGCAGCCGGTGAAGTCGCGACCGCGCAAGCGCTCCCGACAGGTGGAGACAGAGGTGACGGCGATGACGGTGGACATTCCCTTGATGGAGGAGCCACCCGCGCTCACGGAGTTCGCGAAGCCCTCCCACTTCTCCTGCCCTGACTGTGGCGGCGTGCTCTTCGAGCTGGATGAGGAAGGCTTCATGCGCTTCCGGTGCCGCACCGGCCACGGCTACACCGGCGAGGCGCTGTCCGGCAGCCAGCAGCACCGCCTGGACGCCGCGCTGTGGGCCGCGCTGCGCGCGCTGGAGGAGAGCGCGGCCCTGGCCCGCCGCATGGCCGCACGGGCCAAGGAGCGCAACCACATCCACTCCGCGGAGCGCTTCGACGAGCGCGCCCTGGCCGCCGAGGCCCAGGTGGAGCTGCTGCGCCGGGCGGTGCTGTCGGGGCCCGACCCTTCCGCGATGCCCGGCGAGGACGAGGCCGCGGACGGGTCGGAGCAGACGGGCTGAGCCCTCAGCGCGCCTTGCGCCGGGCGGGCGCCTTCGCCACCGGGAAGCGGAAGGTGAACACCGCGCCCTTCTCCGGCCGGTTGGCCGCGGTGAGCGTGCCGCCCGCGCGCGTCACCACGCCATGGGCCATGGACAGGCCCAGGCCCGTGCCCTTCTCGCCCTTGGTGGTGAAGAAGGGCTGGAAGAGGTTGGGCAGGTGCTCCTCGGGGATGCCCGTGCCCTCGTCCTCCACCGTGAGCCAGACGGCCTTCGCGCGGTGGCCCGCGCGGACGTGGATGGTGCCCCCTTGGGGCATCGCGTCGCGCGCGTTGATGAGCAGGTTGATGACGACGTAGCGCAGCTCCATGGCGGAGCCCGCCACCAGGGGAAGCCGCTCCGGCAGCTCCACGTGCAGGTCCAGGGGCTTGCCGGTGTGCTGGGCCCGGTGCTCGATGCCGCCGCGGGCGATGTCCACCGCGTCCCGGACCACCTCCACCAGCTGCACGAGTTCGACCGTGGACCCGGACTTGTAGCGCGTGAAGTCCTGGAGGCGCCCCACGCGGCCGTTCGCGTCGGACACGATGCGCGACAGCGCGTCCAGGTGGCGCTGGCTCTGCTGGGCGATGACCGTGTCGCGCTGGAGCATCTCCAGCCGCAGCCGCATGGCGTTGAGCGTGTTGCGCAGGTCGTGCGCGATGCCCGCCGCCAGCTCGCCCAGGGCGCGGATCTGCGCGCGCTCCACCTCCGTGGACCGCGCGCGCTCGAGCTCCTCCTCGGCCAGCGCCTGGACCGTGACGTCTCGGGCGAGCACCAGGACCTCTCCGCCAGCGGGGCCCGCGACGCGCTCGGTCCGGACCTCCAGCACGAGCGGCTCCGCCGCGCGGGTCTGACGGTAGCGCATGATGTGCGTGCCCTCGTCCGTTCGGGTCAGCACGGCCTCCGCCTCCGCCAGGCCCACCTCGCGCAGGGACGCGTGTTCCGGGCCGGTGTGCTCCCGCCCGTCGATGCGCCGCCAGGGGCCCCGCAGGCGGCACAGGTCGTGCCAGCGCGAGTTGGCCAGCACCATCCTCCCCGTGCGCAGCACCGCCAGCGCGCTGTCGCTGGTCTCCAGGGCCCAACTGGACAGCCTGAAGGTGCTGACGTGCAGCGTCGTGCGCTCCTCCAGCTTGGTCACCAGCGCCGCGTGCTTCATCAGCAGGTCGCGGTACTTGCGCAAGAGCCCGGGGGATTCCGTGGACACGGTGGCCGAGCTATCCGAGCTATCCGAGCTATCCGAGCTATCCGAGCTATCCGAGCTATCCGAGCTATCCGAGCTATCCGAGCTATCCGAGCTATCCGAGCTATCCGAGCTATCCGAGCTATCCGAGCTATCCGAGCTATGCTGCTTGTTCGGTGGCCGCCGGGAGCTCATGCCTTCCCCCGGCTCTTGAGCTTGCGGTTCTCTTCCAGGAGGGCGGTGGCCCGGGTGGTGTCCTCGAAGAGGATGATGGAGCCCAGCACGGTCGTCTCGGTGACGAGCGGCGTGGCCACCATGGTGGCGCTGCCCTTGCCGCCATGGGGCAGCTGGTAGGGGATGCCCTCAAGCCGCAGGGAGCGGTTCTCCTGCAGGTGCCGGCGCAGCTTGAGGATCAGCGCGCGCTTGAGCGCGGGCACGTGCAGCGACCACAGCGTCTGGCCCACGGCCTCGCGCTCCGTCAGGCCCAGGAGCCGCTCCGCGGCCAGGTTCCAGGTGGTGATGCGCCCGTCGCCCTCCAGCACCAGCACCGCCGCGGAGAGCGTGCGGATGATGGTGCGCTGGCAGAAGGCCAGCGAGTCCATCTCCAGGGTGCGGTGCGCCAGCTCGCGGTTGGTGGCGTCCAGCTCCGAGTTGGCGGACTGGAGCTCCTCGTTGGTCGTCTCCAGCTCCTCGTTGGTGGACTGGAGCTCCTCGTTGGTCGTCTGCAGCTCCTCGTTGGCGGACTGGAGCTCCTCGTTGGTCGTCTCCAGCTCCTCGTTGGAGGCGCGCAGCTCCTCGTTGGAGGACTGCATCCGCAGGTTGAGGGACTGCAGCTCCTCCTGCGCCGTCTGCAGGTCCTGCTCCAGCCCACGCATGTGGGTCATGTCGTGGGTGACGTACACCAGGCCGAGGCGCTCGCCGGCGCGGTCGCGCAGGGCGACGACCTGGGTGCGCAGCGTGAGGGGCTCACCGCCCGGGCTCTCCAGGAGGCCGTCGGCGGACTCGCGCTCGGAGCGGCCGGCGCGCACGCGGCTGCTCTGTTCGATGAGCAGGTCCCCGCCC
>NZ_RAVW01000621.1 GCF_003611585.1 Corallococcus exercitus | reverse complement strand
CCCCGCATCGCCCCGAGTTGAGAATGATTCCTGATACCAAAATCATTGAACGGCAGCAGGACGCGCGGACGGTGGACGGCGTGGTGGGCGCGCCGGCCGTGGCGCGGGAGCCGGAGCAGGAGTCGCTGTCGGCGCGGCTCTTGCGCGACTACGACGCGGGCGCGTTCTTCTTCGCGTCACCCAGGCGCACGATGCTGGCGCGCGGCGTGTTCGCCACGGTGCCGGACGCGGGCGGGACGAACTCGCTGGAGGGCCTGCCGGAGCGCGTGGCCTCGGTGCTGAACGCGTCTCGTGAGGCGGCGCACGACATCCCGGTGGCGGTGGGCGCGGTGCCCTTCGACGGCAAGGTGGCGGCGCAGCTGGTGGTGCCCATGACCCTCCAGCGCGCGGGCCCCATGGTGTTCGACGGGACCGCTGCCGCGCGCTCTCCCCTGGCCGGGCAGTACACGCTGCGGCCGGTGCCGGAGCCCTCCGCGTTCAAGGACGGCGTGGCGGCGGCGCTGAAGCTCATGCAGGAGGGCCCGCTGCGCAAGGTGGTGCTGTCTCGGTCGCTGCACGTGGACACGGCGGCGCCCGTGGACCTGCGGCAGCTCCTGCACAACCTGGCCCGGCGCAACCCGCATGGGTACACCTTCGCGGTGGACCTGCCGCAGCACGCGGACGCGGCCCCCGGCGCGGGACGGCGCACGCTCATCGGCGCGAGCCCGGAGCTGCTGGTGGCGCGCTCGGGCCTCCAGGTGCTGGCCAATCCCCTGGCCGGCTCCGCCGCGCGCAGCCTGGATCCGGTGGAGGACCAGGCGCGGGCCACGCGGCTGATGTCATCGCCCAAGGACCTGCACGAGCACGCGGTCGTCATCGACGCGGTGGCGGAGGCGCTGCGGCCCTTCTGCAAGACGCTGGACGTGCCCGCCGGTCCGTCGCTCGTGAGCACGCAGACGATGTGGCACCTGTCCAGCCGCATCACCGGCGAGCTGAAGGATCCGTCCATCACGTCGCTGACGCTGGCGCTGGCCATGCACCCCACCCCGGCGGTGTGCGGCCACCCGACGGCGCTGGCGCACACGGCCATCGGGAACATCGAACCGTTCCACCGCGGCTACTACACGGGCACCGTGGGCTGGTGCGACGCGAACGGCGACGGGCAGTGGGCCGTCACCATCCGCTGCGCGGAGGCCGACGAGCGCACCCTGCGGCTGTTCGCGGGCGCGGGCATCGTCGTGGGCTCCACGCCGGAGGCGGAGCTCGCGGAGACCGAGGCCAAGTTCCGCACCATGCTCCAGGCCATGGGCCTGGGGCTCGAGGTGCAGCCGTGAGCACCTCGCGCGAACACCTGCCCGGCTGCCCCACCTGGCCGGAGGACTTCGCCCGGCGCTACCGCGAGGCCGGCTACTGGCGGGGGGAGACCTTCGGTCAGCTCTTGCGCGACCGCGCCCGGGACTTCGGGACGCGCGTGGCACTGGTGGGCGGCGCGCACCGCTGGACGTACGCGGAGCTGGACGCACGCGTGGACCGGCTGGCCGCGGGCTTCCATGCGCTGGGCATCCGCTCACGCGACCGCGTGGTGGTGCAGCTGCCCAACGTGCCGGAGTTCTACGAGGTCATCTTCGCGCTGTTCCGCATGGGCGCGCTGCCGGTGTTCGCGCTGCCGGCGCACCGCGCATCGGAGATCGGCTACTTCTGCGCCTTCACGGAAGCCGTCGCCTACGTCATCCCGGACCGCTTCGGCGGCTTCGACTACCGGGGGCTCGCGGAGCAGGTGAAGGCCGCCACGCCCACGCTGAAGCACGTGCTGGTGCTGGGTGAAGCGGGGAGCCACACCGCGCTGTCCTCCGTCGCCATGGAGCCCGTGACGCTGGAGGGGCCGTCGCCGTCGGACGTGGCGTTCTTCCAGCTGTCCGGCGGCAGCACCGGCGTGCCCAAGCTCATTCCGCGCACGCACGACGACTACCTCTACAGCCTGCGCGCCAGCGTGGACGTGTGCCGGTTCACGCAGGAGACGGTGTACCTGTGCGCGCTGCCCGCGGCGCACAACTTCCCGCTCTCCTCGCCCGGCGTGCTGGGCACCTTCTATGCGGGCGGCACGGCGGTGATGGCGCTGAGCCCCAGCCCGGACGTGGCCTTCCCGCTCATCGAGCGCGAGCGCGTCACCGTCACCGCGCTGGTGCCGCCGCTGACCATGGTGTGGCTGGACTCGACGCTGGCGAGGAAGCACGACCTGTCCAGCCTGAAGGTCCTCCAGGTGGGCGGCGCCCGGCTGAGCGACGAGGCCGCCGCGCGCGTGCGCCCCACGCTGGGCTGCGGACTCCAGCAGGTCTTCGGCATGGCCGAGGGCCTGGTGAACTACACGCGGCTGGACGACCCGGAGACGCGCATCGTCACCACGCAGGGCCGCCCCATGTCGGACGCGGACGAGCTGCGCGTGGTGGATGACGACGACGTGCCGGTGGCGCCCGGCGGGACGGGGCACCTGCTCACCCGCGGGCCGTACACCATCCGGGGCTACTACAAGGCGGAGGCGCACAACGCCAAGGCCTTCACGACGGACGGCTTCTATCGCACGGGCGACCTGGTGCGCCTGACGCCCGAGGGCGATCTCGTGGTGGAGGGCCGCGCGAAGGATCAGATCAACCGGGGCGGCGACAAGGTCGCGGCGGAGGAGGTGGAGAACCACCTGCTCGCGCACCCTTCCGTCAGCGACGCGGCGGTGGTCGCCATCCCGGACAAGTTCCTGGGCGAGCGCACCTGCGCCGTCGTCATCCCTCGCGGCGAGGCCCCCGCCCCCTCCGCGCTCAACGCCTTCCTGCGCCAGCGCGGCCTGGCGTCGTTCAAGATTCCCGACCGCATCGAGTTCGTCGCGGCCTTCCCGCAGACGGGCGTCGGCAAGGTCAGCAAGAAGGCGCTGCGCGACAGCCTGCGCCAGTCCCTCTCCACTCCTTCTCCCTGAAACAGGAGCCCTCCATGGCACTGCCTGCCATTGCCCCCTATTCCATGCCCGTCGCGGCGGAGCTGCCCCGGAACAAGATTGCCTGGACGCCGGAGCCCAGGCGCTGCGTCCTGCTCATCCACGACATGCAGCGCTACTTCGTGGACGCCTTCACGCAGGGCCAGCCCCCGGTGACGGACCTGGTGGCCAACATCCAGCGCCTGCGCGCGCACGCGGTGAAGCTGGGCATCCCCGTCGTCTACTCCGCGCAGCCCGGCGACCAGACGCCCGAGCAGCGCGGCCTCCAGCTGGACTTCTGGGGCCCGGGCGTCCGCGCCGGCCCGAAGCAGCAGATCATCGAAGCGCTCACCCCGGCGGAGGGCGACACCGTCCTCACCAAGTGGCGCTACAGCGCGTTCCGCAACACGCGCCTGATGGACCTGATGCGCGAGCAGGGCCGCGACCAGCTCATCATCTGCGGCATCTATGCGCACATCGGCTGCCTCCAGACGGCCAGCGATGGCTCCATGAGCGAGGTGCGCCCGTTCCTCGTCGCGGATGCGGTGGCGGACTTCTCGCTGGAGAAGCACCGGCTGGCGCTCGACTACGCCTCGCAGTTGGTCGCGTTCGTCACCTCCACGCAGCAACTCATCGACGCCATGCCGGCGCAGGAGGCCGCCCCGTCCGTGGACCGCGAGCAGCTTCGCGCGGACGTGGCGGAGCTGCTGATGGAGTCCGCGTCGGCGATTGGCGAGGACGACAACCTGCTGGAGCGCGGCATGGACTCCATCCGCCTGATGAGCCTGGTGGAGCGCTGGCGGCAGGGCGGCACGGAGGTGTCCTTCGTGGAGCTCGCGGAGAAGCCGACGCTCACCGACTGGTACGCGCTGCTCGCCGCGAAGCAGCCTGTCGCGCTGGCCCCTGGCGCTCGCGCCTCATAGCCCGCCCTCGGGGCGGCCCCCTCTTCCCCCTCGGAGTTCCCCCGT
>NZ_RAVW01000620.1 GCF_003611585.1 Corallococcus exercitus | reverse complement strand
CTCCTGGAGGGGCGGGCGGGGAAGACCGCCCGGTGTGGAGCCATGGATAGGGCCTCGCGGGGCCATTCCGGAACTAGAGTCGGGGCATGCCCGGTATAACGAATGGCTATGGCTCGCTCGCGGGCATGGACCTCAATGCGCTGCACTACTTCCGCGCCATCGCGTCCACCGGCAGCCTCACCGCCGCCGCGCGGTTGCTGCGGGTCAGCCAGCCCGCCTTGAGCGTGGCGGTGCGCAAGCTGGAGCAGCGCTTCGGGACGTCGCTGCTGCAGCGTGGTCCCCGGGGCGTGCTCCTCACCCGCACGGGCGAGGAGCTGGCGCGGCACGCGGATGAGATGCTGCTGCTCGCGCAGCGCACGGCGGAGACCATCCAGGGGCTGGAGTCCGGCGACGCTGGCCGCTTCGTGGTCGGCTGCTATCACTCCTTCGGCGCGTTCTTCCTTCCGGGGTTCATCCGGAAACTGCACGCCGACACGCCGGGCATCGACGTGTCGCTCTGGGAGGGAACGGCGGACGAGGTGCGCAACGCCGTGGTCGACCGCAAGGTGCACTTCGGCGTCGCGGTGTCGCCCCGTCCGCATCCGGACCTGGTGCTGGTGAAGCTGTTCCGGGACGTGATGGGCGTGTTCGCGTCCCGCGAGCTGCTCCGCGCGCACCGGGGCGGTCCCCGCGCGCTCGTGAAGAAGGGGCCGCTGCTCAGCGTGGAGCGCATCTTCCTCAGCCGCAAGGTGGTGGAGGCGCTGGGGACCGGAGGGATGCTGCCGGAGCGATTGATGTCCTGTGGGGACCTGGAGCTCGTGAAGAGCCTGGCGCTGAACGGCGTGGGGCCCGCCATCCTCCCGGCGCGCGTCGCCGCCTACAACCTGCCCAAGGGAGCGCTGCGGCTCGTCTCTCCCACGCTGCCCCATGAGCTGGACGAGGCATACCTCTTCTACCGCGTGGACCTGCACCGCACGCGCGCCGCCCTGCGCGTGAAGGACGCGCTCGTGGCGCGCGGCCGGGAGCTGGACGGGGCGCTCAAGCTGCCCAACGGCGTGCCCTCCGTCGCGGCACAGCCGGGGAACCTGCGCTGAGGTCTCAGCGGGTCGCTTGCTGCCCGTCGAGGTGCATCAATGACAGCGCATTCGGGAGGGCCGCGCCCTCCGCCGTGTTGTCGAAGATGCACCACACGCGCCGGCCAGCCTGCTCGTGGCCGGAGATCTCCCTGGCCAGCGCCTCCAGGAACGCTTGCGAGTAGGCGGAGTAGTACATCTTCGGCGAGCCGTGCAGCCGGTAGTAGACGACCTCCGCGTCGGGTGGCTCGGGCGCGTCCACCGCGATCGGATCCGCTTTCACGTAGCGGATCCGCGCGTCGTCCAGCACGCGCCGGGCCTCGTCCGTGAACCAGGTCCGGTGTCGGGGCTCGCACACGACGTCGACCACGGTCCGCTCCCGCAGGGCCTGGAAGAAGGCGTGCGCCGTCCCGGGCTCGTGCTGGAGGCTGGGAGGCAGCTGCACCAGCAGGCAGCCCAGCTTCGCCTCCAGGTGGCCCGCCTCGCCCAGGAAGCGATCGAGCGGCTCGTGCACGTCGCGCAGGCGCAGTTCGTGGGTGATGGCCTTGGGGACCTTCACCGCGAAGCGGAACGTCTCCGGGACGCTGTCCCGCCAGCGCGCATACGTGGCGGGCCGGTGCGGCCGGTAGAAGGAGGAGTTGATCTCCACCGCGGGCAGGACGCGCGCATAGCGCTCCAGGTGGGTGCCCGTGGTGGGGAAGTGTTCACCCACCGCACTCGACAGGCTCCAGCCGGCGCAGCCGACCCGGCAGTGTTCATGAGCAGGAATGGATGGTCCCTGACGCACTCCAGGAACCTAGGCATGGGCCGGCGCGGCGTCACGGTGGTCCCAGCCCGGTCCCCCATTTGTTCGCACCGGCTGACGTCCTTCGGCGCCTGCGAAACAGGAAGGAGGCTCCGGGAAGCACGCAGGGGCGGCCCGTGTCCTTCCACTGCTGTTCGGCGAGGAGCCCCAGGTTCAGGGACCCGTGCCGTCCCATGAGCCGCGCCCCTGCCATCGCGAGGCCGAACGCGCCGCCGATGCCATCGACCGGTGAGCGCGCGACCTCTCCAGCAAGGCCCCGTGCTCCCCCAGCCGGACGAAGCCTCCCCTCATGGGCAGCACCATCACGCTGCCGGGCGGAAGGGCCTGGGGGCTGTCCCTGACTAACGCAGCCAGACCCACGATGAAAAATTGGGCTCCGAGCCGCCGGCATGCCGCCGACATGCCGCTGTCCCGCTGGGGCTCCATGGAAACCAGGAACTGAGGACGTTGCCCACGGCTTTCTCCCCCACGCAAAGGCGAGGTGGGGCGAATGCTGAAGGGAGTGCGCCAAGAGTGCTGCTCCTGCTGGAATTGAGGCTCGGCCGCAGGTTGGTGCCGTCGGGTTTTCCGGACAACTCCGTGCCGTCGGTAGCATCCCTTCGAGGAGCGCTGGACGGGCCATGTGGGGTGGGAGAGCGGCTGGCACGAGGGATGCTTTGAAGAGATGCAAGCCAACATCCTGTTGGCTTGTTCTCAAGGATTCCCATACATGCCGGCTCAGGTGTTCACGTCGTCCAATCCCCCTCCTAAATCGCTCAAGCTCCCCGTGCCCAAGCCTGCGGCCGCGGATGAAGCCCTGCCTGCGGTCTCGAAGGAGAGCGATAAGATTACCGCTGATGTGCCGCTGTACTTCAAGACCGATGACAACTCCCACCGCTTCTCCGAGAAGTTGGAGACGGACCCCACCTGGATCTCTATCAAGGACCCGTTGTTCCAGGCGGGTAATGACGCCGCACACTACGCCCGCTTCATTCCGGAGCTGCCCCAGGGAATCAAGCTGGCCTACACGGCGCGCTGGCATCTGTTGCACAGCATCACGGTCAAGGGCGAGACGGAGTACACGTACGAACTCAGTTTGACCGAGGGCACGGAAAAGACGACCGCGGAGAGCTTCAGCGCTCAGCTGGGTGCCAGCTACGAAGGACTGTCCGCCACGCTCAGCCACACCCTCAGCACGAGCGTGACCGTCGCTACGTCCATGACGACGAAGCAGACGCTGGTGTTCAAGGTGCCTGAGGGTAAGGAGACCGTAATCGCCGTGTGGCAGCTCGTTCAGACGTTCCTGCTCGTGGACAAGGATGACAAGCCGTTCAAGTACCTGGGCGGGCTCTGGCGCATCACCGACAATGATGGGGACGGCAACCAGGCCAGGGTGTCCTTCCCGCTCAATCAGGGAGTCAACATCAACACGATGACGCTCCGCACCCCCACGCTCTACCTGGACCAAAATACCTTCTAAACGACGGAGCGCGGTTCTCGCTCGGCCTGGAGAGCAGGCAGGCTCCAGCGGAGCGGGGAAGGGGCAGGGACTCGCTCCGTTCGGCCTTGTATGCGCAAGAACCGGATAGAAGCGAGCCCTGCCTCAGGAGGGCAACAGCTCCGCCTGTGCAGCCGTGACCGCAGGCGCCTTGGGCCTGCTCCGGTTTTGTGTGGCGCGTAGGCTCAGACGGCGAGCAACACGTGATGGCGCAGCAGGTCGAAACTGCGGAACCTGTCAACGTGAACGAGACAGTGAAACTGAGAGGTTGGGGGCTGTCCCTGATTAACGCAGCCAGAGAAGCAGGGATGCGACGTGCAGGACGGCGATGTAGCAGGTCGCCGTCTTGTCGTAACGGGTGGCGGCGGCGCGAAAGCGCTTGAGGTCGTGGAAGAAGCACTCCACCCGGTAGCGAAGCCGGTAGAGGGTTTGGTCCAGAGGTGGCGACTGCTTGCGGCTAGGGGCTGTCCCTGATCTCAGGCCGGAAAATCAACCTGGTGGATCAAACACCGGCATTGGACCCGGCTTCGGAAGGCATCAGGAGGTTGCCAGCCAGCGTCAGGCATGATCAACGCTGGCTGTGC
>NZ_RAVW01000061.1 GCF_003611585.1 Corallococcus exercitus | reverse complement strand
ACCCACGGCGGCGCGGCGACCCCTCCCTCAGCAGCCTTCGTGCCAGGACTGTTCTCCCAGCGACAGGCCGTCGCGGTGTCCAATCGCCTGGATTCCCCGGCGTCGGAAGTGACCAGTCCAGTGGACAGTCTTTGATGGCTCACCCCGGGCCGGGGGCTGGCGCGCGAAATGCTTACCCCACGGGTATGCACGTCACGGGAAGACCATTTGTCTCTCTCAAGGAGGGTCCTAGAGTCTCGGGCATGACCGAGCTGGAAATCCGCCTGACCCGTGAGCGGAGTCTGTACCTCCACCTGCTCCGCATCCTGGAGTCCACGGCGCCGGGCGAGCCCATGCGCGACGTGCTGACGGCGCTGGTGGAATTGACCCAGGCGGAACGGGCCTACCTGGAGCTGTATGAGGATGTGACGGCGGGTGGGCGCCAGTGGTCCCTCTCCCATGGATGCTCGATGAGCGAGGAAGAGCACATCCGCGCGGTGACCTCGCGGGGCATCGTCGCGGCTGCCATCGCCTCGGGACAGACGCTGCATACGCCGTTCGCGCTGCTCGACCCACGCTTCTCCGCGGCCCGCAGCGTCAAGGAGCAACGGTTGGAGGCGGTGCTCTGCGTGCCTCTAAGCGGAAGTGCCCCTGGGGTCCTCTACCTCGAAGGGCAGCGAGGCGCTGGGCCCTTCTCCCCGGAAGCGGTCCAGGCAGCCGAGACCGTGGCGCGCTTCATCGTCACGGCCGTGCAGCGCGCGAACTCCGGGAGATGGCGCGAGGCGGACGACCCCACCCTGCCCTTCCGGGAGAAGCTCCGGCTGGGCGGCATCGTGGGCCGAAGCCGCGCAATGGCTCACGTCTTCGAACAGGTGGCGCTGGCGGCGCCTCTGGACGTCTCCATGCTCATCACCGGGGCCTCCGGGACCGGGAAGACCCAGCTGGCGCAGGCCATCCACGACAACAGCAAGCGGCGGGGCGGTCCCTTCGTGGAGATCAACTGCGCGGCCATTCCCGAGGGGCTCATCGAGAGCGAGCTCTTCGGCGCGCTGCCCGGTGCCTTTCCCGGAGCGCGCCGCACGGTGGGCAAGGTGGAAGCCGCGGAGGGCGGCACGCTGTTCCTGGACGAGATCGCGGAGATTCCGCTGGCGGCCCAGGGCAAGCTGCTTCAGCTGCTCCAGTCAAAGCAATACTATGCACTGGCGAGCTCACGGCTCGCGAAGGCGAACGTCCGGATCATCGCCGCCACCAACGCGGATCTGGAACAATTGGTGGCGGAGCGGCGGTTTCGCGAAGACCTCTTCTACCGGCTGAACGTCTTCACGCTTCGCATGCCGAGCCTTGCCGAACGGCGGGAGGACCTGGGGTGCCTGGTGGAACAGTTGCTGGAGCGGTTGTCGGAGGAACACGGGCTGCCGGCGCTGAGGGCCTCCCCCGGCTTTCACGCGGCCTGCGAGGTCGCGGAGTGGCCCGGCAACGTCCGGCAGCTCCGGCACCGGCTCGAGGCGGCGCTCATCCGTGCGAGCGCGGAGGCAGCCACGTACATCGAGCCGTGCCACCTGGCAGACGGGCCTCGTGCGCAGCAGGAGGGTATCCTGTCCTTCCATGAGGCGACGCGGCGGTTCCAGCGGAACCTGCTGCAGCACGGACTGGTGACGTCCGGGTGGAACGTGAGCGAGGTGGCCCGTCAGTACGACCTGGCCCGCGCGCATGTCTACAACCTCATGAGGGCTTTCGGGCTGAAGCGGGAATGAGGCCTTGCTCCTTCACGCAGTACCACACGCGGTCTGATACGAGGCTCACCATGGCGGACACCATCTCGACCGATGACTACTACCGGGCGGATATCTCGACGAAGAAGCATCCGGAAGAACTGGGCGCCTGGTGGTTCAAGAACTGGGTACGCCTCTACAATGTATTCAAAGTCAAGTTCGAAAGCCGGACCGTGGACCTGCAGAAGAAGACAGACCTGCTGGCCTTCCGCTTCGCCCAGGATGAAAATCTCGGTCCTTTCTACGTCGACCTCAAGGATGATTACAGGTTCGTGTGGTCGGACCTGCCTTCGACCGTCCAACTCGCCACCAAGGACGCGCCTTACGGCTTCCTGCTGCTGTCGCCCGAGTGGGTCGCGGCACAAAGCCAGACGGTGGGTGCGAACCTGGGTGCTTTCGCGGAGGGAGGAGGGAAATGGCCCATCGCCGCGGGAGAGAAGTCACTGCGCGAGTTCATCCAGGAACGAGTTCAAGACAAGAAGCTTCAGTCTCAACTCATTGAACTGCTCGACCTCCTGCTCAAGGAGTAGACCTCCAGGGCTCACGCACATGGGAATCCACCTCACGGTCATCTCCTATCCTCAAACCATCCACCCGATGTTCGAGGCGGTTGCCCTGGCGGCCAACAACCAGTCCAGCGAGCACAGGTTCGCAAGGTGTCAGAATGGCGGTGGACTGCGGTTGGCCATCGCGAACAGCAAGCCTCGAGGCCGGGACGGCCGGCCGGACGTGTCGGTCCTCGACCTCGTGGGACACGGCCGCGCGGGTTATTTCAAGCTGGGCGATGAGATCCTCATCGACAACGGCAAGATTCGCTCCGGTGCGGTCCGCGAGCTCAATGATCTGCTTCCCCGCGGCGCCACGGTCCGGTTCCTGGGCTGCCTGACGGGTGACGAGGACTCGGGGCTGCAGATGTTCAAGGAGGTCGTGGGGGCCTTGCAGCAAAGGATTGCCGTATCCACCGACGTCCTTCAGCCCTGGCATTTTGGCCAGACGGGGCTGTTGGACGACTACCGGCACCTGTTGCTTTCTTCCGATGCCGAGGAGACCTCCCCTACGCAGCGGCATCGCAACGGCGTTGAGTGAAGGGGGTGAGCCGCGTCAGCGGCTCCCGGGTTGCCCCTGGGATGCGCCAGCACCGGGGCGTTCCACGCAGCGCATCCCGATTCCGAACTCAAAACGCCGGGGAGGCAGGTGGTTGGTCCAGGTGACCTTGTGGTGTCCCTGCTCCTCGGATGCATCCCACCTGCCGCCCAGGAGGTTTCGCAGGTTCTGGAAGTCTCCCTGCATGGCCGTCGTCTCGGTCCACTCCGCGACGTTGCCCGCCATGTCGAGCAGCCCATAGGGGCTCTGGTCTTCAGGGAAGGAGCCCACGGGCGCGACCCCCGGGTACGGGTCGTGCCCCAGGATGTTCGCGGGCGGATGCTTCCTGGCCACCAGCCAGACCGTCTCCCGCTTTGGCGCCGGATTGACGCGCCGGCCCTCCGCATCGAGCGTCAAGCCGCCTCGGAAGCCCTTGCGCCACTCGTCCGCTGTCGGCAGCGCCTTTCCCAGGTAGCGGCAGAAGGCCTCCGCGGAGAACGCATCCAGTCCGGTCACCGGACTCGCCAGCTCCAGTGAGCGCGAGAAGATGGGATGCTGCGGTGGAAGCTCCCGCACATACGGCGTCCGCCGGAGCACGCCCTCCTCGAAGAGGCGGAACTGACCGTTGGTGACCTCGGTCTGGTCCATGGCGAAGTCCGCCACGTCGATGAGCCGCTCCGGCTCGCGCGTGTCGTCGTCCTCCGGGCGCCAGAAGGGTCCCGCTGGAATGGGAATCAGTCCGACACGCGAGGCCTCGCACGTCGGAATGGGGAGGCGAATCTCCTGGAGGGGTACGCGCTCCCGGTGACCGGGGAGCCGCTCCAACCGGATGATGGACGGGCCGCAACCCTCGCGCTCCACCACCAGCCACGCCGGGCGGGAGGGCGCCTCGACACGCTCCCGCAGGGTCCCGTCCGGCTCCCGGCGAAGCTGTCGCCGCTGGAGGTCCGGCGCCCGGTAGGGCACCGCCTCCTCGGCCTTCGTGTTTCCCTGGACGGGCGCCAGGCGCCAGCCCGACACGTCGGACCGCGAGGCCTTCGTCCAGCGCTGCTCCATCGGGTCGAAGTCATGGGGCTCCAGGACGAGGTCGAACTCACCGATGTCCGCCGAGGCCAGGCGGATGGTGGCCTGCTGGCGGATGGCTTCGAGCTGGTTCTTCCGGAAGGCCAGCGCCGCGAGCACCGCGGCGACGGAGACCCCGACCAGCAGGCTGATGAAGCCGCTCCACAACCACCGGCGGCGGCGAGCCAGGGCCCGGGCCCGCCGCTGGCCCTCCTCCAGGAAGGTCCGCGAACGCGTGGGCAAGGTGATGTTCCAGGCCTCCACCCGGCGCAAGGCCTGCCGCAAGGGCTCGTCCGCCCAGGTCTCCCCATCCGGCCGGCCCCGCTGGTCCCAGAGCCGTGACGCCTCCTCGAGCTGCTGCACCAGCATCCGTTCTTCGCGCGTCTCCTCCACCCAGCGCGTCAACGCGGGCCAGGTGGTCGCGAGCGATTCGTGGGCCAGCTCCACCAGCGCCTCGTCCGTCTGGGGGTCCCGGGCCGTCACCACCAGCCGGTTGGCGTGGAGCTTCTCCAGCACGCCCGGCGCGGAGTCCGCGAGCCCCTCCAGCAGCTCGGCCAGGGGGCGGGGCCGGCGCGTTCCCTCCGCGGTGACCAGGCGCAGCAGGAGGATGCGAGCCGCGCGCACCTCCTCCGCGGGAAGCTGTTGCAGGAACTGCTGTGCATGCGAGGCCAGCGCGCCTCCCGCACCGCCCAGGGCCTCGTAGTCGGAAGCGCGCAACAGGCGCGAGTCGACGTCCCGCCGCTCCCACAGCGCCAGGCAGACGAACTGCAGCAAGGGCAGCCCGGCGGGCTGGGACTCCACGTCCTCCACCAGCCTCGGCACCAGCGAAGGCGCGTCCACCGAGTAGCCCACACGTCGCAGGGGGCCCGTCACCGCCTCCCGCAGGGCCGCCGGCGTCAACCTGGCGAGCGCGAAAGCCGCGCCCAGCGAAGGGCGCAGTGACTCCAGCCGTGAGTACTGCCCCAGGTAGTCGTCCCGCAGCGCCAGGACGATGCGCCACGGCGCCTCCACGGAGGCCGCCGCCCTCAGGCACGCGGCGACCCGCTCGGACTCCTCCGATGAGGCGAGCGTGAAGACCTCCTCGAACGCGTCCAGCACCAGCAGCACGCTGCCGCCCGTCTCATCGCAGAGCCGTCGCAGCAGCCGCACCACTTCGCCGGGGCGGTTCGCGAGCGACTCCGCGACGGCGCTGACGGACGACTCCTCCTCCCGGCCCGCCACCAGCAGGGCGGCGAGCCGGGTCAACGGCTTCGCGCCGGGCCGGGCGTGCAGCACCGTCCAGCGATCCATCTGCCGGTACCGTGCGAACACGCCCGCATGGAGGAAGGAGCTCTTGCCGATGCCCGACGGGCCAATCAGTGGAACCAGGGCTTCATGGCGCAGGCGTTCGACGAAGCCATCGAGCTCCAGCTCACGGCCGAAGTAGTCCCCCGCGTCGGCCTCGGTGAAAGGACGCAACCCGCGAAAGGGCGCCCGGTCCACCACGCGGAACGATTCAGGGTGGAGGGCTGCCGACAGCGATTGGGCGACGTCCCTTGCGCTGGGGCGGGCCCCGGGTTCGAGCAGGAGGCAGCGCTCCAACACGTCTCCGCCGGGCAGCCCTCGCAAGCGGGGAGAGAGGGCCAGGGGTTTTGGCGCGAAGGCGAAGGTGGCCAGCGCCCCGTCGTCGAGCGGACGCCGTCCTTCCAGGAGCTCACACGCGATGATGCCCAGGGACCAGAGGTCCAGGGCGGGCGAAGGCGGGGCCCCCCGCCAACGCTCGGGCGCCATGTATGCCGGCGTGCCGGACGCGGCGCCCTGCGCCCCGCCCGCATGGCGCGCCAGCCCGAAGTCCACGACCCGCACCCGTCCGTCCCGGGGGATGAGGATGTTCTCCGGCTTGAGGTCCGCGTGGATGATGCCGTGCTGGTGCGCCTCGGCAATGGCCTCCGCGATGGCGCGGCAGATGCGCAGTGCTTCGTGGAGGCCGGGCGCTTCCCGGGTGATCCGCTCGCGGAGCGACTCGCCGTCCACGTACTCCAGCGCCAGGTATGGACGCCCGTGATACCGGCCCACCGCGTGCACGGTGACGATGTGGGGGTGACTGAAGCGCGCGGTGGTGCGCGCCTCGTCCATGAGCCGCTCCGCGTGCTCCTCCCCGAGCAGCTCCACCCTGAGGAACTTCAACGCCACCCGCCGGCCCAGCTCCTCGTCCTGCGCGAGGAAGACTTCGCCCATCGCTCCTTCCGCGAGGAAGCGGACGATGCGAAAGCCATCCACCTGGCTGCCCACCTCGATGGCACCAAGCCCCGAGGAGGGCTGCGCGGCAGGTTCCCCTGGCATCGGACCGGGAGTGTCCGCCAATGCCATCCACGCATGCAACTGCACACCGGACCAGTGAGGCGGACTCCACCTCGGGAGCCCCGCGCCGTCCATCCGGCTCGACAGGTCCCGGGCACGGGAGTCACCCGGATTGGACAAGCACCGCAAGCCACGGAAGTCGAGTGACCCGGCGCCAGCCGAGGCGCGGTGGCGGCACGCTTCACGCACTCCCGCGGGGACGAGCGGCCCGCCTCCGTGCCGCGATACCAGGAGCATCCTTCCCATGACGCTTGGGCCCTTCGGTCTGTTCTGGAGCATGACCCTGGCCGTGAACCCCGCCCACGCCGCGGAGGCGCCCACACGCCGCGCCGCGCATCCCGTGGCGTTGTCTTTCGAGGACAGCGCCCGGGTGATGTTCAAGGCCTGGGGCGTGTCGCAGCCTGCGGTGAACGGGCCCGTGGCCTTGAACCCTCGCGCCGAGCGGATGCGTGCCACCCAGTCCATCGCCGGAGGCCACGAGGCCGCGCCCGGGAAATGGCCCTTCAGCGTCGCCATCGCCTACCGCAACCAGCAGGGCACGCTGACGCAGTATTGCGGCGGCTCGTTGATCTCACCGGACACCGTGCTGACCGCGGCGCATTGTGAGGTCTCCACCGGCCACTATGCCGTCATTGGCAGACATGACCTGTCCACCAACAAGGGCCGGGCGCTCCGGATCGTCGCGGTGACATCGCACGTGGGCTTCGACGACCAGAGCTTCCAGAACGACATCGCCCTCCTCCGGCTGGCCGCCCCCGTGGCGGAGTTCGCTCCCGTGCAGCTCGCCGGCCCGGACCTGGTGCTGGCGGAGGGCCAGCGCCTCACGGCCCTCGGCTGGGGCCCCGCGCGCGAGCGTCGCTCGAACGCACCGGTCCTGAAGGAGGTGACGGCGCAGGTGGCCTCGCGTGCGGAGTGCGCGGCCCGCTACCTGCGCAAGTACCCCATCACGCCCAGGATGCTCTGTGCGAGTGCTCCCGCGACGAAGGACACGTGCCTGGGGGACAGCGGCGGGCCGCTCTTGATGACCACCGCGGAAGGCAAGGTGCTTCAGGTGGGCATCACGAGCTTCGGGATTGGCTGCGCCCGCCCGGACTTCCAGGGCGTCTACACCCAGGTCTCTTCCTTCCAGAAGTGGCTGGCCCCCCCGCCGTCACCGTGAGCCCCCTGTTTTCCAAGCCCAGCAAAGAAAACACCCGCCGCGATCTGATTCGCGGCGGGGCCCTGCGTGGTTCAGGCCGCCTCGATCAGGAGGTCCGACTCCTGGACGTCGTCGCTCTCCGGCCAATCGCTCTCGGCCCTGGTGTTTCGGACCGCGGGGGCGCCCCCGATCCTGGGATAGATCTTGCCGACGAAGTTGGCATCGGACGCATTGATGTCCACCCCGCCCCGGATGGGCTTGCCATCGACGGTGATGGACCCCGGCAGCTGGTAGCACATGATGGAGTCCTGATCCGGGGGCGTTCCCATGATGGACGCGTCCTCCAGGGGCGTGAGTACCTGCTGGTCCACGGTCGTGGGGGTCCACCCCTGGGTCCGCAAGAAGTGGTCGTAGGCTTTCTGGCGGTCAATCCGGTTCACCAGCTCCCTGCGCATGTGCTCGTGAGGCATTCCCAGGGTGTGGCCCGCCTCGTGCCGGACCACCCGAATGAACTCCTTGTCGGAGGTGCTCATGGTGAAGCCCTGCAGGTTCATGGTCGGCAACCGGTGGGGGATGAGCAGGACGTCCGTCCCCAGGTAGGACCAGTATCCCCCCAGGTCACGCGAGATCCGGATCTGGCCGACCTCCGAGGTCTCGACGAACTCGACGCACCCGAACTGGGCCCACGCGTTCAGGTGCGAGACGATGCGCCGCCGCAGGTCCGGGGCCGTGGTCTCCATGAAGCTCACGGAGAGCTTTCGGGGCTTGGGGCCCCAGTACTTGCCGGTGACGATCGCCGCGGCCAGGGGAGTGGGCAGCAAGGCCCCCTCGGCCATTGCGGCCATCCTTCCGAACACAGGCTCGTTCACGGGGTTGAGGCGGCTGGCCAGCTCCGCCGCCCGCAGCAGCAGACGCCCCGGCAATTGCTTCACCGAGCACCCCGGCTCGCCCTTCTCTTCGCCCACCACGGATTCCACCAGGTGAGGGGAAGCAGCGCTCCCCAGCCCTTCCTGCGCGTCAGCACTGGCCAGAAACCGCTGAATCCCCTTGGTGCGTATCGCCATGACATGTCCTCCCTGACATCACGTGCTGCGTTGAGACATCCGTGAAAACCGGGTCGCTGGGACGTATGGGTCACACCCTGCGCTGGAGATTTTCCGCTGCCTTTCGAAGCGCTTCGGAAACGGCCATGACGGCCGGGGTGTCGTGGCGTTCCAATTCGCCCGCCGCGACAGAAAAGGCCCTGGAGACATCCGGAGCGGCACCCCTGCGCGCCACCTCAGGCAGGGCCTTGAGCCCGGTGCGCAGATCCACCAGGGCCTTCACCAGGTCGTGCCAGAAACGGGATCCCAGCGTCGTCGTCAGGCCCATCAGCAAACAGCCGCTGACGTCTTGAACCAGGTTCGTGGAGAACTCCGCAGGCCAGGGATGCAGATAGTGAGCGAAGAACGCCTCCGTTCCCCCGGAGAGCAGCGCCAGGAGGTTGGCACGGGTCGCGACCGCCAGGATGACGGCGGGCACCCAGTTCAAGCCCCCCACGGTGAGCCAATCCAGCAAGACCTTCCTGTTCGGCAAGCGTGTCTCAAGCGCACGAATCGCTTCGAGCACACGCTCATGGACAGCAGAGAAGACAGCGATGATGGAGAAGGCTTCCATGAGTCGATCCATGATTCACTCCGTGGCCTGGGGTGTGGTGCTCGGGCTGCCTGGTGCGGAAACCATGCCGACGCCGTGGCGTGCATGGGCCGGGACGCAGCGCGAGCGCCCCCATGCTTCGGGCGCGCTCGCGCTGTCCTGCCGGGACGACAAGCAAGGGCGACGTCTGTCCAATGAACTGGACAGCGAAGGATTCAGCGGGACCGCGAGCGCTTCACCCTGGGGCGCACCGTGTGTTCGGCGGTAGGTGCGGCGACCGGGGCGAACAGGAACTCGGGAAGGCTGCCGGCCCCCAGCGTCTGCATGACCGCGGGCAGCAGCGGGACCGAATCCGGGCTGCTCCAGCCCATCAGCAGGGGGGGCTTCCTGGCGTCGTCCAGGATGAGCACCAGCCGGCAGTCACAGGCGAACGTGACCGGCACTCCCTCGTGGCGGATGGTGAAGTCCGGCTGCGCCAGGGGGCGACCGCGGCCCAACGGCTCGAAGCCCGCGGGGAAGAACTGCTTCCAGTGAAGCAAGGACTCCACGTCCTGCACGTCCTGCGTGAGCAGATGCGTGAGGTACGGGTTGCGCCCGGGCGCGGCCCCAATCACTGGAACCGGGAAGGGAACCGGCAACGGTCTCGCGATGTCGGTCCTGCGCGAGGAGTGAAGGGCCGTGAAGCTCTTCAGCAGCCCCTCGGGTCCGAAGTGCTCCGGCTCCACCCGGGCGGTCGTCCCAATCACGGTCTTGTTTCCCAGGTCCGCGGATGCCTGCTGGATCAGGGCCAGGCCCTCCTGGCCAATGCCTGTCAGGCATCCCAGGATGCGCACCTCGACGTCGTCGGGCAGCACGGCGGCCAGTTGCTTGAGCACCGGATGTGGCTCGCGCCCCAGCTCCAGCAGGTTGAAGTCACCCAGCCGGAAGCGGGTGGGAGCTCCGTGGCCCACGAGGTCGAGGCGGGTGAGGTAGCGCCCGGCACTCATGACGAGCTCATAGAGCTGGGCCGGATTCTGGCACCGGAAGAAACGGTACTGCGCGTCCTGCCGCTCTTGCGAGTCCTGCCATTGAACGTTGAAGGCAATGTTCTCGAAGACGGTCTCCATCTTCGCCGGATAGGAGATGACGGTGAGGTAGGAGTCCATGGTGCTCCTAGCCCTTGGAGAGGGAGTAGTCGGTCATCAGGCCCTGCACCTTCTGGCGCAGCTCCTCGTTTTGCAGCAGCCGGATCAGCTGAAGGGCAAGCGCCAGGGCGGAGTCGGCACCAATCGGCCACTTGCCGCCCCCCTCGGCCAGGCTGTCGGGAACGCCGTTCTTCGACAACCACAGCGGGGTCAGGAAGAGGAACCCGAACTGGTCTTGCGTGCCCAGCTGGGCCGTCGAAGGCAGGTCAGGCCAGACATAGCTGTGCTCGAGCTGCAGCTTCAGCGTGAAGGGCTGGTCCGAGGGCGACGGATGGCCGACCACGAAGAACTTCAGCGTCTGCACCCCATCCTGGACGGTGTTGCTATGGACCTTGACCTTGAACGGCAGGTAGCCACGGTACGCGAGGTCATCTGGCAGGAGGCGATCCCACCATTGGATCAACGCATCCGCGCTAGCAGTGGGCATGCGCGTGGAATCCATGAAACTACTGGTCTTGCAGGCCTTCTCCATGAGACCCCCTGGGTTGTGAGACAGGGAGAGGCAAAGCATTTCGCGCGCCAGCAGCCACCCCCAGTGAGCCCCCTCGCGAAACTGTCCACTCCACTGGTCAGGAGGGCCCGGACCGGTCCAGGCCAGCAGACAACTTCACGCGTTGAACGACGCCCTGTCTTTCTCGGAGGCGTCCATGGAACCCGGCTCACGCCGCTGGAGCTGCTCTCGAAGGCCCAGGCGCGGCACCTCGACGGTGCCGGCACCGAGCAGTACGTCGATTGCCGCCTCAGCCCACGTGGAACGGAATCTGCCGTTCGAACTCGCGGCTCGGCACTCCGATGATGGAGTACGCCGGGGACTGGATGGGCGGCATGGTGCGCAGGATGCGGCGGTGGAACGTCGGGTAGGTGGCCTTGAACTTCCCGCCGTTCCACACGCGCAGCAGGTTGGCCGTGAAGAGGCCGTTGTAGACGCCGTCGCTGGAGAGCTGGTTGTCCTGGCAGCCCGAAATGAGCAGCACCGTGGCCTTGAGCGTCAGCCTCGGGTCCTCCTTGGGCAGCCCCTTCAGGATGGCGTCGTACATCGCCTTGTTCTCGCGATACGTGCGCTGCTCGATGCCCAGCGGCATCTCCTTGAAGTGCCGCTCCGTGGGCTCCGTGCTCCGCATGGAATCCGCCAGCAACTGCAGGCTGCCGCTGGAGCGCAGGGCCGCATAGGCCACACTGCTCACAGAGCCGCTGTGGCAGCTGTCGGAGAGCATGAAGACCCGCACGCCGGCCTTGAGCTTCGACATTGCCTGGTAGATTTCGTCGTCGACGAGCTCCCCGTCGTACAGACACCACGTCTCATCCAGGCCGTCGTCCTCATCCCCGTTCATGTCAGGGAGCTGGCCGCCGTGCCCTGAGTAGGTGAACAACAACAGGTCTCCGGCCTGGAGGACCGACGCCGCCTCGCCCAGCTCCGCGAGCACGCTCGCGCGCGTGGCGTCCTTCGTGAGGAAGGGGCGGATGCGGCTGAATTCCTGCGCCTTCGCGATGCTGATCATGTCCTCGGCGTCCGCTTCGCACGCCTTCAGCTGGCCATCCCAGCCCGCGTAGTGCTTCGGATCCACCGCGTTCAAACCGATGTTGATGGAATATCCCTGCGCCATGACTGTCTTTGCCTCCCCCACTCACGGTGGAGACGGGTGCTCGGGATGGCAGGAAGGAGGCGGGGCGCGCCGCGTTCTTCCGGCCCTTCCCCGGCCGGGAGCCCTGGGCTCGCTCCCTCCGCCCCCCGGCGTTCCCGGCCCCTGGATGTCAGCCATACAGACAGTGCGTTAGGCTGGCGACCCCATGGTCAAGATCTCCGGCTTCCCCGGTCCGACGACGCCGTCCGTTCCAAGCGTGGACACGCCAGTGACGCAGGCGCCCCAAGCCGCGGCTGTGGCTTCTTCGCGCCGCTCCAGCTCCGCCTCGTCCATGGCCGCTCCGGTCGCGGCGGGCGCGAAGGCCCCCGCGCAGCGGAAGATGGAGCAGCAGCTCTCCGCCCTCCCGGATGGCCCCACGCGACAGGCCCTGCTGAAGGCGCTTTCGAACGGCCTGTCCCCGACCGACGCCGGCGCGATCGCCACCGTCCTGGGCGGACTCAGCCCCGCGCAGCAGAAGGACCTGTCGACCCTGCTGGCGAAGGCGGGCCTCAGCACCAAGGCCTCACCCCGGTCCGACGCGGACGCGGAGCGCACCTTCCTCCTCAAGGCCGTCGCGGGCGGCGCTTCGGGCGCGACGCTCAAGCGGCTGGCGGATCAGATTCGCGGGCGTCCCCCCTCCCACCAGGGCTTCTCCTTCAACCCGCTGTCCGCGTCCGCGGGGACCCAGAAGCGCTCGGCGCCCACCAGCGCCGCGGATGCCGCCGCGGCGAAGCTGAAGACGGCGATGGATGACATCTGGGGCACCGACGAGGCCGCGGTCTTCCAGGCCCTGGAAGGCCTGGACCCCTCCCAGCTCAAGGAGGTGGCGCAGAAGTACGAGAAGCTGACCGGCACACCGCTGGAGGACGCGCTCAACCTGGAGCTCGAGGGCGCGGACCTGAAGCGCGCGCTCACGGCGCTCGGACGCCAGGGGCCGGCCGCCCCTACCGCGCCGGTGCAGGCCTCGGCCAAGGCCGCCGCGACCACGACCGTCTCGGCCGCCACCGCGAGCGACATCCAGAAGAACCTCGATGGCATCCAGGTGAAGTCCAAGGACGAGGGCACCCTCCAGCGCGGGAACGCCGTCGAGCTCAACGACCTCATCCCCCGCAACGTCGCCACCTGGAAGCCCCCGAAGGCGAAGCTCTACGCCCCGCTGAAGAAGGCGGTGGAGGCGCGCAACAAGGCGCAGGCGGCCGTCAACGCGGCCACCACCGAGCCGGCGAAGAAGGCCGCGCAGGAGAAGCTCAAGGCCGCGGATGCAACCGTCCAGGCCGAGGGTGAGAAGGTCAAGGCGTGGCTGAAGGATCACATCGGTGACAATCCCTCCCTCCGCCATGCGACCGCGGAGGTGAAGGTCGCCGAGCGTGGGCTCTCCAAGCTGGAGAAGCAGCAGAAGAAGGCGAAGGTGCCGAAGGACCCCGTCGAGGCGGAGAAGTTCCGTCAGTCGCAGAAGACCGCGCTCGACGCGGCGAAGGCGAAGGTCACCGACGCGCAGGCCCGGGCGAAGACGGTGAAGGACGGCCTGCTCGCGCGGGTGGACGCGTACGCGCCCATGGTCGCCGTGAAGCAGACCCGTTCGGAGGTCACGGTGAACGGGACGACCGTGACCATGCGGGATGGGCGTGAGACGGCGTACACGAACTCGTGGAGCGCGGTGGATGGCGGCGCCGTGTCGGGTGACTCCGCCGCTCAGGTCACGTCCCAGCTGGAGAAGAGCGGCATCAGCGAGGACCGGCAGAAGATCCTCGCGTCCATCTCCGGCCTGGAGGGCACCTTCAGCAAGGTGAACACCTGGGACATCGGGCGCGTCTCGTGGGGCTTCACCCAGTGGACGCTCGGCAAGGACGGCAACGGCACGCTGGCCGGGTTCATGCGCGACCTGAAGAAGACCGACCCGGCGCAGTACGAGAAGAGCTTCGGCAAGTTCGGCCTCGACGTCGACGCCAAGGGCGTGGTGCTCACCCGCCCGGACGGCACGGTGCTCAAGGGCGTTGCCGCGGCCGAGGCCATCCGCACCGACGTGAAGCTGGCCGCCGTCTTCATGGCCGCTGGCGCCGACCCGGCCATGCAACAGGCCCAGATCAAATATGCCGACGAGGGGAAGATCTCCGGCACCCGCAACACGACCGTGCCCGTGACGGGCAAGGACGCCGAGGGCAAACCCAAGGCGGCGAAGCTGAAGCTCAAGGACGTCGTCACCAGCGAGTATGGCAATGCCATCATGACCGACCTCGCGGTCAACGCCGGCTCGGGCGCGAGGGTCGCCGCCGCCGCGCTGGAGAAGTACGTGAAGGACAAGGGCGTGGATCCGGCCAAGGTGAAGGAGTGGGGGCCGGACGCGGAGAAGGCCATCATCGCCGCGCTGGAGGGCGCCTCGCGCTCGGAGCGGCTGGTGCACCACCGGGAGGCGGGGTTCAGCAAGGCGCCCAATTCCTTCGCGGACTGAGCGCGCACGGCCCCTTCCCCACGCCCGCTCAGTCGTCCGAGGAGACCGTTTCGCCCCAGGGGCCGTCCTTCAACCGCAGGTGACGGCGCAGGGTGTCCGCGAGCCAGGCGGCATCGCCTTCGTTCTCGAAGCCGGTCACCAGCGTCAGCGTCTGTCCATCCCGCGTCCTCGCGTGCAGGGCGAAGCGCCGCAGGACGTACAGCCCCTTGCCGCCCTTGCGCGTGAAGGCGTGCACCGCGAGGGAGTCCAGGGTGCGCACATCCACGACCGCGGCGCCGAACACGGGCAGCGGCTTCGACGTGATGCGCAGCGTGTCTCCCTTCACCTCCACCCAGGTCAGGTTGAGGGCCATGGCGATCGCCGGATAGAGGCCCATGAGCAGGACCCCACCCACACAGCTCCACTCAAGCACGTCGAAGCTGGCGACCTGGTCGGGGAAACGGACGGCGAAGAGCACCGCCACGAGGAGGATGCCCAGCACGGCGTACATCGCGTCGAAGGACGGGGCCGTCCACCCGATGCGCAGCGCCCCGTCGTCGCGCTCCACGAGGAAGTTGGGAGGCGCCACGGAGACCGAGCCCCGGGCCACGACCGGCTTCCCGTCCGTCGGGGCGACAGGGCCGTCCACGCGGCGGAAACTGCCGTTGTCGCGCACGTGGTACGTCACGCCGCAGCCCCGGCAGGTGAGAAGGACATGGCCGGGCGCCAGGCCCGGAAGTGGCGTGCCACACTGCTCGCAATGGGCCTGCATCGCGGCCTCCCGGACGCGAAGCCTAGCCGGGAACGCGGCCCGACGCCGCCTGACGTCCCGGGGCACGCGCCTCTATAGTCGGCTCCCCATGAAGGACGCTCCCGCCCCGCTCCGCTCCATCGTCGCCCTGCCCCTGACGCCGGAGGGCTTCGCGCCCTTCGGGGACGTCGTGTCCGCCGGACTCAAGAGCGGCGCTTCGGCGAACCAGGGCACCGCGGTGCGGTTCGACTGGTCGGCGCGGCTGGAGAACGGCCGGGCGGGCGCGCAGCCCAACCTCGCGGTGTTCCGCTCCGTGCCGCAGCCGCTGCCCTTCACCGTGAAGCTGCTGGAACACCATCCCCAGTCGAGCCAGGCGTTCCTGCCCATGCGCTGCTCGCGCTTCCTGGTGTGCGTCGCGCCCACCGTGCCTTCTGGCGGGCCGGACCTGGAGGGGCTCGTCGCGTTCGTCTGCGGCCCCGGCCAGGGCGTGAACTACCACCGGGGCGTGTGGCACCACCCCATCGTCGCGCTCGATGCGCCGGCCGAGTTCGCGATGCTGGCGTGGGAGGACGGGAGCGCGGAGGACTGCGTCGTGCGGCAGTTCTCCACGCCCATCTCCGTCGTCGTCGCGGGCTGACGGGCCCCCTACCCCGCCGTCTTTGGCTGACGCGCGAGCCACGCGCGCCACTCGTCGGCGGTCTCGTACTGCTCACCGGAGAGCTGCTTCAGCACCAGGATGGCGGGGTCGCGGTTGATGGGCAGCTGGAGCGCGGACATCGCGACCAGCGTGTCTCCCAGCTGGCGGATGAGTTCGGTCCGCTGAAGCTTCAGCTCTCCTGGAGGCATGTCCTCCAGCAGGTACGTGAGCAGATACACCGCCTTGTTGCGGTCCATCGACGTCGGCAGTGACACTGCGTCCACCACCGTGGACACGTGCAGCAATGGTTGCTTCGCCGCCTGCTGCGTGGCCGTCAACACGCGCAGCACGTTGTTGCGCACTCCCTCATCCGGATCCCGGATGAAGGGCCGCAGGCGTTCGACGGTCTCCAGGGCCGTGGGCGCGTAGGCCAGCAGGTACGCGGCGGCGGCCCGCTTTCGCGCGTCCGCGTCCTCGCGCAGGACCGCCGTCAGCGCGTCCAGGTGCTTGGGGACCTTCGCGAGGAACTCTGGCTCGAAGGCCACCAGGTCCGGATGGCCAAACCCTCCAATGCAGTGCGTGGCCTTGCAGGTGGAGTCCTCAGCGAGCTTGCCCTGCATCTGGAGCTGCTGCAGGCGCTGCTCATACTCATCCCACCGGGCGACCAGTCCTTCCGGATCCGTGGGATGGCCCTTGGGTGCGGCGAGGACGTGAGCCCGGACCGCGGCATCTTCCGCATCCACCATGTCCATCACCACGAACGCCGTGCCCTTGCGCTCCTCGGCGAAGTACATGGTCATGCCCGCTCGGGCGAAGACGAGGTTGTATTGATTGCGCAGGAGGCTTTCCTTCTGCCTGAAGACGGCGGCGCTGTGGACGATGGGCTTGCCTACTTCCAGCCCCAGCACCTGGCGGACCGTCTCCCGATCCACCCGCCGCGAGCCAAAGGCGTCCAGCCCCATGAGCGTGAACACCGGGAACGGCGCCTCGGGTGCCTTCGCCAGGTTGGCGCGGGCCTGCGCGACGATGCCGCTCCACGCGGGCAGCGGGTGCAGCGCCGCCAGCTCCGGGTCGTATTCGAGATGATCCGCGTCGTAGTAGCCGCCCTGGACCGCGCGCTTCAGCACGTCCACGGCCGCTTCCGCGTGGCCCCCGAGCGAGGCGCACCCCGCGGCGCGATAGAAGGACTCCGCGCGGTCCGGCCCCTCTTCGTACGCCTCGCCGGAGGCGCGGAAGCGCTCCGCGCACCGCTCGAAGTCCAGCGCGTCATAGGCCTGCTCGGCCTCCGTAGAGAGCTGCTGGGCCCGCGCGGCCGGGTCCGCCGGCTTCGGGGCATGCGCACAACCCGCCCCCAACGCGACCACGCCCAGCGCCATTACGAATCGCATCTGGACCAACCTTTCGAGAAAGCCCGTATCTCATGCAAGCTGCGCGCAGGTTTCAAGGAGCCCTCCCCATGGCCAATGCCATCTCGAAGACCGCCTATTACACCCTGGCCTGCCGGGCAGAGGACGCACGCCAGCCCCGGCCGCTGTGCGGTGACACCTTCGCCTCCCGCTTCATGGATGACGAGGCGCGGCAGGTCTGGGCCCGCTTCCAGTCCTTCCTCGAGGCCAACGCCAGCAACGCCGGGCGGCATCAGATCATCGACGCGCTGGTGCAGGAGGAGCTGAACCGGACTCCCGACGCGCGGGTGGTGGTGCTGGGCGCGGGCTTCGACACGCGGGCCTACCGGCTTCGCGGCGGCCGGTGGCTGGAGGTGGACGAGCCCGCCATCATCACGCTCAAGGACGCGAAGCTGCCGGTGACGGAGGCGAAGAACCCGCTCGAGCGCCTCTCCATCGACTTCGCGGCGGAGTCGCTCGCGCACAAGCTCGCGCCCTACCAGGACTCGCGGCGCACGCACGTCATCATCGAGGGCGTGCTCATGTACCTGTCGAACGCGCAGCGGCGGGACATGCTCGCGGTGCTCGCCCAGGTGTTCCCCCACCACGCCGTGTACTGCGACCTGATGCGCGCCACCTTCCAGCGTGAGTACGGCCGCGACCTGCACGCGGTGCTCGCCAGCATGGGCGCGTCCTTCCAGGACATGACGGACACGCCGGAGGCGACGTTGCTGGAGGCGGGCTACACGGCCGCGTCCTCCACCTCCGTCCCGCTGCGCTCGCTGGAGCTGGCCGGCAAGCGCGGTCCGGCGTTCGTCGTCCGCCGGTTCATGCCCAAGGTCCGCGACGGCTACCGCATCTGGAAGTTCGAGCGGACCTGACGCCTCATGCCTTCTTCGTCGCCGAGGGCGGCTGCCCCAGCGCCACGCTCCCCAGGATGAGCGTGCCCGCCACCAGCAGGGTGGGCGTCAGCGGCTCGCCCAGCAGCAGCCAGGCCCAGGCCACCGCGAACAGCGGCACCAGGTAGGTGACGACGACGGCGCGCGCCGCGCCAATGCGCTGGATGAGCCGGTAGAACACCGCGTACCCGAAGCCGGTGCAGACAATGCCCAGTGCCGTCGCCGCCAGCCAGGGCCGCAGGCCGATGGGCTCCGTGGGCCACATGACCACCGCGAAGGGCAGCAGCAGCACCGCGCCGCAGGCCAGCGTGGCGGCGGCGACCGCGGCGGCCGGCAGCCCGGTGAGGTGGCGGCGCACCAGGTTCGCGCCGATGCCGTAGAGGAACGCGCCCGTGGTCCCCGCCGCCACGGCCCAGGCGACGCTCGCGCCCGCGGCCTTGCCGCTGGCCAGCACCACCACCCCGGCGAAGCCCGCGAGCAGCGCCACCGCGCGCCGGCCCCCGATGCGCTCGCCGTAGAAGACGAACGCCACCAGCGCGGTGAAGAGCACCGCCATGCTGTTGGTGATGGCTCCGACACCCGCGGGGGCCTGCCGCGCGGCCCAGGCGAAGAGCGAGAAGGGCACCGCCGCGTTGATGACGCCCACCAGCGCCAGCCGGGGCCACAGCGCGGGACGCATGACCGAGCGCGCACGCCAGAGGAAGGGCATCAGCACCGCGGAGCCCAGCACCAGGCGCAGCGCCACCAGGGGAATGGGGCCGAAGGCCGGCGCCGCGATGCGCAGGAACAGGAAGGACGCGCCCCAGATGGCGGCCAGCCCGCCCAGTTCCAGCGGCGTGAGCCACGCCCGGGTGAAGGTGGGAGTCACGGCCTGGGGATGGGGAACGGATGCGCTCATGATGGCCCCCTCGTGCGAGGAAGGAATCTGACTTCTGTCTGGCCCTTTCTTCACGCCGCCACCTCCGCTTCACAAGCGCATCCTTTCCGTGTCAGACATGAGCCAGATTTGAGGCTCGGCCCATGACCCTGCGCACCGACCTGCTCCCCGCCCTGGCGGCCTTCGAGTCCGCCGCCCGCCACCAGAACTTCGCTCGCGCGGCGGAGGAGCTGCACCTGACCGCCAGCGCGGTCAGCCACCACGTCCGCAAGCTGGAGGACCGGCTGGGGGTCGTGCTCTTCCAGCGGCATGCCCGGGGCGTGGCGCTGACGGCCGAGGGGCGCCAGCTCGCGGACGCCGCCAGCACCGCGCTGTCGGACATGGACAACGTGCTCGGGGGCCTCAAGCGTTCGCGGGACGAGGACGCCGTGGTGCGCGTCACCACCGTGCACTCGCTGACGTACGCGTGGCTGCTGCCGCGCATGCCGGGCTTCACGACCCTGCACCCGCACGTGCGGATCCACGTGGACACGGAGATGGCGCTCACCCGCTTCGATGAGGGCGGGCCGGACCTGGGCATCCGCTATGGCCAGCCCCCCTGGCCGGGCTTGAGCGCGCAGCCCCTGATGGACGACGCCCTGTTCCCCGTGGCCTCCTCGCGGCTCGCGGGCATCGAGCACGTGCGCGAGGCGGCGGACGTGGCGAAGCTCCCGCTCATCGCGGACCTCTCCCGCCAGGGCTGGCAGGACTGGTTCCGCTCGGCGGACGTTCGCGGGGTGCGCGTCGAGGAGCGCTACAGCTTCAGCGACACCACCGGCGCGCTGATGGCCGCGGTGCAGGGCCTGGGCGCGGCGCTGGCGCGCGAGAAGATCGTCACGCCCTACTTCGCGGACGGCCGACTCATCCGGCTGCCCGGCCCCATCGTGCCCACCCGCGCCAGCTACTTCGTCGTCTACCCCTCACACCGGCGGCTGCGCCCGGCCGCGCGCCTCTTCGTGGATTGGCTGCTGGCCCAGCGTGAGCATCCGGCCCCGCCGGTTCCGGCCGCGACGCAAGGCACTGCACCGCCACGCCGGAAGACCGCCGGCACCTGAGCCGCGGTCGCTTTGCCCAGTGAGGCCCGGGCACCTTTGCCGGGCCTCGCTGGGATTCCCGCGGTGACATGCACCGCCCGCGCTCCGACGGTGAGTCCTTCCCTCTTCCGCGCTCCGTCCGGCCACCGAGCGGCCAGGCATCCCCCTCGCTTTTGCTTGTGCCCGCGAACCCTGCCCCGTAGGTTGCGGGCAGATATATGGGCTCCCATTCAATTCGACCGACGCCGCCCGCGGAGGTCTCCGGCGAGGTGCGCGCGGCCATGGACGGCGTGCGGCGGCTGGTGCGGCTGCTGCGGGTCTCCGCTCGTGCTTCCGAACGGCTGGTGGGCATCAGCGGCGCCCAGCTCTTCATCCTCCAGACGCTGGCGGAGTCCGGGCCCTGCTCCATCAATGCGCTCGCGGAGCGCACGCTCACGCACCAGAGCAGCGTGTCCGTCGTCGTCACGAAGCTGATCGAGCAGGGGCTGGTGAGCCGCCGCCGCTCCGACGAGGACGGCCGCCGCGTGGAGGTCGCGCTGGAGCCCAAGGGCCGCGCGCTGGTGCGCAAGGCGCCGCCCATGGCCCAGGCCCAGCTCATCTCCGGACTGCGCGGCCTGAAGCCTGACGTGCGCGCGGGGCTGGTCCAAGGGCTGGACGCCTGGGTGCGCGCACTGGGGCTGGACGGGGACGAAGCCCCGCTCTTTTTCGAAGACGAATCCTCGCGCCCATCGCGGCGCCGCAAGACACAGGAGCCTACGGATGAAGAAGCCTGAGGTTGAACGCATCGAGGAGGGCCTGGGTGAGAGGCCGGAGGAACGGGCCGGCCTCCCCGTGGCCCCGTCGATGGGCCCCGCGCTCGCCAGCCTGCGCACCCCCGCCGCCTCCGTGGCGGTGGACTCCCGCACGGTGTTCATCAGCCTCCTGGCGGTGGCACTCGCGGTCGCCGCCGGCCTGGTGGCTCAGGGGCTGGGCACGCTCATCCACTTCGTGACGAACCTGGCCTTCTTCGGGCGGCTGTCCGTGCAGCCGGTGTCGCCCGGGGACAACACGCTGGGAGGCTGGGTGGTGCTCGTGCCCGTGGCGGGCGCCATCATCGTGGGGCTGATGGCGCGCTACGGCTCGCGGGCCATCCGGGGCCACGGCATCCCGGAAGCCATGGAGCAGGTCCTCTTCAACCAGAGCCGCATCCCGCCCCGGATGACCCTGCTCAAGCCGCTGTCGTCGGCCATCGCCATCGGCACCGGCGGCCCGTTCGGCGCGGAGGGGCCCATCATCGCCACCGGCGGCGCGCTGGGGTCGCTCCTGGGACAGGTGCTCCACGTCACGGCGGACGAGCGCAAGGCACTGCTCGCCGCAGGCGCCGCCGCGGGTATGGCCGCCACGTTCGGAGCGCCGGTGTCCGCCGTGCTCCTCGCCGTGGAGCTGCTGCTCTTCGAGTTCAAGCCCCGCTCCGTCATCCCCGTGGCCCTGGCCACCGCCACGGCGACCAGCGTGCGCATCGCCTTCGTGGGCGGCGCGCCGGCATTCGCCATCCCGGACCTGACCACGCCGTCCGGCACGGCGCTCGTGTTCTACGGCGTGCTGGGCCTCATCGTGGGCGGCGCGTCCGTGCTGTGCACGCGCGCGGTGTACTGGCTGGAGGACGCGTTCGAGAAGCTGCCCATCCACTGGATGTGGTGGCCCGCGCTGGGCGGCATCGTCGTGGGTGTGGTGGGCCTGGTGTCCCCGCGCACGCTGGGCGTGGGCTACACCAACATCGAGGACATCCTGTCCGGCCGCTTCGTGGGGACGGCGATGCTCGTCTTCTGCGCGCTCAAGTTCATCTCCTGGTCCGTCGCGCTGGGGAGCGGGACGTCCGGCGGCACGCTGGCCCCCCTCTTCACGCTGGGCGGAGGTCTGGGCTCCGGTCTGGGGCTGCTCGCCACGCAGCTGTTCCCCAGCCTGGGCGTGGACGTGCGCGTCGCGGCGCTGGTGGGCATGGCCGCCCTCTTCGCCGGAGCGTCCCGCGCGCTGCTGGCGTCGGTGGTGTTCGCCTTCGAGACCACGCGGCAGCCCATGGGCCTGCTGCCGCTGCTCGCCGGCTGCGCGGCGTCCTATCTGGTGTCCGCGCTGCTCATGCGTCACTCCATCATGACGGAGAAGCTGGCCCGTCGCGGCGTCCGCATCCCCACGGAGCTGGGCGCGGACGCGCTGGGCCAGGCGCTCGTGCGCGACCACGGCCTCAAGCCCGTGGTGACGTTGCAGGCGGACATGCTCCTGGAGGAGGTGCGCACGTGGCTCACGTCCGACGCCGCGGGCTCCCGCCACCAGGGCTTCCCCGTCGTCTCCCGGGAGGGGGCGCTCGTGGGCGTCGTCACGCGCCGGGACCTGCTGGACGGCCAGTCGGGCGGCGACCGGCGGATGCGGGACGTGGTGAAGCGGCCCCCGGCGGTCGTCTTCGACGACAGCTCCCTGCGCGAGGCGGCGGACCTGATGGTGGAAGAGGGCGTGGGCCGCCTGCCCGTCGTCTCCCGCGCAAGGCCGGAGCACGTCGTGGGCATCCTTACCCGCAGCGATCTGCTCGGGGGCCACCGGCAGCGCCTGGCCAACGCCCGCACGCGCGAGCGCGGCATTGGCGGCGCGCGTCCCCCTTCCCCCCGGACCGCCTGAGGGCCGCGGCTCAGGTCGCCGCGGGGACCGCCGCCGGACGTGACTTCGCCGCCTGCTCCTTGCGCAGGGCCGCGAGCGTCTGGCGGATGCCCTCCGCGTAGGGCGTCTTGTGCACCGTGCCCAGCAGGCCGCGCAGCGCGGAGTCGTCCAGCAGCACGGGGTTGGTGAGCAGGTAGTACATCTCCACCAGCTCCTTCATGAACGGGTCGAAGAGGCCGGCCAGCCGCACCAGCGTCTTCCCCATCGTCATCGTCCTCGGCGTGTGGCCCGCCTGCGCGTAGATCTCCTTCACCATCTGGCGCTGCGTGGTGGCGCCCGCGCCCGCCAGGTTCCAGAAGCGGCCGTACGCGCGGGGCTCGTCCATCAGCGCGGTGACGACAGGGCCCACGTCGTTGACGAAGACGAACTCATGCGGCGTGTCCAGCGGCCCGATGAGCGGCGCGCGCTTGCCCTGGTTCGCCGCGACGAAGGCGCGGTACAGGAAGCTGCGCTCCACGCCCGGTCCGTAGAAGTCCGGCAGCCGGAGGATGGTGCCCTTGATCCGGCCCGCCGCGTCCGCCTCCAGGAGCAGGTCCTCCTGCGCCTTGCGCATGCGGCCCTTGTAGGTGTTCGGCTCGCGCGGATGGGACTCCACCACCGTCGCGGTGCGCGGCATCCCGTACGGATACACCGTGCCGATGAGCACCACGCGCTCCACGCCCTCCGCGATGGCCGCGTCCAGCGTGCGGCGCATCAGCTCCGGGTGCAGGTGGAACTGCCAGTAGTTCACCCCCACCATGTAGATGAGGGTCCGCACGCCCCGCGCCGCGGCCCGGATGGACGCCGGGTCCTCCGGATTCCACGTCACCACCTCCGCCCGAGGGTCCGCGCCGAACTCCCTCCGGAGGCTTGCTTCCGAGCGCCCCACCACCCGGTACGGCCGGCCCTGCGCCTGGAGCGTCCGCGCCACACCCTGCCCAATGACGCCCGAAGCGCCGAACAACGCCACCGTCTCCATGTCGTCCTCCCGGATGAATTGAACGGCCGATATTTTTATGAACACCGTTCGGTGAACACCGTTCATTTATTGCTGGCCGTTCGTTTCGTCAAGGCCTAACCTCGTGACATGGGCATCACGGAGCGCAAGGAGCGTCAGCGGGGGGAGCTGCGGGAGCACATCCTCCAGGTGGCTCGCGACATGGTGATGAAGGAAGGCTTTGGCGCCCTCTCCATGCGCAAGCTGGCGGACGCGGTGGAGTACGCGCCGGCGACGCTCTACCTCCACTTCGAGAACCGCGACGCCATCGCGCGTGAGCTGTGCGTGCGCGGCTTCCAGGAGCTGCTCGCGGCGCTGGAGCCGGCGGCCGCCGTGAAGGACTCCGCGGAGCGGCTGTCACAGCTGGCGGAGGCGTACCTGGCCTTCGGCTTGAAGCACCCGGAGACCTACCGCCTCATCTTCATGGAGGACCCCAAGCTGTCCGCGGACCTCTTCCAGGACAAGAAGGAGGGCCCGGGCCCGAAGTCCTTCGCCCTGCTGGTGCGGGCCTTCGAGGACCTGAAGGCGGATGGCCGGGCCCTGGAGGCCACGTCCGCCGAACGCCTGGCGGAGGTGTTCTGGGCGGGGCTGCACGGCATCATCAGCCTCAAGCTCACCTGCTCCGGATTCCAGGGCGCACCGGCGGAAGCGCTGGTGAAGACACTCGTGGCCACGCTGGTGCACGGCCCGAAGCCCGCGCGGCGCTCCCGGTAGAAACCGCCACCACCCAACAGGTGGCCTCTTCCGGCGGACGCCGACTGGCATCCCCATGACACACCGTGTGAAGATTGGGCGTCCCATGAAAAAGTCCCTGCCAACCCATCCCGGTGAGTCAGGCCAGGCGCTGGTGGAGTCCGCGCTGGTCATCCCGGTGATGGTGTTCCTCATCCTGGGCATCCTCCAGTTGGGGACGCTGCACCACGCGCGGCTGATGACGGAGTACGCCGCGTACCGTGCGGCGCGCTCGGGCATCGTCAACCACGGCGACTGCGAGCTGATGAAGAAGGCCGCCTACGCGGCGGTCCTGCCTACCCTGGGCCCCCCCAACTCAGGCGGCCCGGGCCGGGTGGAGACGCTCATCAAAGTGGCGATCGTCCATGACGCGTACACGCTGGGGAGTCAGGCGGCCCAGAACCAGCGCTTCAAGCAGGTGGACCTGGAGCGCGTGCGGGTGGAGGTGACCAACCCCCGGCGCAGCCAGCTGCCCACCCTCTTCTCCTCCTACGGCTCCCACATGCAGGGCCGGGAGCTGGACTACGACGACATCCGCAACCCGCAGGTCATCGAGGCCAACCTCCTCACGGTGCGCATCACCTACTTCTACGAGATGCGCATCCCGTTCGCGAACTGGCAGCTGCACGCCTTCTACATGGGCCGCGAGGCGCTCAACGGCCTGGCCATGCGGGGCGTCAACTTCACCACCCAGAAGGTGAACGGCGGCAGCCTCACGGACCACCTGGAGGACGCGGGCGCGGGCCAGAGCGACGACCATCAGAAGATCCGCACGCTCGCCAACAGCAACGTCTTCGCCATCCCCATCGTGGCCACGTATTCGATGCGCATGCAGTCCAACCTCCTCAACAGCGGTACGCGCGGCCCCAACGCGTGCGCCGTGGACGGCTAGCGTCTCCCCCGACGCCGGCCAGAAGGCCCCCTCGATGTTTCAGATTCTGCGGAGACTGCGGCGCGACGAGCGCGGGCAGGCCATGGTGCTGGGGGTGGTGGTCATGCTGGTGCTGGCCGTCACCATCATGGTGTCGGTGAACATCGGCCAGGGCGTGTACGAGAAGATCAAGCTGCAGGACGCCGCGGACGCGCAGGCGTACTCGCTGGCGGTGAAGGAGGCGCGGGCCTACAACTTCCTCGCGTACACCAACCGCGCGATGATCGTGCACTACTCCGCGATGCTCACGGTGATGTCCTACGTGAGCCACGCGGTGTACCTGGACCGCACCATCGGCACGGCGGCCAAGTACCTGCAATACATCCCAGGCGTCGGCGCGGTCTTCGCCGCGGTCTCCACGGCGATAAAAGCCTGGAAGGTGACGGTGGAGACCGTCTCACGCCTCCTCATCCCGGTGCTGACAGCGCTCAACATTGCGCTGTGGCTGGCCCAGGAGGCCATGCTGACCGGCACCCTCTTCGACCTCTACACCTCGAAGGGACACGGGAACGTCATCGACAAGACCGACCCGCGGGCGGATGTCCCCAAGGACATGGACTCGGGGCAGTCCTTCACCAACGCCTCCCTCTCATCGCTGTTCAAGAACCAGGGCGACATCAACTACTCCAACGCCAAGAACTTCCTGCACGTCATCGACGACGGTCCCTTGAGCAGCAGCCCCACCATGGGACTGGACCCCACCGGCATGCTCACGCGCGGGAAGCTGGTACAGGCCAACAAGCTGTCGGATCCGAACATGGCCAAGTACCGGCTCTTGATGGGCAACCTGGCCAACGGCGTGCGCCGCGAGTGGACGGCCGTGGGCAAGGGCCCCATCCTCATTGGCCGCAAGTGGGACTTCAACCTGTGCGTCGTCATTGGCCAGCTGCGCATCCGCAAGACGGCGGACAGCCAGATCAAGAGCTTCGACGAGGGCTTCGAGGGCAACCGCAAGGACCAGCTCTACGCGTCGGACGACATCCGCATCGAGGTGCGCCCCACCTGCTTCCTCTTCGGCTGGAAGACCATCTTCCAGCTGCGCTTCCGCGCGGCGGCGGACAACCGGGGCGGCTTCCACCAGGAATACGGCTCCAATAAGACGGATGACCACCACCCGTGGATGGGCATCACGCCGTTCGTCACGTCCGACACCAGCTTCATCAACCCCCGGCAGAACCACTTCGGCTACCCGTGCAACCTCATCATCCTGAGCAAGGACATGGGCGCGGACCGCACCGGTAGCAAGCCGGTCTACGAGTTGGAGAACCTGTCCCAGAACGCGTTCATGGAGGGCAGTGGCAGCCACAAGTTCGACAAGGAGGAGGAGAACACCCAGGAGGGCATCTACGAGTCATACCTGGACATGACCTGGCGGTACGTGGGCGGCAAGCAGGACAAGTACGCGGAGGACTTCCGCGAGCGCACGGGCGGCATGATGGCCATGGCGGTGGGCCGCGCCCTCTACCACCGTCCCAACACGTGGAAGGAGGAGCCCAACTTCTTCAACCCGCTCTGGACGGCGCGCCTGGCGCCCATCAACACGCACTGGGACGAAGACCACCTCAAGTGGATCGTGCCCGCCTGGAAGGACAGCGAATGGCTGCTCAACGGCATCTACTACTGATGACGCGCTCGGGCCGCCGCGCGGCGCGGGGAGCAGCGACGGTGGAGCTGGCGCTCCTGGCGCCGCTGCTCGTCGTGCTCATCCTGTGGGCGAACTACTTCTGGGAGGTCCAGCGCGCGAAGCTCAAGATGGCGGAGATGGCGCGCTTCGTGGCCTTCGAGCGCACGGTGCGCCAGGACCTCTCCGCAGTCACCACGGAGGCGCGTCAGCGCTACCAGGACCTGGACGGCTCCACCAAGACGGGCACGCTGGGCACGGCCTACCGCAACGGGCTCACCATCCAGGTCCAGGCCCAGAACGCGGAAGCGCCGCTCGAGGACGTGGCGATGTCCAAGATGGGCGCGAACTCCGGCGTGGGCGGTATCGCCGCCGCCGCCGTCAGCGCGCTGGGCGGCTCGCCGGCGAAGCTGGCCGAGGACATGGGCTTCGACCCCAGCGTCGGGGCGGTCCAGACGGACGTGCGGGTCCGGTTGGTCAACCACATCATCCCGCGGGAGATCGCCCTCTACACGACGGGCTTCGACGGCGATGAGCTGGACCTGAACTTCCAGGAGCACTTCTACCTCTACCACGACACGTGGAGGGCCTGGGGCCCGGGCGAGAATCCCGCGCAGACCTATCCGCGCGTGGAGCAGCTCACGCACGACCGCTCGGCGAACATCGTCTACGCGGGCGTGAGCGGCGGGGCGATGAACTCCATCTCGTCGGTGCTGGGCGTGCTGGGGCTCGATTTCCCCTTCTCCGATGACTACATCCGCCAGTCCGTGCTCATCCGCGAGGTGACGGCCGCGGGCAACTACAACGCGCAAACGTCGACGCGCACGGTGCCCGGCGACGTGCTCCTGGCCGCCTACTGGCGCAATGACACGAGCTACTGCTACGGCAGCTGCGAGCCCAAGGCCATCAAGACGAAGCGCGGGCTCGATAACTCCGGTGGTTATGGTGACAACTGGCCCATGCGCGCCTACCGGTGCCGGGGCAACTTCTTCCAGGGCGCCGCCTTCTCCAACGAGCCGGAGTCCGTCTACATCAAGTCCACCTCCGCGGCGGCGGCGTACTTCCACTACGCCAGCGACGCCTGCGCGGTCCCATGAGCGGACTGTCGGACCACACAGGCGCGCTCACGCGCTGGCTGGGCCTCGGCGGGCTGCTCGCGCTCGTGGCCACCGCCGTGGTGCTGAAGGATCCGCCCGCTCCGTCGCGGGAGCTTCCGGCGAAGCCGCCCTCGCAACCGGAGATCGCCCTGCCCCCGGCGCCGCCGTTCCCGGATGCCGGTGTGGGCCGGCTGATGCGCATCATGCCGTCCTTCCCCGGCGTGACGATGGTGCCCATGGGCCGGATGATGACCAACGGCAGCCCCATGGAGATGGGCTACTTCGAAACGGATCATCCGCCGGGCGAGGTGCTGGAGTACTACGCGCGCGAGTTCCGGCTGCGCGGCCGCAACATCGTCACGCAGGACGACGGCTCGGGCGGCGGCTCCGTGAACTACTACGACGACCGCATTGGCGCGCTGGTGGCCGTCACCACCCTGCGCGTGGGCGGCGCGACGACGCGCACGCTGGTGTTCCCATCCCTGGTGGAGGCGCCCGAGGGCGTCCACCTGCAGGGCACGCCGCCCGAGTCCCTGCCTCAGCCTCCGGGCGTGGTGACGGTGCTGCGCCTGGACGAGGGCAGCGGCGCCGGTGGCAGCGCGGGCAGCACCACGCTCACGCAGGTGGCGCACGGCACGCCCGCGATGCTCGCGGAGTTCTACCGGTCGCAGCTGCCTTCGCGCGGCTACATGCCTTCGGGCGGGCACCTGGCGCGGGGCGTGGAGCTGCTGGAGTTCGAGCGTCCCGGTGAGCGGCTGTCGCTGACGCTGTCGCCCATCGACAAGGACGGCCCCCCCGAATCCCTCATCACGTTCGTGCTCGAGCGTGCCCCTCTTCCCCAGGAGTCGAATCGATGAATGGCTGGTTGTCGCGAGGCTACCGGTGGCTGCGCCGTCCGCGTTCGCGGGGTCAGGCCCTGGCCGAGTTCACGATCTTGCTGATGGCGTTCTTTTTCGGCGGCGTCGCCATCACCACGTTCGCGCCGGATATGTTCGCGGCGCTCACCATCTACATCCGCGGCTTCTACTGCGTGCTGGGCTACCCGTTCGGCTGAAGTCAGGGCACGGGCAGCCGCGGCAGCGTGAGCGGCACGGCGTCCAGCGCGGGCCGGGCACCGGTGCCGCTCTTCTGCGCCGTCCAGAGGGCCTCCGCTTCGCGCAGGGACTCCACGCCGAACACCGGCACCTGGTTCGCGGTCACCACCGTCACCTGGGTGCCCGTCTCGATGCGGAAGGTCTGTTCCCGGGCCTTGCCGGCGAAGGGGCCGGAGCGCAGCTCCGTGTCGCGCTGGCGGACGAGCGCGCCCCGGAGCTCGGTGTGATCCGCGAGCAGGTCCACGGGGACGGAGACGGGAGTGTTGGGCGGCACCGAGAGCGCCAGCCGCTCCACCATGGGACGGGCGGTGCCGGCGCGGGCCACCCAGACGATGATGAGGGCGCGGGGGGCGGTCTGGTAGTCCACCTCCACCTGGTAGAGCGTGTCGCGCTCGCGCGGCGTCTCGCCCACCACGGCGGCGCGCACGGGGAAGCCTTTGCCCCCCTTCGGGGTGACGAGGTATTCCACCCACGTGCCCACGACGGGCTGGAGCTGTCCGTAGAGCAAGAGGGGCGGAACCAGGGCGCGCGCCTCCGCGAGGCGCTCGGGGGCGATGGGCGAATCGGAGGACGCCGCTTTTCCGGCGTCGGAGGGAGCCGGTGTTCCGGCGTCGGTGGACACCCCCTTCGCGGCGGGACGGGACGGCGTGAGGCCCGCGTCGGGCGCGGCGGACATGGCCGGCGTGGCGGAGAGCAGCACGGCGGTGCACACGGGAACCAGGAGGCGGCGCATGGAAACAGCACTATCGGTCCGGGGCTCCGCGTCGGACAAGCTGCCAGGGACATGGGGAGGACGCATGGGACGGCTCCTGACGCTGTTGGCGCTGCTGTTCGTGGGCTTCACGGCCCTGCCCGCGCGGGCGCAAGGCGACGCGCCGGATGCGTTGTTCGGCCTGCCGCTCGTCGTGCGCGAGGGCGGCTGGGCGCGCTACCTGAACACGTCACCGGACGGGCCTCCGCAGTTCGTCATCAAGATGGGCGGGCCGGGACGCCACGAGGGCAAGCGCGGACGGTGGCTCCTCCTGGAGTTCGACGTGCCCGCCACCGGGCGTGTGGGCTTCGACTTCCTGGTGGAGGGCGAGCGCTTCAGCGCGAAGAGCGTGCTGCTCATGCGCCTGCGGGTGCCGGGCCGGCCGCCGTCGGACACGCCCGCGCCCTTCAACCAACCGGGCGCCGACAGACAACCGCATCCGCTCCGCCAGGGCACGGAGACGATCGCCGGAAGGAAGCTGGCGGTGACGGAGTACTCGTACGCGGGAGGCATCACCGCCCAGTGGTCGCCGGCCGTTCCGGTGCTGGGCCTGGTGCGCGTCTCCGGCACCCAGTCCTTCCAGCTGGAGGCCTTCGGCGTGGGCGGAGACCCGTGGAAGGGCACTACCGCCGCCGGACGGTAAGGCCCGCCCCGAGCAGCGCGGCCCGCACCGCCGCCTCCTCCGAGCTGTCGAGCCGCGAGGCCAGCAGCAGCCGCGTCCCCTGCCCCGCCTGGAGCCGCACGCGCGGCAGGTCCCCCTGCTCCCGCTGGAACGAGAACCACTCCAGCCGGGAGAACGGCGTGCGCCGCCCCAGCGAGTCGATGAAGCCCGTGGGGCCCAGGAACAGCGCGGGCACCGCGTGCAGCCCCACGCCCGCGAGCCATCCGGCGACGCCCAGGCAGAACGTGGCGAGCGCGGGCCGGCCCTCCGCGGAGAGCAGCCGCAGCCCCACCAGCGCCAGCACGCCCATGGTCGCGAGCACCAGCGCATAGGTGCCCATCTCCGCGCGCGAGCGCAGCGCCACCAGCCTCCCGCCGCGCGACAGCCCCACGAGCGCGCCCAGCGCCACGAGCGCCAGTCCGCCCGAGGCCACCGCCACGCCCAGCGACATCATCCCGGGACGACCTCCCAGCTCGCGTGACTCGCGCACGAGCCACGCGGCGCAGCCCGCGAAGAAGAGCAGTGTCACGCCCTGGAAGGCGGCCGTGGCGACGGGGAACGTGGGGACCGGGGAACGACTCACCCGGTCCTCTCTACACCACCCGGCCCCCGAGGCCCCGGACC
>NZ_RAVW01000619.1 GCF_003611585.1 Corallococcus exercitus | reverse complement strand
AAAATTCTGTGGTTTATGTTGGAATGTTTTTTTTTTTTTCAAGCAGAAGACGGCATACGAGGTCTGCGCATGTCTCGTGGGCTCGGAGAGGTGTATAAGAGACAGGCCCGTGCACCGGAAATTCCCCCGGTGCGCGGGCCGCTGGCGCGCTCCGGGTCCGGGCCTGAGCGCGGGAATCCGGGAGAGCGCTGTCCGCTACGGGACCCGCGTGCCGGGCGCGCACGTTCTCGCGTGTGTCGGTGGGTGGCTTGTGGCAGTGAGGGCCCCCGGGCGGCAACGTCGCGCCCGTGCCCGGAGGACGGTTCCTTGAGTGACGCTCCCACCGCGACGGCCCTGCCGTTCCGGGATGAAGAGCTGGCGGACTTCCTTGAGCGGACCAGCCGCACGTTCGCGCTCGCCATCCCGCTGCTCGACGAGCCGCTGCGCCGCGAGGTGGGCCTGGGCTACCTGCTGCTGCGCGTCGCCGACACGCTGGAGGACGCCGCCCCCTGGACGCGCGACGAGCGGCGCCAGGCACTGGCCGCCTTCGCGTCCCTGCTCCAGGAGACCCCGGGCGTGGACGCCGAGGCGCTGTCGCGCGAGTGGCTGTCGCGCCGTCCCAGCGAGAACGCGGGCTACCTGGACCTGCTCGCGAGCACCCCCACGCTGCTGGCCAGCCTGGACGCGCTGCGCCCGGAGGCCGGCGCCATCCTGCGCCACTTCGTGCTGAAGACGGTGCAGGGCATGGGACAGGTGCTGGCCGGCGCCTCCGAGAACGGGCTGTTGCAACTGGAGTCACTCCAGTCGCTGCGTGACTATTGCTACATCGTGGCGGGACTGGTGGGCGAGCTGCTCACGGACCTGTTCGTCCTGGATCCACGCCTCGCGCCGTACGCGCCGAACCTGCGCTCGCTGGCCCCGCTGTTCGGAGAGGGGCTCCAGCTGGTCAACATCCTCAAGGACGCGCGGCAGGACCGGAGGGAGGGCCGCGTGTGGCTGCCGGCGGGCGTCCAGCTCCAGGACGTGGAGCGGCTCGCGGGCGAGGACCTGATCGCGGCCGCGCGCTACGTGCGGGCCCTGCACCTGGCCGGGGCGCCCCGGGACGTGCTCGCCTTCACCACGCTGCCGCTCCTGCTGGCGCAGGCCACGCTGGAATTGCTGGTGCGCGACGGCGCGGGCGCCAAGGTGTCGCGCGCGGTGGTGTCCGCCCAGCTGGACACGCTCCAGGCCGCGCTCTCGCGGGGCACGCTCCCCGAGGCCGTGGAGGCGCTCGCCGGGCCCGTGCCGGGCGGCCCCTGAAAAGCGTTGGCCGGGAAGCAACTCCTGGGCGCTGGTGCCGGATAATTCCGGTGCAGGTGTTCCCCCTCTGGAGTGGTGTCCCTCATGAACTGCGCCCGCTCGGCCCCGGCGGTCATCGTCTATTTTCCCGCGCGTTCCGAGGCGGCGCCCCCGCGGGTGCACCGCCGCGTGGCCCGGCTTGAGCGGCAGGGAGGTGGGGGACTGCCGTTCGCCGCCACGCGTCAGCGGGGGCTGTGGACGTTCCAGACGCCGGAGGGGCCGGAGCGGTGGCTGCCCGGCCGGGTGCGGGGGCAGGCCCGGATGCAGGCGTTCCTGGTGGAGGTGCTGGGCTTCGGCGCGCTCATCCAGGCGTATGACGTGGCGGCGGACACGCGCAGCGACTCGCTGCCCGGGCACCCGGACTTCGCGAAGAACTTCGACCTGTTCCTGCACCACTATGCCGGCGCGCTGCTCAAGCACGCCGCGCCGGAGGTGGCCTTCGGCCGCGCGCTGGGGCAGGTGGTGATGCTCAACGGCCAGCAGTGGGCCGGGCTGGGCTTCACGCTGACGGACGCCGGCCAGCGGTTGGTGGACGCGTGGCTCGCGGAGCAGGGCGTGGTGCTGGCGCCTCCGGCCTGAAGCAGGGCCCGTCGGAGCTCGGTCGTCCGCCTGCCTCCAGAGGGGGCCTCGGGAGACCCTGGGCGGACGGCGGGAGTCCGGATATGGGTAGGGCGATGACTGCCCTGGCCTACCCCATGCCGCTGTGTGTCGCGCCGATGATGGACTGGACGGACCGGCACTGCCGGTACTTCTTCCGGCTCATCTCCCGCCACACGCTGCTCTACACGGAGATGGTGACCACGGGCGCGGTGCTCCACGGCAAGCGCGACCGCCTGCTGGGCTTCACGCCCGCCGAGCACCCGGTGGCCCTCCAGCTGGGCGGCTCGGAGCCCGCGGACCTGGCCGCCTCCGCGCGCATCGGCGAGGAGTGGGGCTACGACGAGATCAACCTCAACGTGGGCTGCCCCAGCGACCGCGTGCAGTCCGGCCGCTTCGGCGCGTGCCTGATGGCGGAGCCGGACCTGGTGGCGCGCGGGGTCGCCGCCATGCGTGAAGCGGTGCGCATCCCGGTGACGGTGAAGTCGCGCATCGCCATCGACGACATGGAGGAGTGGCCCACGCTGGAGGACTTCGTGCGGCGCGTCTCCGCGGCGGGCTGCACGCGCTTCATCGTGCACGCGCGCAAGGCGTGGCTGCAGGGCCTCTCCCCCAAGGAGAACCGGGACGTGCCGCCCCTGCGCTACGAACTGGTGCACCGGCTCAAGGCCGAGTACCCGCACCTGGACATCACCCTCAACGGCGGCATCAAGACGCTGGACGCGGCCGCGGAGCACCTGGGCCGCGTGGACGGCGTGATGATGGGCCGCGCGCCCTACGAGTCCCCGTACCTCCTGGCGGAGGCGGACCGGCGCTTCTTCGGAAGCACGCAGGCGCCCCTCACGCGGCACGAGGTGGTGGACGCGATGCTGCCGTACATCGAGACGCAGCTGAGCCAGGGAGCGCCGCTGGGCGCCATCACCCGGCACATGCTGGGCCTCTTCCAGGGCCTGCCCGGCGCGCGCGCCTGGCGCCGGCACCTGAGCGAGAACGCCCACAAGGAAGGCGCGAGCCCGGAGGTCGTGCGCGTGGCCGCCGCGAAGGTGCCGCGCGACGCCGACCTCCAGGCCGTGGCCTGATACCGGGCCGGCCTCAGCGCTTGGGCACGGTGGTGCAGCACCCGGAGCGCGCGCAGCGGACCCAGCCCTGGCCCTGGCAGAGCTGATCATTCGTGCACGCGGGGCCCTGGCCCGGCTGCCCGCAGGTGGAGGACGGTCCGCCTCCGCCCCCACCGCCGTTGAAGGGCTTCGCGGCTTGAATCTTCACGGTGGGGCAGTGGGGCTGGGAGGCACTGCCCACGCAGCTGTTGGAGGCGCCGCTGGTCACGTTCTTCGGGCACGGCATGCGCGCCGCGGGGCGCCGCTGCTCATCCACCGAGAAGCAGACGCCCACCTCCGTGAGATTGCAGTCCGGGTCGCAGCTCAAGGCAACGCTGTCGTCCTGGCCGAACGACGCGCGCAGGTCCTCCAGCGCCACCTCTCCGCCGACGCTGTCCCCCAGCGCGGCCGGTGTCCCCTGGTCGCCCGGCAATGAAAGCAGCGCGTCGATGGTGCTCTGGAAATAGGTCCGGGAATCCATCCCCGTGCAGCTGCCGTGCTTGGGCCATTCATGGTTCGCGAGGAAGAAGTTGTCCGTGATGAAGCCCGGGCCGTAGGTGCCCATGGCGTGCGGAATCGTGGCGGGGTCGGGGAAGCACCGCGAGGGGGCATTGGCGCCCTGGCATTCGCAGAGCCCGCCGCAGAACGCCGGGTAGGTGCAGTGCTGCGCTTGCGCCTCCGCGTCGGTGAACTGGGGCCACAGCCCATGGAGCGTGAGGTGCGTCGCGCCGAAGGTGCCCTCCAGGTGCTCGCACTCCTCCTTGTCTGGATGGGTGCGGCAGAAGGTGGGCGCCCACGTCAGCGCGAGCAGGTACGTGCCGAAGCGGGGCGTGGCGCACGCGCCGCCTTCCTTCACCTCCTTCGACGCCGGGTCCGCGCTGAAGCAGTTGCAGGCGGTGGCCTGGGGCCGGCCGAACTCGAACTCGATGGCGTCCGGCTTCGCCAGGTGCAGCGGCCGGGCGGTGG
>NZ_RAVW01000618.1 GCF_003611585.1 Corallococcus exercitus | reverse complement strand
CACCACCACCACCCGCTTGCCCTGTGCGCTCATGACGGTGTCCTCAGGAAGCGCGACGCGCGAGACGGCTGATGAGGGCGTCCAGCAGGTCCCTCATGCCATGGGGGTTGGGCAACGCCTGCAGGCTCCGCCGCGCCGCGCGCGACGCCCGCTCCACCGCGCGCTCACACGCGGCCCGGCCGCCGAAGTGCTCCACCAGCTCCCGGGCGCGCGCCAGCGCCGCGTCGTCCTTGCACTCCACCGGCAGCGCCCACAGCCGCTCCAGCTCCTCGCGGCCCTCGGGCGTGGCGCGCACGTACGCGGCCACCACCGGGAAGGTGCGCTTGGCCTGCGTGAAGTCGCCGTCGGACGCCTTGCCCGCCACGGACGCGTCGCCGAACAGGCCGATGAGGTCGTCGCGCAGCTGGTACGCGAGCCCCACCGAGCGCCCCACCCGCTCCAGCCCCTGCTGGAGCAGCGGATCCGCGCCGCCCAGCATCGCGCCGCACACCAGCGGGGCGCAGAAGCCGTAGCGCGCCGTCTTGAGGTGCGCCACGCGCAGCGTCTGGAAGAGCGTCACCTCCGCCAGCGGCACGCGCGCCAGGTCCAGGTCCAGGTACTGCCCGGCCGCCGTGTGCCGGCACACGCCCAGGTAGTAGCGCGCCACGCTGGAAGCGCCCGGCAGCCCCGACTCCAGCATCGCCTCCAGCGAGCGCGCGAAGAGGTGGTCCCCCATCACCACGGCCAGGTCTTCCCCCGGACGGCCCGGGGCCAGCATCCGGTGGAGCACCTGCCCGCCCCGGCGCAGCTCCGCCTGATCCGCCACGTCGTCGTGGATGAGCAGGAACGTGTGCAGAAGCTCCAGCCCCGCGGCGAAGCGCCACAGCCCCGGCGGCACCGCGGTGCTCCCGCGCGCCAGCCCGTGCCCCGCCAGCACCAGCGCGGGCCTCAGCCGCTTCGCCGGCCGCAGCGCATAGGCCCGGGTCTGCGACTGAGCCTGTGTCCAACGTGCGTCCAGGCCTTGTTCGTCCGGCAGATCGAACAGCTGGGCGAGCGCGGCCTCCACCTGCGCCTGCACGAGCTGCAGCCAGGCTTGCTCGGGGTATGCGGCTCCGGCGGAGGTCTGCTGCACGTTGGGAAGCAGGGTGGCCATACAGCGGATCTCCGAAGGCGGGAGCAAAGCAGCAGCCTTTCCACCTAGAGGTAGCGTTTGCGTACAGAGATTGTCAAGGCTATGTCTAAGGTTTGCAAAAACCTTGTACACACGAGGCTCCCGATGAAGGCATGGATCACAGGTGCGTTGACGGTGACCCTGGCGGCAGGGAGCGCGGGTGGCGCCGCCCCGGAGCCGGAGCCGGTGGACGCGACGTTAAGCACCTCCAAGGGAGAGCGCGTCCAGCTGGCCCGCTGGCGTGGGAAACCCGTCATCCTCTTCTACGAGGACAAGGACTCCACGACACTCAACGCCCCCTTGAAGGCGGAGCTGTTCGCCCGGGGACGGGAGCGGGGCCTGCTCCAGAGCGCCTTCGTGGTCGCCGTGGCCAACCTGGAAAAGTATGACTTCTTCCCCGCCCGGGAGATTGCCCTGTCGTACGTGCGCGACGAGGAGAAGAAGGCCGGCGTGCCCATCCTGGTGGACCTGAAGGGCACCCTGGGCGAGGCGCCGTGGAAGCTGCCCACCAAGACGTCCACGGTGATGCTGCTGGACGCGGAGGGCACGCTCGTCTTCCGGTACTCCGGCCGCATGAAGCCGGAGGACCAGGACCGCTTCTTCGCCACCCTGGGGGAGCTGGTGGGCCAGGACCTGACCGCCGAGCGGGAGACGGGGGCCCACCCGTGAGGGTGACCTGTACGGGCGCCACCGGCTTCCTCGGTCCAGGCCTTGTCCAGGGTTTGTTGGAGGCTGGCCATACGGTGCACGTGCTCAGCCGGAACGTGGAGCACGCGCTCGGCCGGCTGCCCTCCGGGGTGACGGGCTCCTACTTCGACGGCAGCACGCCAATGTCGCCGGACGCGCTCGCGGGGGCGGAGGGGGTGGTGCACCTGGCCGGGGAGCCGGTGGACCAACGTTGGACACACGAGGCCAAGCACCGCATCCACCACAGCCGCGTGGAGGGCACGCGCGTGCTGGTGGAGGCGATGCGGCAGGCCGGTACCGTGCGCCACTTCGTCTGCGCGTCGGCGGTGGGCTTCTACGGCGGCGCGCGCGCGGCGCGGACGCTGACGGAGGAGGACGCGCCCGGCGACGACTTCCTCGCCCACGTGTGCCAGGGCTGGGAGGCGGAGGCCCTGCGCGCGGAAGCGGCGGGCATCCGCACGGTGCGGCTGCGCATCGGCGTGGTGCTGCACCCGGCGGGTGGCGTGCTGCACCGGATGCTGCCGGTGTTCCGCATGGGCGCGGGCGCGAAGGTGGGCAACGGCCAGCAGTACGTCAGCTGGGTGCACCGCGAGGACCTCCTCCGGTTGATGCGCTTCGCGCTGGAGCACCCCACCCTGTCCGGCCCGGTGAACGCCACATCGCCGGAGCCCGTCACCAACTCGGCCTTCGCGCACACGCTGGGCGCGGTGCTGGAGCGGCCCGTGGCGCTGACGGTGCCGGGGCTGGTCCTCAAGGCGCGCTTCGGGGAGATGGCGCGCGTGGCGCTGGAGGGCCAGCGGGTGATGCCCCGGCGCGCGCTGGAGGCGGGCTTCCAGTTCCGCCACCCGGAGCTGACCGAGGCGCTGCGCGACCTGCTGTCCTCCTGAGCTTCAAGCCTCCCGCCCGCGATGTCGGCGGGTGGACGGGGACGCCGCGCAAGACCCCGGGCTTTCGCGCACGGGTGCGTACAGTGCGCGCCACGCATGGACGACACCCGGACGCTGGAAGCCCGCGCGCGCAAAGAGGGCACGCCGCTCATCGACGGAGACACCGCCACCTTCGTGTGGAAGGGGCCCCGCCAGGTCTTCCTCCAGGGGGACTTCCAGGACTGGCGCGGCACGCCCCTGCCCCTGGATCGCGTGGGCAAGGGGCTGTGGGCGCGCTCGCTGGCGCTGCCGGAGGACGCCTACGTCGAGTACGCGCTCCAGGACGCGAAGGGCCGCCGCGTGCGCGACGTCCTCAACCCGCGCCGCTCCGACAACGGCTTCGGCGACTTCAACCACTGCTTCTGGATGCCGAAGGGTGAACCCACGCCGCTGGGCAAGCGCATCCGGAACGTGCCGAAGGGCCGCCTGACGCGCCACCAGCTGGAGACGCACGAGTGGGCCGTGGGCAGGAAGCGCGCGGTGGCCCTCTACGCGCCGCCCGTGAAGGGCCCCGTGCCGCTCATGGTGGTGCTGGACGGCGACGACTACCTGAAGCGCGTGCAGCTGCCCACGCTGGTGGAGAACCTGGTCGCCGCGGGCCGCATGCGCCCGGTGGCCATGGCCTTCGTGGCCAACGGCGGCCCGGCCCGCACCACCGAGTACGCGTGCAGCGAGGCCACCGTGGCCTTCCTGGAGCAGCGCGTGCTGCCGCTGGCCCGCGAGCACCTGTCGCTGGTGGATGAGCAGCGCACACCGGGCGCGCACGCGGTGCTGGGCTCGTCCCTGGGCGGCCTCATGGCCCTCTACGCCGCGCAGCGCCTGCCGCGCGTCTTCGGCCGCGTGCTGTCCCAGTCCGGCGCCTTCTCCATCGAGGGCACCGACATGGTCGTCTTCGACCTGGCCCGGCGCACCCACCAGCCCCCCCTGCACGTCTGGATGGACTGCGGCCGCTTCGAGGGGCTCCAGGACGGCAACCAGCGCCTCTTGCCCGCCCTCCACGCCACCGGCCACCGCGTCACGTACCGGCCCTACAGCGGGGGCCATAATTACCCCGCGTGGCAGACCAGCCTCCCGGCCGGCCTGGAAGAAATCTTCTCGACCGCTGGGTGACGCGGCGCGGCGAAGGGCCGGATTTCCACCCGGCGTGAAAACCCCATGGATTCAAGGGCTTGGCTCCGGAGGAAGGCGGCCAAGGCTGGATGATCCAGGATTGGGAGGGG
>NZ_RAVW01000617.1 GCF_003611585.1 Corallococcus exercitus | reverse complement strand
GGCTTCCTGCTGAGCGGCAGGGGCCGGCTCCTGGGCCTCGTCCTTGCGCGCCGCGTTCGACCCCGCGCACCCGAGCAGCATTCCGCAGACGATTCCACTCCACACGAGCAGTCGCATGTTCCTCCAGGAGGCCCTCCGTGGGCCGGTTGACCGTGACGCCCGCCTACCGGTGGCGCAGCGCCGCATCGTAAGCGGCCCGCGTCCCTTCCGCGGTGCGGGCCCAGGTGAACTTCGCGGCCTGACGCTGGCCCGCCTCCGACAGCGCGCGGCGCTCCTCCGGCGAACGCAGCAGCCGCTCGATGACCGCCGCCAGCCCTTCCGCGTCGTCGGGGTGGACCGCGGGCGCGGCGCTCCCGCACACCTCCGGAAGCGAGCCCGCCGTGGACACCACCGTGGGCGTGCCCAGGCGCATGGCCTCCAGGGGCGGCAGGCCGAAGCCCTCGTAGCGCGAGGGGAAGACGAACAGCGCCGCGCGGCGCATCAGCGCGTAGAAGATGGCCGGCGTCTGATAGCCCAGCGCCCGCACGTCCAGCCCTTCCGAGCGCAGCCGCGCGATGCGCGTCTCCACCGTGCCGGAGCCGAACCAGCTCTGCCCCGCGAGCACGAGCGAGAAGGGCCTGCCGCGCGCGTGCAGCCGCTCCTGCGCGTCCAGCACCAGGTCCACGTTCTTGCGCACGTCGAGCGAGCCCGCGTACAGCACGTAGTCCTTCGGCAGGTTCAGCGCGTGGAGGAAGTCCTCGTCGGCCGCGTCCAGCGTGGGCGCGTTCACGTGGTCCACGCCGTTGGGCACGACGACAGTGCGCGGCTCCACCTGGGGGAAGCGGCGCACCAGGTCCTGGCGCGTGCGCTCGCTGATGCACACCAGCCGGTCCGCGAGCATCAGGCTGCGCGCGAGCCACAGCCGGAACTGCCACCGGAACGGCGTGGACACCGTGTGCGGCAAATCCAACGGCACCAGGTCGTGCACGGTGAGCACGTACGCGGTGCCCGGCGTGCGCCGCAGGGGCAGGTTGAAGTTGCTGAGCGCGTGGTAGACGGGCGGCGGTGACGCCTTGAGCAGTTTGGGCAGCGTGGCCAGCGTCCACGGCGTCCGCTTCTGGACGCCTCGCGGGTGCTCACCGGACTTGCGCGCGCCCATCCGGTCCAGGAGGACGCCCTGGGCCTGGAGCGCGTCCGCGAGGCAGCGGGTGTACAGGCCGATGCCGGTGGTGGGCTCGTCCCACAGGGTGGCGTCGAAGGCGATGGGTCCGGGGGTCGACACGGGCCGCCTCATACCATGCCGTGTGGTACATACGGCCCCCCATGGCGGTCCATCAGTTGATCCCAAGCTTCGGCCCCGGCGACGCCTCCGGTCAGGCCGCGCTGCACCTGCAACTCCTGCTGCGCCGCATGGGGCACGCGGGGGACATCTACGCGGAGGAGGTCGCGGGAGGGCTGCAGGGCCTGGCCCGCCACGTCTTCACGCTGAAGCCGAAGCCGGATGACCTGGTGCTGTACCACCACGGCATCGCGTCGCCCTTGAGCGGCCGGCTGATGCACCTGGACTGCAAGCGCGGCGTGGTGTTCCACAACATCAGCCCCGCGCGCTTCTACCGGGACACGCCGCTGGAGCACGCGCTGGTGGCGGGCCGCGCGCAGATCGCCGCGATGGCGCCCTTCCTGGACGTGTCCATCGGGGACTCGGACTTCAACGGCGCGGAGCTGCGGGTCGCGGGCCACCGCAACGTGCACACCGCGCAGCTCTTCATCGAGAAGGAGCGCTTCGCCGCGTCCGTGGCGGATGCGAACAAGCTCGCGGAGCTGTCCGGGCCCGGCCCCACCCTGGTGTCGGTGAGCCGGGTGATGCCGCACAAGCGCTTCGAGGACCTGCTCGCGCTGCACCGGGAGCTCCTGCGCATCCGTCCCCAGGCGCGCCTGCTGATTGTCGGCGGCTACGAGCCGGGCAGCCGCTACTTCAAGCTGCTCCAGCGCGAGATGAAGGACCTGCGCGGGGTGCACTTCCTGGGGCGCCTGTCGCATCCGGAGCTGGTGGCCGTCTACCGCTCCGCGTCCGTGTTCGTCTCCATGAGCGAGCACGAGGGCTTCAGCGTGCCCATCATCGAGGCCATGGCCTCCGAAGTGCCTGTGCTCGCGTACGCGGCGGCGGCCGTGCCGGAGACGCTGGGCGGGGCGGGCATCGCGTTCGACCAGAAGCGCTACGCGTTCCTCGCGGAGCTGGCGGTGGACCTGAGCGAGGACCGCGACCTGCGCAAGGCGGTGCTCGAAGGCCAGGCGCGAAGGCTCCAGCACTTCTCCCCCACCGCCGCGCAGGTGTCGCTGACGCGCGCGCTGGAGGGGGTGGTGGCGCCGCCGCCCCGTCCTCGCAAGGCCCCGGCGAAGCGGCCGCGCGTGGCGCTGGTGGTGCAGCGATACGGCGAGGTGACGGGCGGCGCGGAGAGCCACGCCGCGCAGGTGGCGGAGCAGCTGGCGCCGCACTGGGACGTCACGGTGGTGACGACCTGCGCGAAGAACCACCTGACGTGGGAGAACGCCTTCCCACCCGGCGAGGACCGGGTGGGCCGCACGAAGGTGCTGCGCTTCCCGGTGACGCGCACGCGCAACATCCACGCGTTCAACGGCCTGTCGCGCCAGGTGTTCGGCCACGGCAACGAGCGGCTGCGCGAGGAGCAGTGGGTGGCCGAGCAGGGCCCGCTGAGCCCCGGGCTGATTGACCACCTGGCCACCACGCAGGACGCGTACGACGGCTACCTGTTCTTCACGTACCTCTACGCGCCCACGGCGTGGGGCCTGCCGCTGGTGGCGGACCGCGCGCTGCTGGTGCCCACCGCGCACGACGAGCCGCCCATCCGCTTCGGCGTCTACGGGGACGTGTTCAACCGGCCCCGGGTGTTGATGTGCAACACGCCGGAGGAGGTCGACATGATTGGCCGCTTCCACCCGGACCATGCGCGGGCGCGCGTGGTGGGCGTGGGCGTGGCGGCGCTGCCGGCGGTGCCCGACCGCTTCCGGGCGAAGTACGGCGTGCACGGCCGCTACCTGCTCTACGTGGGCCGGCTGGAGCCGGGCAAGGGCGTGCCGGACCTGCTGACGTTCCACCGCCAGCTGCGGGCGAAGTACCAGGACGCGCCGGAGCTGGTGCTCGCGGGCGAGGCGCACATGGACGTGAGCGGCGAGGGCGTGCGGCACGTGGGGCGCATCTCCGAACAGGACAAGCACGACGCGCTGGCGGGAGCGCTGGCGGTGGTGGTGCCGTCGAAGTTCGAGAGCCTGTCGCTCCTGACGCTGGAGGCGTTCGCGCAGGGGACGCCGGTGCTGGTGAACGGGCACTCGGACGTGCTGGTGGGACAGGTGGAGCGCAGTGGCGCGGGCCGGGTGTACCGGGGGCTGGCGTCGTTCATCGAAGGGCTGCGCGAGGTGGGTGAGGCCCGGGACGCGATGGGCCAGCGGGCCCGCATCTACGCGCAGCGGCACACGTGGCCCCAGGTGGTCGCGGCGTACCGGGAAGAGATGGCGCGCATCGTGGAGGAGACACACCGATGAAGCTGCTCGGACGGGACATTCCCACGGGGGCCCTGGTGGCCCGCATCGAGGAGCGGCTGCGCGTGCGCGGGCTGCCCACGTCGGAGCCGGCGGAGGTGCCGGAGGACGGCGTGGAGCCGCGCGTGGATCCGCTGACGTTCAACATGCACGCGCTGGAGGAGAACGCGGACACGACGCGGGCCCTGCCGCTGCACACGCACCGCGCCGGCATGGGTCAGGCGGTGCTGGTGGCCAAGTGGGCCTTCCGCAAGACGTGCCAGGTGTTGATCAACGAGACCCTGGGCCGGCAGCGCGTGTTCAACGGACTGGTGCGGGACTCCTACGCCCAGCTCTCCGCGGAGGTCCTCCGGCTGCGCCGGGAAGTGGACACGCTGAGGGCCCAGGCCGCGAAGGCCCAGCAGCCGGCGGAAGCCCCCAGGCCGCCGAAGCCGCCCCCGCCCGTCGGATACGGC
>NZ_RAVW01000616.1 GCF_003611585.1 Corallococcus exercitus | reverse complement strand
CGCTCAGCCTGTCCGCCACGGCCACGCCCACCTCGGGCCGCACGCTCGCCAGCGTCACGTTCCGCGCGGGCGCCACCGTGCTCTGCACCGTGAACGCCCCCGTCTCCAACCCCGTCACCTGCACGGCCACGAGCAGTCTGGGCAATGGCAGCCACACCGTGAGCGCGGAGGCGGTGGACAGCCTGGGCGAGAGCGGCTCCGCGTCGGTGGCCATCACGGTCGCCGGCCCGCCCACGGTCAGCATCCTGAGCCCCGTCTCCGGCGCCACGCTGCCCACGGGGAGCACGACCCTCAGCGCCTCGGCCAGCGCGGGCGCGGGGCGGACCCTCACGCGCGTGGAGTTCTTCCAGGGCACCACGTCGCTCTGCTTCACGACGACCGGGACGGGTTGCACGTGGAACGCGACGGCCGGCACGTACTCCAATGTCTTTGCCCGCGCGACGGACAACGCCAGCCCGGCGCTCGTCACCAACTCCGCGCCGGTGAGCTTCACGGTGAGCGCCTCCGCGGGCGGCGTGCGGCTCGTGGGCGTCGACACCGTGGGGACGCAGAACGACTTCGACAACGGCGGCTCGGTGAACGCCTTCCAGTACACCGCCGTCGCGACAGGGACGCTGGGGACGCTCAAGGTCTTCGCGGCGCCGGGCAATGCCAATGCGTCGCTGTCCATTGGCGTCTACAGCGATGCCTCGGGCGCTCCGGGCACGCTGCTCTCCTCCTGCACCACGCAGGTGGTGGATCCGCTGCCGCTGGTGACGGGGCAGTGGTACGGCTGCACCACCGCGCCGCAGGTGACGCTCACGTCGGGCACCGTCTACTGGCTGGCGCTGCTGGGCGCGAACGGGGGCGGCGTTTTCCGCTACATGGACCTGCCCACCGGCTCCATGCGCTACTCTCCGACGGGCCTCTCCGCGCTGCCGGGCCCCACGTTCGGCAGCTCCACCGTGTACTCGGGCGCGTCCAGCGCTTCGATGTATGGCCTCTCCGCGGGCAGCTCCACCGCGCCGACGGTGTCCATCACCCAGCCGGCCGCCAACGCCAACTTCACCGCGCCCGCCAACCTGAACCTCCAGGCCACCGCCACGGCGGGCCCGGGCCACACGCTCACGAAGGTGGAGTTCTTCGACAACGGCACCACGCTGCTCTGCACGGTGAACGCGCCCACCACGACATCCGTGAGCTGCGGCGTCAGCTCGCTCCAGGACGGCGCGCACAGCGTGACGGCGAAGGCCACCGACGACACGCTCCAGGCCACCACCTCCGCCGCGGTGCCCCTCACGCTGTCCAACCCGCCCACGGTGAGCCTCACGTCCCCCGCCGCCAATGCCACGTACACCGCGCCGGCCTCCGTGCCGCTTGCCGCGACCGCCAGCGCGGGCTTCAGCCGGAGCCTCGCGCGGGTGGACTTCTACGCGGACGGCACGTCGCTCATCTGCTCCAGCACCACCAGCCCCTACGGCTGCACCTGGAGCAATCCCTCCCAGGGAAGCCACACGGTGCGCGCCGTGGCCGTGGACAACGCCAACCCCGCGGCCAGCACCAGCTCCGCCACGGTCTCCATCACCGTGAGCAGCGCCACCACCGCGCCCGCGGCGCCCACGGGCCTGACGGCGACGGCGGTGTCCTCGGGGCAGATCAACCTGGCGTGGACCGATGCCTCCACCAACGAGAGCGGTTTCCTGGTGGAGCGGGCGCCGGATGTCTCCGGAGCCCCGGGCGCCTTCGCCCAGGTCGGGACGCCGGGCGCCAACGTGACGACGTTCAGTGACACGGGCCGGGCCGCGAGCACCCGCTACTGGTACCGGGTCCGCGCGACCAACACCGCGGGAAGCTCGGCCTACACGGCCAACGCCAGCGCGACGACCCCCGCCGCGCCCACCGCGCTCGTCGGCAACAGCACCGTGCTGACGACGTCCGACTTCGAGAACGCCGGCGTCGCGGCGGCGTTCAGCTACGCGGCGAGCGCCACCGGCAGCGTCACGCGGCTGAGCCTCTACGTGGATGCGCAGACGACGGCCACCACGCTCCAGCTTGGCCTGTATGCGAATGGGAGCGGGATGCCCGGCGCGCAGCTGCGCACCTGCACCGTCACGTCCGTCACGCCCGGCGCGTGGAACGTCTGCACCATCACGTCCCAGGCGGTGACGTCGGGTACGACGTACTGGCTGGCGGTCCTAGCTCCCACCGGCGACATCTACTGGCGCCACACCAGCGGCACCGGCTCGTACAAGGTGCAGCCGGGCCTGACGACGCTGCCCGCCACCTGGTCCGGCACCGGTGGCTACCCGGGCAGCAACATGTCCGCCTACGCCGGCAACTGAGCCCACCCGACTCGCAACATGCCCTTCGCGCGGCGCCCTGAAGCTCGGGCGCCGCTTCCGGGACGTCGCCCCAGCGCTGAGCAAGCGGGCTGGAGGGGGCAAGCCCACCGATATGCCCTGCATCCCGAACGCCGCCCCCTCCCCATTCCACTGAAGTGTCGCGCACCCGCAGGTGCTAGGGCTTCATCACTGCAGCCCTCCTTCAACACCGCGATACTGCCAAGGTGAGGATGGACGAGAAGATGGACGTGCTGCCCGGGTACACCCTGGACGCGATCGTGCGGCAGGGGGAGCGCGCCGTCGTCTACCGGGGCGTGTCCGCCGACGGCCGCCGGGTGATCGTCAAGCTGCTGCGCTCCCAGCAGCCCTCTCCCAGAGAGCTCGCGGAGCTCCGCCACGCGTTCGACTTCGGGCGTGAACTCGACTCGCCGGCTGCGGTGCGCCCCCTATCCCTGGAAGCCTCCGGCAATCACTTCGCCCTGGTGTTCGAGGATGGGGGAGGCCGATTCCTCGACGAACTGCTTGGGGCTCCCATGGAGTTTGGCCGCGCGCTCGACCTGGCGGTCGGCATCGCCGAAGCGCTCAGCGACCTCCACGGCCTCGGTGTCATCCACAAGGACGTCTGCCCGGAGAACCTGGTCGTCAACCCCGGGGGCCATGTCCAGCTGACCGACTTCGCCCTCGCCGCGCGCGGTGGGAGTGAGCCTGCATCGCTTCTCCCCATGCCCCGGCAGCTGGTGGGGAGCCTGCCCTACCTGTCGCCCGAGCAGACAGGCCGCATGGACCGCCCCCTCGACGCACGCACGGACCTCTACTCGGCGGGCGTCGTCCTGTATCAGGTGTTCACCGGCCAGCTGCCCTTTCATGCCGAGGACCCGCTCGGGTGGATCCACAGCCACCTCGCCCGCACGCCCCGGTCGCTCGTGGAGCTTCAGCCCCACCTCCCGGCCGTGGTGTCGGACCTGGTGATGCGCCTCCTGGCGAAGACGCCCGAGGACCGCTACCCGACGGCGCAAGGGCTGCTCGTCGATCTGCTGAACTGCCGCCAGCAATGGGCCTCCCAGCAGCGGATCGAACCGTTCGCCCTCGGCGCCAGCGACGCGCTCGGACAACTGCGAACACCGCAGCTGCTGCCGCTCCGGGAGGCCGAGCTGGAGCAACTGCGCGCCGCCTTCGAGCGGGTGGTGGCCGCGAAGCTCCCGGAGCTGGTCCTGGTGATGGGGGAGGGGGGCGTTGGAAAATCCTCCCTGGTGAACCAGCTCCGGTCCACGGTCCTCGACAAGGGCGGCCTCTTCCTGACGGGCAAGTTCGACCAGCAGCAGGAGGCTCCCTACGCCGCGTTCGTCCGCGCGTTCCAGCCCCTCTTCCGGCAGCTCGCCGCGGAGGACGCACCCCAGAAGGCCCGGTGGCGGGAGCGGCTGGATGAGGCGCTCGGTGCGAGCGGGCAGCTGATCGCCGACCTCATCCCCGAATTGCTCCAGGTGACCGGGCGGCTTCCGGAGGTCGCGCCGCTGGCTCCCGCCGAGGCCCAGGGCCGCTTCCTCCAGGTGTTCCGACAGCTGCTGGAAGCACTCACCGAGGAGTACCCGGTGACGCTCTTCCTCGACGACCTCCAGTGGGCCGACGAGGCCAGCCTGCGGCTGCTCCAGCACCTCGCGTCCCACCCCGCTCCCC
>NZ_RAVW01000615.1 GCF_003611585.1 Corallococcus exercitus | reverse complement strand
GCCCCCGCCCGCCGCGATGCTGGTGGGCGTGGCCGGCACGGTGACAACGCTGTACGCCGTGCAGCACCAGATGGCCACCTACGACGCGGAAGCGGTCCACGGCGGCACGCTGTCCCGGGGCGAGCTGGACGCGCTCACGGACCGGCTGTGCGCCCTGCCCCTGGACGCTCGACGGGCGCTGCCCGGCCTCCAGCCCAAGCGCGCGGACGTCATCCCCGCGGGGGCCCTCATCCTGCGCGAAGCGGTGAAGGCGCTGGGCCTGGATGCGTGCCGCGTGAGTGACCGCGGCCTGCGCTGGGGCCTCCTGGCACACCGCTTCGGCTCCGGCTCCGACACCTCTCGCTCATGAACGCCTCCACCCCCGTCGCTCCGTCCAGCGCGCGTGCCACGCAGTCCGTGCGCGCGGGCTACGCGCTGTTCATCCTCACGCTGATCAACCTGGTCAACTACCTTGACCGGTACATCATCGCCGTCGCGCTGCCGGAGATTCAGAGGGACTTCGGCATCAACGACGCGCAGTCCGGCCTGCTGGGCACCGTCTTCATCATCGTCTTCATGCTGGCGTCGCCCCTGGGCGGCTTCCTGGGGGACCGCATCCCCCGCCGGCTGCTGGTGGCGGGCGGCGTGATCCTCTGGAGCCTGGCCACGGGGGCCAGCGGCCTGGCGGCCAGCTTCACGGCGCTCCTGTTGGCGCGCGCGGTGATTGGCATTGGCGAGGCGGGCTATGGCGCGGTGGCGCCGTCCATCATCTCCGACCTGTACCCGCGCGAGCAGCGCACGCGGATGCTGTCGTACTTCTACATCGCCATCCCGGTGGGCTCCGCCATGGGCTACGGCCTGGGCGGGTGGCTGACGCAGACGTATTCGTGGCACGCGGCGTTCTTCGCGGGCGGCGTGCCGGGGCTCCTGCTGGGCACCATGGCCTTCTTCATGCCGGAGCCGCAGCGCGGCGCCATGGACGGGCCGGACGCGGCGGTGAAGCTGCCGTTCATGGAGGGCCTCAAGGGGCTGGGCCGCAACATGGCCTTCTGGGCCACGACGGCGGGCTACACGCTGATGACGTTCTCCATCGGCGGCCTGGCGTTCTGGATGCCCACGTACCTGGTGCGTGAGCGGCACCTGTGGCTGGAGCACCCGGGCCGCGTGGGCCTGGTGTTCGGCGCCATCACGGCGGTGGCGGGCCTCACCGGCACCGTGGCCGGCGGCTGGCTGGGCGACAAGATGGACCGCAAGCGCGCGGGTGGCGGACTGTGGCTGTCGGGTATCGGCCTGCTGCTCGCGGCGCCGTGCATGTACCTGGCGGTGAACCTGCAGGACACGACGCTGACGTTCGCGGCCATTGGCGTGGCGCAGTTCCTCATCTTCCTCAACAGCGGTCCCATCAACGCGGCCATCGTCAACTGCGTGCCGCCCGCGTTCCGCGCCTTCGCCATGGGCCTCAACGTGCTGTGCATCCACATGCTGGGCGACGCCATCTCCCCCACGCTCATCGGGCAGATCGCCGACATGGCCAGCCTCCACACCGCCATCGCCATCAACGCGGTGCCGGTGCTGCTGGGGGGCCTGGCGCTCCTGCTGGGCGCGAAGCTGTTCCGGGAGGCCGTGCCCCGCGAGCAGGTGGGCTGAAGCTCGCGTTGAAACGTCCGGGGCCGGAATGCATCCGAGCCCCATCCGGTTGGGCGAGCAGGTTCGCTGCTCGCCAGGGAAGGAAGCGGAGGCGTTCGTGTCGGTCGTGCATTCGCATGCGCTGCGGTCCTGGAACGCGCCCTCGGGCCCCCTGCTCGTCGCATGCGGACACAGCACGCAGACGCCCTCCGCCTACGCCACCTCGCATCCGCAGGCCGTGCTCGCGCTCTACACGGGCGGGCGGGCCGTCATCGACCAGCGCACCCGCCTGACGGTGTCCACGGGCGATGTAATGCTCATCCCCGCCGGGGAGAAGCACCGGATGGTGTCGACCGAGAGAGCGGAGGTCTGGGGGCTCGGGTTCCATCCGTCCGCCTTCGCGCTGACGGAGGTGGGCCCGCTGCTGGAGCCCTTCGAGCGCGTGCGACAGGGCGCCTCCGCCGTCGTGCCGATTCCTTCCGGACGTCAGGAGCATCTGGCGCGGCTCTTGTCGGAGCTGCACGAGGAGACGCGCGCTCCGCACCGTGCGCTGGGGGAGCAGGTGACGCGCAGCCTGTTCTCGCTGGTGCTGGCGGAGGTGGCCCGTTCGAGCACGTGGGCCCCGGTGGCGTCGCGTCCGACGCTCGCCGGTGAAGCGCTCACGTACATCGAACGGCACTGCCTGGAGCCCATCTCCCTGCGCGAGGTGGCCGCCGCCGTGGGCCGCTCTCCCGCGCACGTCACCACCGCGCTGAAGCAGGCCACGGGCCGCAGCGTGGTGGAGTGGATCATCTCCGGCCGGATGGCGGAGGCGCGGCGGCGGCTGCTGTCCACGGACGAGCGCGTGGACATCATCGCCGAGCGCGTGGGCTACGCGGACCCCACGCACTTCATCCGCCTGTTCCGTCGCACGGAGGGGCTCACGCCCGCCGCGTGGCGCAAGCAGCACCGTGCGCCGTCCGCGCACTGAGCGCTTCAAGCCTCGCGCGTTCGCGGCGCGAGGAGCCGCCTCGTGCCGCCCGCCCATGGCTCCAACAGCACCCGCACCTCGCGCGGTCACGGCTACGACACGCGCGAGGCGGCGTGCGCTCAGTGCCCCTTCTGCCGTGAGGGCGCGGGCTTCCCCGTCACCGCCGTGTAGCGGCGGTCCGCGTCCTCCAGGATGAGGGCGTGGTTCATCATTGCCGCGGCGATGGTGCCGGCACTGGCCGCCGCGATGGCCGCCTGCATCGGCGTCGTCATGTCCCCCACCGCGACGATGCCCGGCACGGACGTCTCGCCCGTGGCATTCACCTTCACGTAGCCCAGGTCATCCAGCTCCAACCCCAGCCGCGTCACCAGTTCGTGCTGCCGCTGCGGCGGCGCGGAGAACATGACGCTCCGGGCGATGCGCGTCCCGTCCTCCAGCTCCACCTCCGCCAGGCGCCCGTTCTTTCCATGCAGCGCTCGGATCCTCCGCTCCTCCAGCGGGATGCCCAGGGCCTGGAGTCGTTCACGCTGCTCCGGCGGCACCTCGAAGTCGCCGTGCGTGAAGACGATGAGGTCCTTGGACCAGTTCTGGATGATGGGTGCGCCGTCCAGGTACTGCGGGTTCTTGGCCAGCATGGCGAAGGGTTGGTCCTGGACCTCCCAGCCGTGGCAGTAGGGACACTGGAAGATGCTGGGGCCCCACAGCTCCTTGTAGCCGGGGATGTCCAGCATCACGTCCACCACGCCCATCGCCAGCAGGAGGCGCCGGGCGTCCACCGTGGTGCCGTCGCCCAGCGCCACGCGGAAGCCACCCTCGTGCTTCTCCACGGAGCCCACGCGCGTGTCGCGCACCTCCACGTTGGGATAGGCCTTCAGCTGCTCACGGCTGATGCGCCGGAACTCCGGCGGCGGGATGCCGTCGCGCGAACCGAAGCCGTGCATGTGCTCCGCCGCGGCGTTGCGCGGCGTGCCCGCGTCGCAGAGCAGCACCCTCTTGCGTCCGCGTCCCAGATACAGCGCCGCGTTGAGCCCGCCGGGGCCGCCCCCCACGATGACCACGTCGTATGCCGCCATTGCCCTGCTCCTCGTGCCGTCGTTGATTCCCTTGGGAGGAACCTAACGACGGGCCCGGGGCCGGCAGGAGGGCGGGGCTTTCGGCGGGATCGGCGGATCTTCCGGTCCGCTACCTCGCGACGGGTGCAGCCCCGGGCGCGTCGAGCTTCGGCCGGTACTCCTCCGCCAGCCGCTCCACCTCGCCCGCCAGCCGCTCCCCTTCCGCGAGCAGCCGGGCCTTCAGCCGCTTCCGGTTGCCCAGCGTGAAGAACAGCTCCAGGTCGTGACGGATTTCATCCCAGCGCTCCGCGAACGACAGCGTGAACAGCGCCAGCGGCGGAACCAGCACGAACGTCGCGAGCCCCCATGC
>NZ_RAVW01000614.1 GCF_003611585.1 Corallococcus exercitus | reverse complement strand
CCCCGCCGCGTCCAACGACGGCGGCTGGGCCCCGCCCCCCGCGAGCTCCGACGAGCGCCTGTCGCAGGAAGCGGAGGCCGTGCTGCACGCCAGCGCGGAGCGGCTGTCCAAGCGCGTGCAGGAGCTGGGCGTGCAGATGCGCCGGCCGGAGGTGGTGAGCGACCGCTGGACGCTGATGTCGGAGCTGGCCGCGTCGCGCGCGGACTTCCGCAACCGCATCGGCGACCTCGTGTACCTCACCGCCGCGGCCTTCGCGGACGTGCGCCGCGAGGACGTGGTGCCCGGCTACGCGAACCAGGTGGGCGCGCGCGTGGCCCTGCGCGGCGCGGCGGCGGACCTGCGCCGTTCACTGCAGGGCCGGCTGGAGCGCGCCGCGAAGGCGACGGACGCGCAGCGCCCCGCGCTGGCGAGGCAGGCCGAGGAGAGCCTGGCCGCGTTCGTGTCCCTGCCCGCGTCGCTCGCGCTGAAGACGCCCACCAAGCGCGAAATCGTCGCGGCGCGCGGCCGGCTGCGCCAGGCGGGCACGCAGCCCGCGCTGGGGCCGGAGGTGCTGCCCGGACTCGTGGAGCCCTTCCTCGCGCTGCTGGATGAAGCGATGGAGGAGCTGACGCGCACGTGGCTCACCGTGCACGACCGCGCCGTGTGGGCCGCGAGCGGCGTCCGGCTGGAGCAGGTGGACATGCACCTGGAATTGGGCTCCCCGGGCGCGGCGCGCGTCCTGGAGGAGGCGGTGACGGCCGCGGGCGCGCTCTCCGGCCGCTCGGCGCCCTTCGACGCCTTCCTGCGCAAGGGCCGTCAGGAGGCCGCGGAGGGGCTCAATGAGGCGGGTGCGCGCGACCTGCTGGCCCGCTTCCGCGAGCGCCTGGCCAGCCTGCCGTTCAGCTGACGAGCCCGTGCTTCGACAGGGCCCCGATGCTTCAGGGCCCTGGAAGCGGACGGCCAGGCGCTTCAGGTCTTCGTGGGCGAGGCCGGCGTGGGCGCGGGCAGCACGGGGACGTCCTTCTTCGGAGGCAGCACGCGCAGCTCCTCGAAGCGCGCCGCCAGCGTGTCCGGGGTCATCTCCTCCTGCCACTGCTTGGGATTGGTGTTCCACCCGAAGTCGGCCGGCACCTTGCCGCCGCCCTGGCTGGTGTAGCCGATGGTGTCCGGGAACTGCGCGGACCAGCGGCCACCCGGATCCGGCTCCTTGGTCACGTGCTGCCGGTTGGGGAGGATGAAGGGCTTGGGCTTGGGAGCATCACTCATGCAGCCAAGCCTCTCCGAAAGAGACCTCGTTGTGTAGAGGCAAGCTGGGCTGCCGCCGCCTTCGCGCATGGTTCTTGGGAGGCAGCACGCTCGGCCCCAGCTCGAACACCGCGGCGAAGTAGCGCGCCTGGGACTCGCTGCCGTACCGGTACCGCCGCACGCCCCCCGCGTGGGCCACCTCCACCCGCCAGCCTTTCGGGTCGCACATGACCTTCACTGTGTTCCCTGCACCCATCCACGCCTCCCCCGTCCCGTTGTCGTTCAAGGAAATGCGATCTCCGTGCCAGCGCCTGCAAGGCTGCCCAACGGGTTGCGGTGTCAGCGGGTGAGCAGTCGGAGGGGGACCGGTAACGTTTGCAGGCTGCCCTGGAGGGCCGCCTTCTGTCCCCGAGAGGTGGGGCGGGGCGCCCACCAAGTCCCCGCGGGGCGATGCCGGTCTGCTTGTGTCGGGCGGATCCTGCGTTAACTCAATGGCATGACCCAATTCGAGACCCAGAACGGAGAGCGGTTCGCGGACTTCGATCTTCCCGAGGGCTGCATGATGTGTGGCGGCGCGGTCTCCATCCGGGCCACGCCAGCAGGAGCCCATGGCTACTGCCCCCACTGTCACGTGCTGTCGCGTCCGCAGATGAAGGTGAAGCCCAACGGCGTCGAGCTCTCCTTCGAGACCACGGCGCTCGCCTGAACCCGAGCGTCCCTTCCTGGTGCACTGAGCGTCAGTGCACCAGGGACAGGAGCAGCGGCGCGCTGAGGAACGACAGCGGAATGCCCACGCCCACCATCAGCACCGCCAGCTCCGGATCCAGCTCGTGCTCGGCGGCGAGGATGGCCGCCGTCACCATGGGCGCCATGGCGATCTGAAGCACGGTGGTCTGCCTCACCACCAGCGCCAGCCCCGGCACGAACGTCAGCAGGCCCAGCACCGCCAGCGGCGCGAGCACCAGCTTGTAGGACAGCCCCAGCACGAGCGCCGGTGCGCGCGGACGCAGCCCCTGGAGCCGCAGCTGGAAGCCCACGATGAACAGCGCCAGCGGCGTGAGCAGGTCGCCCAGCCGTTGCAGCACCGCCTCCAGCCAGTCCGGGAAGGCGAAGGGCCGCAGCACCAGCGCCAACACCAGCGCCTGGAACGGGGGGAACACCAGCACCTTGCGCACGAGCGTGCGCGCGGACAGCGCCGACCGGGCGCGGGCCCTCGCCGCCGTCAGCGTGGCGAGCGTCGCCAGCACCATGAACGAGCCCAGCTGATCCACCACCACCGCCACCGCCACACTCGCGGGCCCCAGCAGCGCCGTGGCCATGGGCAGGCCCACGAAGGCCGTGTTGCCCAGCCCCGCGGTGAGGATGAGCGCCGTCACGGACTCGCGCGACAGGCCCAGCCGGGGCCCGAGCAGCCGCAGGAACAGCACCGCCCCCCCGAAGAGCAGCCACGGCGCCACGGCGGCCACCATCAGCCCGGGCGCGAACTCCAGCCGGTGCATGGCGCGCAGCACCAGCGCGGGCAGGGACACGTTGAGGAGGAAGGCGTTGAACGCGGGCGCCGTCCCTTCGGGGAACCGGCCGCTCCTGCGCGCCAGCACGCCCAGCACCAGGCACACCCCCAGGAGTCCGATGACCTGCCCCATGCCCGCCTCGCGCCCGCCTTCCCAGGTGTGGATTGGCGCGGCAACCTGGAGGAGCCCGCCAGCGATGTCCAGCGCCTTGAGGACACGCGCGGGGAAGTCGCGTTTCGCGCGCGGCTGGAATGCATGAAGCTCCAACCGGCTCCAACCGCCGGGTTGTGACGGAGCGGGCATGGAAACGCGCGGGGCGCGGGCGCATGCTGGCGGCGCCCCGGTCAGTCCTTCCTCCCCACGGCCGTCGGGCATTCGCCATGAATCCCGTTGCCACGGTGTTGAGAGCGCTGGGCGGGGGTGGCCTGCCACGGACGTATTGGGTCCTGTGGGTGGGCACCTTCGTGAACCGGCTGGGGTCGTTCGTCGCGCCCTTCCTGGCGCTCTACCTGACGCGCGAGCGTGGCTTCAGTGTGGAGCAGACGGGCTTCATCGTGGCGCTCAACGGCGCGGGCGCGGTGATGGCGGCGCCCCTGGGCGGCATGCTCGCGGACCGGGTGGGCCGCAGGCTGACGCTCGCGGGGGGCCTGTGGCTGGGCTCGGGGGCGATGCTGTTCATCGGCTTCTCGGAGACGCCGGGACGCATCGCGGTGGCGGCCTTCATGCTGGGCATCCTGGGGGACCTGTACCGGCCGGCGGTGTCCGCGGCGGTGGCGGACGTGGTGCCGCCCCGGGACCGGGCGCGCGCGTACGGGATGCTCTACTGGGTCATCAACCTGGGCTTCGCCATCGCGCTGCCGCTGGCGGGCCTGCTGGCGGGGCTGGGCTACCGGCTGCTCTTCATCGCGGACGCGGTGACGACGTTCCTCTACGGCTGCTGCGTCTGGGCGTTCGTGCCGGAGACGCGGCCGCAGGCGTCCACGGAGCGCAAGGCCCGCTCCACGCTGGGGGACCTGCTGACGCCGTTCCGCGACGGCGTGTACCTGGCCTTCTGCCTGCCCATCTTCGCGCTGGCGCTGCTCTTCTTCCAGAGCACCCTGAGCCTGCCGCTGACGCTGTCCGCACGGGGCCTGACGCCCGCGGACTACGGCCTGGTGATGGCGGTCAACGGCGTGCTCATCGTCGCGCTGCAGCCGTTCATCACGCGCGCGGTGGGCCGGGTGCGGCGCTCCACGGCGCTGGCGCTGGCGGGGGTGCTGCTGGGCTCCTCGCCCTTCGCCACGTA
>NZ_RAVW01000613.1 GCF_003611585.1 Corallococcus exercitus | reverse complement strand
GAAGGGGAGGGCCCCGTGGGCCACAGCCCGGAGACCACCTGGGCCGACCGCGTCGTGGACCTGGACGTCCCCGCTGCCGCGCCCGCCGCCTCCGAGGACGGCGTGGCCCTGGCCTCCGCGTGGGAGTTCATGCAGCAGCCGTGGCAGCCGCAGGCCGTCGCGCACATCGACCCGGCCCAGGCCCTGCTCGCCGCCGCCAGCGCGTCCACCGACACGCCCGTGGATGGACCCGCCGTCACCGCCGAGCAGGTCCTCTCCGCGCTCGACACCGCGGACTCGCAGGGCATGGTCGGCAAGGTGCTGCTCGCCTACAGCGCGGGCCGCTTCCGCCGGGCCTTCCTCCTGGGTGACAGCTTCGGCCTCGCGCGCGTGGGCCGCGCCTGGGGCCCGGGCAGCGACCGTCCGGAGGTCTCCGCGCTCAAGGTGGACCTGGACACGCCGTCCCTCTTCACCTCCGCGCTGAACGGCCCCAGCCCCAGCGTCTTCAGCGCCCCGCAGGGCCCCCAGGACGAGGCCATCTTCTCCGCGCTGTGCGGCGAGTCCGAGTCCCACCTGCTCGTCTTCCCGCTCCACTCGCGCGGCCAGCCCGTGGCCTTCTTCGTCGCCGAGCACGGCCCCGCGCCCCTGGAAGTGGCCATGCTGGAGGAGCTGGGCCGCATCGCGGACCGCGCGGTGGAGATCTGCACGCGCCTCCACCGCTTCCCCTGAAACACGAAGGGCCCCGGAGCTTGAGAGCGCCGGAGCCCTTCATCACTTCACCCCGCGACCGCGGCGGGCCTCAGCTGCAGCCGCTGGTCGTGCCGCAGTTCGCGCACTTGTAGCAGGCGCCGCTGCGCACGGTGATGGCGCCGCACTGGTGGCAGGGCGGGGCGTCCGCCTGGTTCAGGTACGTGCTGCGCGAGTTCATCGCGGACAGCTGCAGCGTCGCCTGGGCCGGCACCGCCGCCTGCGTCACCGGCTCCGGACGGGCCTCCTCCACCGGCGTCACCTCCGCGTCGTCCGCGCAGGGCTCCGTGGGCAGGAACTTCAGCGACAGCCACCGGAAGATGTAGTCGGTGATGGACTTGGCGATGGGGATGGCCGGGTTGCCCGTGAAGCCGCTCGGCTCGTAGCGGGTGTGGCAGAACTTGTCCGCCAGCACCTGGAGCGGCACGCCGTACTGGAGCGCCAGCGACACGCTGGTGGCGAAGCTGTCCATCAGGCCGCTCACCACCGAGCCCTCCTTCGCCATGACGACGAAGAGCTCGCCCGGCTTGCCGTCCTCGTACATGCCCACCGTCAGGTAGCCCTCGTGGCCACCGATGGAGAACTTGTGCGTGATGGACTGCCGCTCGTCCGGCAGCCGGCGGCGCAGGGCCTTGGGCTCCGGCATCACGGCGGGGGTGGGCTCGGCGGCCACCGCGCGCTTCGCCTCCGGGGCCTTGTCCTGCGACGTGTTGAGCGGCTGCGTGCGCTTGCACCCGTCGCGGTAGACGGCGACAGCCTTCAGGCCGCTGCGCCACGCCTCGATGTATGCCTTCTCGATGTCCTCCACCGTGGCGTCATTCGGCAGGTTCACCGTCTTGGAGATGGCGCCGGAGAGGAACGGCTGCGCCGCGGCCATCATCTCGATGTGGCCCATCCAGTGGATGCTGCGCTGGCCCTTGGACGGCTTGAACGCGCAGTCGAACACCGGCAGGTGCTCCGGCTTCAGGTGCGGAGCGCCCTCGATGGTGTCGTGCTTGTCCAGGTACGCGATGATGTCCTGCGCCTGCGTCTGCGGGTAGCCCAGCTTCTCCAGCGCCAGCGGCACCGTCTGGTTGACGATCTTCAGCATGCCGCCGCCCACCAGCTTCTTGTACTTGATGAGCGCGATGTCCGGCTCGATGCCCGTGGTGTCGCAGTCCATCATGAAGCCGATGGTCCCCGTGGGCGCCAGCACCGTCACCTGGCTGTTACGGTAGCCGTGCTCCATGCCCTTCGCCAGCGCGTCGTCCCACGCCTCCTTCTGCGCCGCGTGCAGCTCCGCGCTCACGCCGTCCGGCGACAGCTGGTACGCCGCCTTGCGGTGCTTGCGGATGACGCCGAGCATGGGCTCCGCGTTGTTGCCGTAGCCCGCGAACGCGCCCTGCTTCTCCGCGATGCGCGCGCTCGTCGCGTACGCCTCGCCGCACATGAGCGACGTGATGGCCGCGGCCAGGTTGCGGCCGGCAGGGGAGTCGTACGGCAGGCCGGACGCCATCAGGAGCGCGCCCAGGTTCGCGTACCCCAGGCCCAGCGGCCGGTAGTCGTGGCTGTTCTTCGCGATGCGCTCGGTGGGGTAGCGGCTGAAGCCGACGATGATCTCCTGCGCCAGCAGCACCACGGACACCGCGTGCTTGAAGGCGGCCACGTCGAAGCCACCCTCCAGCGTGCGGAAGTGCATCAGGTTCAGCGACGCCAGGTTGCAGGCCGAGTCATCCAGGAACATGTACTCGGAGCAGGGGTTGGACGCGTTGATGCGCGCCGTGCCGGAGCACGTGTGCCACGCGTTCACCGTGGTGTCGTACTGGAGGCCCGGGTCGCCGCACAGGTGCGCCGCCTCCGCGATTTCGCGGAACAGCTCACGCGCCTTGTACGTCTCCATCACCTGGCCGTCGCGCACCGCGCGCGTCTGCCACGGGCCGTCGTTCACCACCGCCTTCATGAAGTCGTCGGTGACGCGCACGGAGTTGTTGGAGTTCTGGAAGAACACCGACCCGTAGGCCTCGCCGTTGAAGGACGGGTCGTAGCCCGCTTCAATCAGCGCCCAGGCCTTCTTCTCCTCGTTCGACTTGCAGCGGATGAACTCGAGGATGTCCGGGTGCTCGGCGTTGAGGATGACCATCTTCGCCGCGCGCCGCGTCTTGCCGCCGCTCTTGATGACGCCCGCGAATGCGTCGAAGCCGCGCATGAACGACACCGGGCCGGACGCGGTGCCGCCGCCCGCCAGCAGCTCCTTGCTGCCGCGGATGCTGGACAGGTTGGAGCCCGTGCCGCTGCCGTACTTGAAGAGCATGCCCTCCGTACGCGCCAGCCCCAGGATGGACTCCATGTTGTCGTCCACGCTGTTGATGAAGCACGCCGAACACTGCGGGTGCTCCTCCACGCCCACGTTGAACCAGACGGGCGAGTTGAAGGCCGCCTTCTGGCGCAGCAGCAGGTGCGTCAATTCCGCGTGGAACGCCTCGCGGTCCACCGCCGACGCGAAGTAGTGCCCCTCCTCACCCCAGCGGGTGAGGGTGTCCACCACGCGCGCCACCAGCTTGCGCACGCTCGTCTCACGCTCCGGCGTGCCGGGCGTGCCCCGGAAGTACTTCGACGCGACGACGTTCGTCGCCAGCATCGACCAGGACTTGGGGACTTCGATGTCCTTCTGGTCGAAGACGACCTTGCCGTCCTCGCCCTTGATGCTCGCGCTGCGGTACTCCCACGCCAGCTCGTCCGCCGGATCCACCCCGGGCGTCGTGAAGAACCGCTCCACGGTCAGCCCCGTGGAGGCCGTCGCCGCCTTGCCCTTCGCACGGCCTCCGCGCCGCGGCTCCCTGCCCCCAACCACCGGCTTCCCACTCAGTTCCTTCTCCATGACGCCCACCTCCAGATGCACTGAGAGTGATGATGCAAAATTTGCAAAATGGCCAACGCCGCGAGATCCCAGGGGATCCTTTGATCAGTTCCAGGCACAGGGACGGCAGCGTTGAGAATGTCGGGGACGGGCAGAAACCAAGGGACACACCCCTGGAATCCGGGCCCGGGCCTGACTGCCCACCCGCCGGGCGGGCGGATCCATATGATCGCTGGTGGGGTCCGTCAACATCACCTGCGCCCCCATATCTAGTGTCAGAGCCCCGCTTACACACTTCATTTGGTGGACATTTCGAGACGGTCTGATCTCCACCCAAGGCTGATCTAATAACCCTTCGCCCGGTGGCAATGGCAGCACCTGCTGGCAATGTATCGTCATGACCATGCAAATCGGGCTGACGTTGGGGGGCGGGCTCTCCAAGCGCTTGTGATCACTCGCGGATGTTTGCTGTCAGTCCGTGTACCGAGCGTAGGGGCCTGTCTCTTATAAACATCTGACGCTGCCGACGATAAGGCTC
>NZ_RAVW01000612.1 GCF_003611585.1 Corallococcus exercitus | reverse complement strand
CCACCCGCCCCATGTCCCAGGAGGAGCTGCCCGTTCCCTGGAAGCCCCAGGGCGCGGGCGAAGCCACCGAGGCCCTGGAGGCCGCGAAGATCTTCGGCGCCCTGTCCCAGACGACCGGCAACATGCCGGCCTACCTGGACGAGAAGGCGACCCCCTACGTCCCGCCCAAGGAGGCCCCGCGCCGCCAGGCCCCCGTCGTCGACGAGCGTCCCCACGAGACCCGCCCCATGCAGGTGCGGACCAAGACGCGCGAAACGCTCGTGGGCTACGACATGGACATCTCCGCGGCCCTCAAGGCAGCGGAGCTGAAGCGCCGCGAGGAAGAGCTCGCCGCCCAGAAGCGCAACAGCAAGAAGAAGAAGCCCGCGAAGTCCGCGGGCGGCAGCCCGTTCGCGGGCCTGTGGCCCATTCCGCCCCAGTACCGCTTCTGGGCCATGCTCCTGGTGGTCGCCCTGGCGTGCGCCCTGGGCTTCGGCGTGATGTGGCTCTTCCTCAACGCCGACGCCGGCGCCTGAGCCCCCAGGCGCTCAGTCCAGCGCCGGCAGCCGGTACTGGAGGCCCAGCGACACCGTGGCGGTGCTCAGCCAGTTGCTCGTGAAGCCGTCGCTGAACTCCTCGCCGTTGTCGTCCGACGTGCCGCGCGCGCCGCCGCCCAGGTAGCGCAGGTTGAGGAACGCCTCCACGGTGTCCGTGATGCGCACGCCGCCGCGCAGGCTCGCGTCCAGCAGCGCCCCGGTCGTGGCGGAGTCGTCATCCCCGTTGATGAGGGCCGTCGGCGCGTAGCTGCCATCCGCCTCCAGCCCCACCCACCAGTTCCGGCTCAAGGGCCACCGCACGCGCACCTTGAGCAGCGGCACCGGCCCCACGTCCCGGTTGGCCCGCCGCAAGGTCCCGTCCGCGGACGTGAAGACGAACGTCGCGTTGCGAAGCTGGAGGGAGGCGCCCACCGACAGCTCCCGCTCGGGGCCGCCCAGCAGGTCGTAGAGGTAGCTGGCCCGGTAGAATGGGAACGCGTAGCGCACGTCCAGCGGCGTGTTCTCCGGGAACGTGAGCCCGTCCAGCGTGACGTCCCGTCGCAGCACCACCTGCGTCTGGATGTCCAAGGGCTGCACCAGGAACACCACCGTGTGTCGCCCACGCAGGGACAGCTCCGCGCTCAGGCGCACGAACGTGTAGAGGTTGTCCTGCCCGCCGTCCTCCGGGAAGCGGAAGATCGTCCCGTCGCTTCCCTCCCGCAGACTGTGCGCGAGGACGTCCAGGAAGCCCAGCTCCCCCACCGCGCGCAGCTCCACGCGCGGCTCCTCCGCGCGCGCGGGGCCCGCCATCCCGAGCAGCCACGCCGCCGCGCCCGCCATGACCTGGAACCGGTGCATCGTCTCCCTCCGGGAGTGCGTCCTCGAAGCCGGAAGCAGACCCGACCCGGGCGCGCGAAGGGGGCCCCTGTGAGGGGACTGTTCACTCCCCGCTCGCGCGTCTGTCAGGCGCCCGTCAGGGGCAGGGGCGGCGCCACGGGCGGCTCCAGCGGCAGGAAGAGCCGGAAGATGGTGCCCTTGCCCGTCTCCGGCGTGTCCAGCGACACCTGGCCCAGGTGCGTATCCATGATGCGCTTCACCAGGGCGAGCCCCAGCCCGGTGCCCTGCGCCTTGGTGGTGAAGAAGGGTTCGAAGACGCGCGTGCGCAGCTCCTGCGGGATGCCCGGTCCCGTGTCGCAGAACTCCACCTGGACGCCGGCCCGGTCCACCCACGCCCTGCGCGCCACCACGCGCAGCGTGCCGCCCTGGGGCATGGCCTGCACGGCGTTGAGCGCCACGTTGAGGAAGCACTGACGGATGAGCCGCTCGTCCACCGTCACCGGCGGCACGCCCTCCTCCATCACCCACTCCACCCGCACCGGATGCGGCGAGGTGGCGCCCACGTCGGAGAGCGCGCTGCCCACGGCCTCCTCCAGCAGCTGCGCCACCGACACCGGATACGGGTGCGGCGACGGAGGCCGCGCGAAGGTGAGCAGGTCCGCGACCATGCGGTCCAGCCGGTCCGCCTCCTCCCCCACGATGTCCAGCAGCGGCGTCGCCGCGCTCTCCGGGCCGACGATGCGGCGGATGGTGGCCACGGAGTTGAAGATGGCGCCCAGGGGGTTGCGCACCTCGTGGGCCACCACCGCGGACAGCTCACCCAGCGCGGCCAGCCGCTCGCGGTTCACCAGCTGCTCCTGCGTGCGCGCCAGCTTCGCGTAGCTCTGCTTCAGGTCCTCCACCAGCCGCGCGCCCTCCAGCGCCAGCGACAGTTGGTTGGCGATGGCGTCCGCCCGCTCCAGCTCCGCGGGCGTGAAGCGGCGCGGCCGGCGCGTCTCCACCATCACCGCCACGCCCACCATCTGGTCGTGCACGGCGAGCGGCAGCACCATGTACGCCAGGCCCTCCGCGGCCTGGCGCAGCTCGTCGTTCACCCGCACCTCCGTGTCCGCGTCCTCCACGCGGAGCGGCTGGCGCGTGCGGAACACCTGCGCGGCGAGCGAGTTCGACGACAGGTCCAGCGGCACCTCGCGCCCCAGCAGCTCCGGGTGGCCGCCCGTCGCCGCGCGGATGGCCAGCCGCTGGCCCTCCGCGTCCGGCAGGAGCACGTACGCGTCCGGCACGTCCACGATGCGCGCCAGGCTGGTGACGCCCGTGGCCAGCAGCCGGTCCAGCTCCAGCGTGGCCGCCAGCGCCTTGCCCACCTCGTGCATCAGCGCCAGGTCCTCCGCGCGGCCGCGCACCTCGTCCAGCAGCCGGTGGGATTCGATGGCCGCCGCGAAGTGCGTGCCCATGGCCTGGAGCGTCTCCACCTCCAGCGCGGTGAGCCGCCGCCGCGCGTGGAACAGCACGCTCAGCGTGCCCACGCCCCGCGAGCGCACCCGCAGCGGCACCGACACCAGCGTCTGGAACGCCAGCGCTCGGAGCGCGTCGCGCGTGGGCGCGGGACACGCCTCCGCTTCCAGCACCTGCACCGCGTCCGGCATCCCTCCCGGACGGGGAAGCGAGCCCAGCCGCGCCCGGCGCACGCGCGCCACCGCGTCCTCGGACAGCCCGCGCGAGTAGACCAGCTCCAGGGGCTCGCCCGGCTCGTGCCGCGTGTCCGCGGGCAGCAGCAGGCACACCGCGTCGCAGCCCAACAGGCCGGAGATCTCCTCCGTGCCGGAGCCGAAGAAGGCGCGCGGGTGCGGCGCGGACGCGGCCTGCGCCGCCAGCCGTCCCAGCGCGGTGAGCGCCGTGGCGCGCACGCTCAGCCGCTGGATGGTGCGCGCCGCGTCCAGCGCGGACGACACCTGCTGGCCGAACAGCCGCACCGCGGACACGTCCTCCTCGCTCAGCCACTCCGAGGCCAGCACCAGCATGGCCGTGGGCGCGCTCTCCACGTCGATGCGCACCCCCACCGCCCGGTGCGTCTCCGCGCGGCGGAACACCGCCAGCACCGCGTCCATGCGCGCCTCGGACACGAACCGGGACGCCTCCGCGCCCAGGTCCTCCACCCACGCGTCGCCGTCGCGCCAGGTGCGCACCAGCGCGGGCGCCCAGCCGCCGGGGGCCTCCGCCCGGACGCGGCCACCCAGCGCCGGCGCGTGCGGCACCAGCCGGGGGGACAGCCCCGCCACGGACAGCTCCACGCCCACGCCCCGGGGCGTCAACCACGCGAAGCCCAGCTCCAGCGCCTCCAGCCCCCGGAACACCTCCTCGCGCACCGCGTCCTCGGAGTGCAGCGCGCGCACCGCGCTCCCCAGCTCCGCCAGCCGCCGCAGCACCGTGCGGCGCCGCACGCGGCAGGTCACGTCGCGCACCTGCACCACCCAATCCCGGGCATGCGGATGCACCGTCAGCTCCACGCGCACCCCGCTGCCCGCGACGTGCAGCCACGCCTCGTAGGTGCCCGCCACCGGAGACGTGCCCAGCCGCCGCGCGAGCCGGTCCGCCGGGTCCTCCAGCGGCCCCGGCTCCCACAGGAGCGCCGTCACCGGCTGTCCCACCAGCAGCTCGCGCGCGACGCCCGTCAGGCGCGACATGGCGGGGTTCGCGTGCACGAGCATGCCGTCCCGAAGCACGAACACGCCCAGGGGCATGTCGTCGAAGAGGCGGTACACCGCCCCTGGCTCCTCGGAAACCGTCCCCACCCGACGGTTCATGCGCTCTGTGC
>NZ_RAVW01000611.1 GCF_003611585.1 Corallococcus exercitus | reverse complement strand
CGCCAGCGTCAGAGGTGTATAAGAGACAGGTCCTCGGTGAGCGCTTCCGGGAGCAGGCCCGCCCGGCCGCCCGTGGCGCGGTAGATGCGCACGCGCTCGCCCAGGGCCCAGTGCTCGCGGCCGTTCGTGAGCAGGGCTTCGTATGGCAGTTCCTTCCGTTGCTTGCGCGTGGCCAGGTACTGCGAGGGGGACTTGGTCAGCCGCACCTGCGCGGAGAGCTCGAAGGTGGGCACCTGGCGCCGGCGCAGCGCCATCACCGCGTCCACGTAGGTGTCGCGCACGGCGCGCACGTCGCCGGCCAGCAAGTGCTGGAGGGCCTTGCGCAGGAAGTCCTCGCCATAGGGCTCCGCGCGGCTGGAGCGGAAGGCCACGCCGCGCAAGAGGAGCGGCCCGGCGTAGGGCTGGAGCGCGTAGTTCTTCGGCTCGTGCGACAGCATGGCGGCGTAGCGCCCGTCGAACTCCAGCCGCACGCGCGGCGGCAGCAGGCCCGCGACCTCCGACACCACGCGGCGCTCGTCGGCCTCCGTCCAGTCTTCGGGCACCGCGAAGTAGACGCCGTCCGTGTCGGCTTCCAGCAGCGTCACGCCCCGGTGGGCCAGCTCGCGGCACAGCAGGCCCAGGAGTTCGCGCCCGCGCCGCGTCACCTCGTTGGCGGCGTGCACGTCGGAGAAGCGCGTGAGGCCCACCGCGCCCAGGTAGCCGTAGGCGGAGTTGATCAGCAGCTTCATCGCCGCGGAGAACGCCTCGTGCGTGTGGCGCTCCGCCGAGCCGGGCGGGGCCTTCTTCGCCTTCGCCTTCGCGTCCAGGCGCTGGTCCACCAGCCGGTCCACCAGCGCGAGCAGCGCGTTCAGCCGGTCGCGCCTGGGGCCGATGCGGTACTCGCGCATGAGCGACGGGTAGAGGCTGGCCACGTCCGCCTTCACCACGTGGTGCGCGACGCCGGTGGCGAACAGGTGCAGCGCCGCGCCGCTGTGGGACGTGCCGTCGCTGGTTTCGTGCGCGGGCAGCGCCGCGCCCGAGCGCACGTAGGCGCGCACCAGCAGCGGATCCAGCACGCCCGTCGCCGGACCCGCGTCCGCCAGCCGCTCGTAGCGCCGGGGCGCCATGCGCGCGAGCGCGAACGCCGCGCCGCCCAGGAGGTGCGCCAGGCCCGCGGCCTCCGTCACGTCCTCGCGCGCGTAGCGGCGCACGCGCTCCGGGTCCTTCAGGAAGACCTCATGGATGCGCGCCCCCGGGATGAGCTCGCGGTCGGGGCCGGACAGGCCCAGGTGCCGCGCCACCGCCTTGAGGCCGTGGCCGGGCAGGTCGCGGGCGGAGAAGTCGTGGCGGCGCACGGCGTCCAGCGTGTCGATGAACTCGCGGCCGGGGACGGTGTAGCGCGCGCGGCGCATGGCGTCCGCGTCACGGCCTCCGGGGCCCCGGTTCAGCGCGGCGCCCCTCGCGGAAGGGCGGTGGCGCAGGCCCGGCAGCCCCGCGCGGCCCAGCGCCAGCGGCACGTTGAGCCGCTTGGCGCGCTGGTCCAGGAAGGGCAGGTCGAAGCCGTGCAGGTTGTGGTTCTCCACCACGTCGGGGTCCGCCTCGCGGATGCGCGCGACCAGCCGGCGCAGCAGGTCCGCCTCGCCCGCGTCGCCGTCCGCCGTCACCTCCAGCGTCTCCGCGCGACCCTCTGGATCCCTCAGCGCGACGAGGAAGATGCGGTCCTTCGAAGGATCCAACCCGGTGGTCTCCAGGTCGAACTGGAGCCGGCGCAGGTCGTCGAAGACGAGGTCGCGGAAGTACGTGCGCCCGGTGGCCACCAGGTACTGCTCCTCCGGGGGCAGCACCATCGCCGTGGCCGGGCCCAGGTCGCGCAGGTGGCCCACGCGCTGGTCCAGCCGCATCGACGCGCCCTTGAGCACCGCGGACGCGAGCGCGCGGCCGTCCTCCGCGCTGACGACGAAGCGCAGCGCGCCCGGCCCCTCCAGCTCCCGGTACGTCACGGCTCCTGGCACGGGCGGCACGTGCGACGCGCCTTCGGGCCGCAGCGCGTCCCCCAGGTGCTCCAGGTCCTGGAGCGACGCGAGCAGCACCCAGGGCCGGTACCTCGCGTCCTCGCGCAGCCGCGCGTGCGTGCCCGGCTGCCGCTTCCAGATGAAGGCGCGACCGTCCGGCTCCGCCCAGACGGACACGATGCCGGGCGTGGGGTCCCATCCCCACAACCACTCGTCCTCCTGCGGATGCGGCGGCGGGACCATGGGCAGGGGCTCGGGGGAGGGAAGGCGCGGCGCGCGGACGCTGCTTCTGGCGCTCATAGGCGCGCGGGTGCCCGCTTCGCAAGGGTGGGCGGACAGGAGCGGCGGGGTGCTGTCGGAAGGGCTTCGCATCGCTGGGGCTCGGCCCCAGCTTGAGGCCCCTGGCTGACAGCGGTATGTCAGGATTCCAAGGCCATGCAGCGCACCGAGCGACTTTTCGCCCTCGCGGAGTACCTGAGGGGCCGCCGCACTGGCGTCACCGCGGAGGTGCTGGCGGAGCGCTTCAACGTGACGGTGCGGACCATCTACCGGGACCTGGACGCGCTGCGCGCCGCGGCGCTGCCGGTGGGCGCGGAGCGGGGCCGGGGTGGAGGCTACGCGCTGGACCGGGGCTACAGCCTGCCGCCGGTCAACTTCACCGCGCGCGAGGCGGCGCTGGTGGTGGCGCTGGGACGGTTCGCCATCGGCATGCGGCTGTTGCCCTTCACGGGGACGCTGGAGTCGGCGCTCGACAAGGTCCGCTCCGCGCTGTCCACGTCCGCGCAGCGCGAGCTGCTGGACCGGCTGCGCGAATTGACGTTCCTGGGCGTGCCGTCGCTGCCCACGCGCAAGCCCGTGAGGGAGGCGCTGGAGCGCGCGTGGTTCGAGCGCCAGCCGCTGCGCATCACCTATGTGGACGGCAACTTCCTGGAGACGGTGCGCGAGGTGCGCATCGAGTCCGTGGTGATGGACCGCCACGAGACGCGGCTGGACGCGGTGGACCTCGCGTCCGGTGAACGGCGCCACTTCCGGCTGGACCGCATCACCCGCGCGGAGGTGGTGGGCGCCTGAGACGCACGGCCCCGCGCCGTCGCGCGGGGAGCGGGGCCGGTCGAGGCGGTCAGCTGCGCGAGGGGTAGATGCCTTCCAGCGCGATGATGAAGTTCACGCACGTGTACGGGTTCTGGATGGGCACGGGCTGGCTGCCGCCGGAGACGCCCACGGCCTGGGGGCCCATCACCGTGCTGGGGGTCGTGACGTAGGGCGTGGGGGTGGTGCCCGCGGGATAGGCTGCGAGGTACGCGCCCTCCGGGCTCTCCGTGTTGCCCTCCTGCATGCTGGCCATCAGCGGGTGGGTGTGCGCGGGCATCTGCGTGGAGATGAGCGTCACCGACGGCGTGCCGGACACCTCGCCCAGCGTGTGCGGTGCCAGGCCGGGGCCCTGGCCGGGCTGCATGGGGAAGCGGCCCCGCATGTCCGGCAGCGCGAACGTCGTCCTGCCGTCGCCTCCGTACGTCGTGCCCAGGATGGAGAAGAGGGCCTGGTTCTGCGCGATGGACAGCAGCGCACCGTTGCAGAAGCTCCAACCGCGCGGCGCGAAGTCGCCTCCAAACATCCGGATCTCTCCGACGAACGGCTCAGACATGGTGCCCCCTGGTGTGACTGTGGGTGTTGGTCTTTGAACAGACCATGGGCGACGCTCCAGTGAAAGCGCGCGGCGCGTCATCAGACAAACAAACCCGATGTGTGCGAAGCTTCACGGTCCGTGACGGTTTCTTTTCCTACGCCGCACGTCGCAGCACTGCCTGTCGTTGGGGAGGACCTGATCCATGTCGCTTCGAGCCTTCGTGCCCTTCCGTGGGGCCTTCTCGCGTTTCCGCGTGTTGTCGCTCTGCGCGACGTTGATGGTGACTGCCTGCACGGAAGGGACGGGTGATGGCCCGCCGGGACCCGAAGGTCCTCCGGGGCCCACGGGCGCGACGGGTCCCCAGGGGCCGGCCGGCCCGCAGGGTGAGAAGGGCGCGACGGGTGAACCTGGCCTGACGGGTCCCCAGGGTCCGCAGGGCCTGTCGGGTATGGGCGCGCCCGGCCCCCAGGGTCCGCAGGGCGTGCAGGGCCCGGCGGGGGCGACGGGCCCCCATGGGCCCATGGGCCTGATGGGGCCCATGGGGCAACAG
>NZ_RAVW01000610.1 GCF_003611585.1 Corallococcus exercitus | reverse complement strand
CCCCCACCGCCGTGCTGTCACCCAACGAGACGTAGTTGACGCTCATCGACGTTCGTCCACCCCCGTGCCCTGCCAGTTGAGTCGAGCCAGGAAGGCCTGTGTCCCACGTCAGGGCATCTTCAGCGCGCGCAGCAGGCGGCCACCGCCCGGACCGGCCACGCGCAGCAGCAGCGTGCTGCCGGCAGGCGCGGCGCGGATGACCGAGGCCAGTTCCTTCGCGCTCGCGATGGGCTTGCGGTTCGCCTCCACCACCAGCATGCCCGGCGCCAGCTGCGCGCGGTCCGCGGGCGAGCCCGGGATGATGTCGGTGATGAGCGCGCCAGCGCGCTCGGTGAAGCCGGCCTGGGACGCGGTCCGCGCATCCAGGTCCTGCAGGGACACGCCCACGCGGCGCGAGCTGTCCTGTTCGTCGGAGACCTCCGGCTTCTTCTTGGACAGGCCCTCCAGGTCGGGCCGGGTGCCCATGGTCACCTTGGCGTCCTGCTTCTTGCCGTCGCGGTAGAGGCTCAGGGTCACCACGCTGCCGGGCTTCTTGAGCGCCACGGTGCGGGTGAGCTCGCTGTCGGAGCGCACGTTCTGCCCGTCCACCGCGACCACCACGTCATCCGGCTTGAGCCCTGCCTTCGCCGCGGGCGAGCCGGGGTTGATCTGCGTGAGGATGGCGCCCTCGTTCACCGGCAGCTTCAGCGCCTGCGCCAGGTCCCGGTTGAGGGGCTGGATGCCCACGCCCAGCCAGCCGCGCGTGACGGAGCCGTTCTTCTCCAGCTGCGGCAGCAGCGCCTTGATGAGGTTGCTGGGCACGGAGAAGCCGATGCCCGTGCCGCCGCCGACGATGGCGGTGTTGATGCCCACCACCTCGCCCTTCATGTTGAAGAGCGGGCCGCCGGAGTTGCCGGGGTTGATGGCCGCGTCCGTCTGGAGGAAGTCGTCGTACGCGCTGGCGCCGATTTCCCGGGCCCGCGCGGACAGGATGCCCACGCTCACGCTGGAGGCCAGGCCGAACGGGTTGCCAATGGCCAGCACCCAGTCACCCACGCGCACCGCGTCCGAGTCCCCCAGCTTCACGGTGGGGAGCTGATCCACCTTCTCCTTGATCTTCACCACGGCCACGTCGGTGAGCGGGTCGCGCCCCACCACCTCGCCCGTGAACGAGCGGCCGTCGTCCAGGCGGATGGTGATGGTGACCGCGTCCTCGATGACGTGGTTGTTGGTGAGCACCAGGCCCTTGGGGTCGATGATGAAGCCGGACCCGGCGCCCTGGCGGATCTGCTCGCGCTCGCTGCGGCCGCGGCCCCGCCCGTTGCCCCCGAAGAACTTGTCGAAGAGGGGGTTGTCCTCCATGCCCTCGGGCATCTCGGGACGGGCCTGCACGTCCACGTTCACCACGGCGGACTTCACCGACTCCACCAGCGGCGCCAGCGAGGCCAGCGACTGGGCCTCACGCGTGGCGGGCTGGAGGTTGCCGGCCTGACCGGAGACCGCCTGCTGCGTCTTGGGCGCGGCCGGCTGGGGAGCAGGGGCCTGCGCGAGGGCGAGCGTGGGCGACACCAGCACCAGCACGGCGGCCACGAGCTTGCGACGGAACGAAGGGAGCGTGTGGGTCATGGATTCCTTCAAGCTAAAGCGGAAACGAAGCCCCGCAACCGGAACGACATCTCCCGGTCACGGGAGGTGAACCCCCAACCCGGCCGCCTGTTCCCGGAGCGCTCAACCGGGCCTGTAGACGCGGTAGTCCAGCTCGGGGAACAGGTTGTCGCGCGCCTCCACGTGGGAGAGCCAGGGCTCGTCGACGGTGCCGGCGCGCACCTGGTCGTGCAGGCGCAGGAAGCGCTGCAGGTGCTCCTTCGTGCGGCGCACGGCGTAGTCCACCATGGTGCCGGTCTTCATGATGAAGGCCCAGTCGGAGGACTGCGCGAGCAGCAGCTCGCGCGCGGCCTGGTTCAGCGCCCGGCGCTTGAGGGACGACGCGTCCGGGAAGTCCCGGGCCAGCTCCACCATCTGCCGCGCGGCGTGGTTCAGGTGCCGGTAGATCCAGTCATTCGTCCCGTCCAGCCACATGTTCGCGTAGCCGCCCGCGCCCCAGGACGACATGGGCGGCGTGGCCACCTGGTTCTCCGGGTGCTCGCGCAGGTCGTCCAGCGGGCTGATGAGCTGGAAGCGGCTGGGGTTGCGCGCGGCCTGGCGGATGAGCGCGTCGATGAAGTGGGGACCCTCGAACCACCAGTGACCAAAGAGCTCCGCGTCATAGGGCGCGACGACCACGGGCTTGCGGCCGCCCATGCGCGACGCGAGGTATTCGAACTGACGCTCGCGGTTGAAGAGGAAGTTGCCCGCGTGGACCCAGGCGCGCTCGCGGGCGGCGGCCGGGTTGTAGGGCTGCTTGTCGTTCGTCTTGCCGGTGATGCGGAAGTACTTGAAGCCCGTGTTCTTGCGGTCGCCGGTGGGCTGGATGAAGGGACGGACGTAGTCCAGGTCCAGGTCCCAGCCGATGTCCCGGTAGAACTCGCGGTAGACGGGGTCGCCGGGGTAGCCGTGCTCGGTGCTCCACACCTGCTGGCTGCTCTCCGGGTCTCTCGCGAAGGCGGCGACGCCGGGCTCCGTGAAGATGGGCGCGTAGGGGCCGTGCAGCGGGCGGGGCGTGGCGTCGGTGAGCGCGTGCGTGTCGACGAAGAAGTAGCGGATGCGCTCGGCGGAGAGGATGCGCTCCAGGCCCGGGTAGTAGCCGCACTCGGCCAACCAGATGCCCGCGGGGTCGCGGCCGAAGTTCTGGCGGTAGTGGTTCGCCGCGACGGTGACCTGGGCGCGCACGGCCTCCGGCGTCTGCTGCATCAGCGGCAGGAAGCCATGGGTCGCGTTGCAGGTGAGGATGTCCAGGTAGCCGGAGTCCTGGAGCCTGCGGAACGCGGCCACGAGGTCGCGCTTGTAGTGGTTGTGGTACGCGAGGCGCAGCGATTCGAAGTGGTCGCGGTGGAAGACGGCCAGCGGGTGGAAGGTGGCGTCGTCGCGGGTGCGGTGCACCTCGCGGGCGCCCAGCTCGCAGAGCAGGTCCAGGCGCCGGGCGTAGCGCTCACGCAAGAGGTCGTCGTTGAGCATCGACACGAGCGTGGGCGAGAGCGTCATCGTCACCCGGAAAGGGACGCGGTCCTCCACGAGCGTGTCGAACACGCGCAAGAGCGGCAGATACGTCTCGGAGATGGCTTCGTAGAGCCAGTCCTCCTCGAGGAAGTCTTCGTATTCGGGGTGGCGGACGAACGGCAGGTGCGCGTGAAGGACCAGCGCGAGGGAGCCCAGGCTCATAGGTCGGTCGGAGAGGCCGTGCGGGTTCACTTACGTCCACGGCGTGAGGGCCGGGACTTGGAGGAGGACTTGGAGCCCGGGGACTTGGGCTCCGACGCGGTCTTGGCCGCCTTCTCAGGCGCGGCGGAGGGAGCGGGCGCGGTGTCCTTGGAGGCGACTGCCTTCGAGGGCGCGGCACTCGGAGCGGTCGGGGTCTCGGCCTTGGTGTCCGGAGTGGCGGGAGCCTCGGCCTTCGCGGACACGGGGCTCGTCGGGGGCACGGAGGCCGGTGCGGCCCCTCGCGCTGCCTCGCGGGCCCGGTCGAGCGCGCGCTGTTCGGACGCGGTGGGGCCGCGCGCCACACTCAAGGCCCACGGATCCTTGGGAGGCTCGGGCTCCGAGGGGCGCCACGACTCCGTGGAGCTCGTCGCGGGAGCAGGCGAACCGGAGGAGAGCGAGGCCTCGGCCCCCACCGGAGTCGAAGTCGCCATGGCGGCGGGACGCGACACCGGCAGGTCCCGCGCTTCCAGCACATCCCCCTGCGACGAAGCCGCGCGCGGCTCCTCCAGATGGCGAGCGTCCGAAGTCCCGGCCGCTCCTGGCACCGTCAGGTACTGCTGATCCGACGCACCCGTCGCGCGATCCACGGACAGGTAGCGCTGATCCGAAGCGCCCGCCGCCCGGGGCACGGTGAGGTACTGCTGATCCGAAGCGCCCGTCGCGCGATCCGCGGACAGGTAGCGCTGATCCGACGCCCCCGCGGCCCTGGGGACGGTGAGGTACTGCTGGTCCGAAGCGCCCGCTTCCCGGGACGCGGTCAGGTACTGCTGGTCCGAGGCGCCCGCCGCGCGAGGCACGGTCAGATACCGCTGATCCGACGCCCCCGGTGCACGCGGCACCTCCAGATACCCC
>NZ_RAVW01000060.1 GCF_003611585.1 Corallococcus exercitus | reverse complement strand
GGGGACGGGTGGCTGGACGCCTGGGGCGTGCGCATCGTGCGCGCTTGAGCGTGCCTTCCTCCGATACCGCCATCGCCGCACTGTCGGGCCTGCTCTCTGACGAGGGCGAGCGCATCACGCGCCTGTGGTCCAAGCGCCTGCGCGCGGAGACGTACGAAGTGGAGGTGCCGGGCCGCGACCTGCGCGCGCCGCTGCGCCATCTGCTGGACGAGCTTGCCCGTCTGCTCGAGAGCCGGGGCGAGGACGCGGTGCGGCTGTGGCCGGAGGTGGTGCGCTCGCACGGGGCCTTCCGGTACGACCAGAACTTCGACCCGGAAGACCTGACGCGCGAGTTCAAGTCGCTCCAGGAGGTGCTGCTCTACGTCTACGCGCGCCGCAACGGAGGCGTCATCCACGCGGACGTCGCGGAGCTGGTGTCGGAGCTGGTGTGGGAGGCGGACGCGTCCGCGCAGGCCTCCTATGCGCGCGTGCTCAAGACGGAGGAGGTCCGCTTCCGCGAGGCGGCGGTGATGGAGTCGGTGCTCAACCACGTGGAGGTGGGCATCCTGCTGGCGGAGACGGACGGCATGGTGTCCTTCGCGTCGCCGCCGGTGAGCCGCCTGATGGGCGTGCCCATGCGCGCGGTGGTGGGCGCGCGCGCCGCGAGCTCGCTGGGGCCCGTGCTCACCCAGGTGAACGCGCGGCATCCCACGGGTGAGCCCTTCAAGGTCCACGACATGCCCTTCCTGCGCGCGCTGCGCGAGAAGGCGCCGGTGCGCGGCGTGATGATGCAGGTGGAGCGGCCCGGAGGTGGGGACGCCACGCTGGAGATGAGCGCCACGCCGGTGTGGGAGGAGGACCAGGTCCTGGCGGGCGTCATCCAGACCTTCAGCGACCGCACCGAGGCGGCCGTGAAGACCAAGGCCCTGGAGAACGCGCACGACGAGGTGCGCAGGCTCCAGGGGCAATTGCTGCGGCGCACCCGGCAGCAGGCGCTGGGACAGCTGGCGAGCGGCGCCGCGCACGCGCTCAACAACTTCCTCAACGTGCTGCGGCTGCGCATCACGCTCTTGCAGCGCGAGTACAAGCCGGAGCACGTGGAGGCGCTGGACAAGACGGTGCGCCAGATTGGCGAGCTGGTGGCGCGGCTGCAGGAGTTCAGCGTGCAGCGCACCGAGGAGCGCGTGGCCAACGTGCCGGTGGACCAGACGGTGCGCGAGGCCCTGGAGCTGGCCCGGGGCGAGCTGGAGCAGCGCGAGCATCCGGTGCACACGGAGCTGGACCTGGGCTTCCCGTGGGGCGTGAAGGCGGATGCGGGCTTCTTCCGCGAGCTCATCGTCAACCTGCTGCTGTCCGCGAGGGACCGGATGGAAGGCGGCGGCACGTTGGTGGTCCGCACGCGTCCGGCCGGGGAGGGCTGGTTGGAGCTGCGCCTGGAGGACGCCGGGCGGCCCTACGCGCAGGACGAACTGGCGGGCCTGTTCGACCCGCTGCGCCGGGACCCGGGGGCGCCGCAGTTCTCGCTGTTCCTGGCGGTGGCGCGCACGCAGGTGCAGCGCTGGGGCGGAGAGCTGACGGTGGAGAACCGGCGCGACGGTTCGGGCGCGAGCTTCATCGTGAGGCTGCCGCGCTTCAGCGACGTCTCGACCGGGGCGCCGCCGCCCTCCGCGCAGCTGATGCCGCCAACGCCGGGAGGTGTGCCGCGCCTGCCGACGCGCGCGCGCCGCGTGCTGGTGGTGGACGACGACCTGGACAACGCGCGGATGATGGCCGAGGTGCTGGGCGAGGAGGGCTACGACGTGCAGGTGGCGCACAGCCCGGAGGTGGCCCTGCGCATCTGGGAGAAGCATCCGTATGACGCCGCGCTGCTGGACGCGGTGATGCCGGAGATGACGGGCTGGGAGCTGGCGCGCGAGTTCCGGCAGCGCACGCCCCACGCGCTGCTGGCCATCGTCACGGGCATGGACGTGCGAGGACAGAACCGCGCGAGCCTCGCGCAGGTGGACGCCGTCTTCCGCAAGCCCATCGACGTGGGCGCCCTGGACGACTTCCTCTCCCAGACCCGGGGCGAGGAGGAGGCCGCCGAAGAGGTCTCCGAGGAAGACGGCCCGCACGACGCCACGCACTGATGGGGCCTTCCTCCTGGTGCGGCCCCAACCTGTCCGACAGTCGGACAGGTTCGCGGGCGAACGGCGCTGGGCGCTCCCGGCGTGGACCATTTAGAGTCCGCGCGTGATTTCCCCGTCGGAACTGGAGCGCCTGCGCCGCAAGGTGGAGGCGGGTGAAGTGCTCAGCGGCGCGGAGCTGGACTCGCTGCGCTCCGAAGCCGCGCGCACTCCCGGGCCCACGCTGCGCCTCACCCTGGCGCATGCCCTGGTCAACGCGGACGCGGAGCGGGAAGCCCTGCCGTTGATGCAGGCCCTGCGGCGCGACTTCCCCAGGGACCTCCAGGTGCGCCTGGGCCTCGCGCGAGCGCTGCTGGGGCTGGAGCGGCACCGTGAGGCGGAGGCCGAGCTGCGGGAGGCGCTGGTCCTGAGCCCCGGCGACCCGGAGGCGCTCAAGGTGCTGGCCGTGCTCGCGCTGCGGCAGGGGGAGGGCGCCCGCGCCCGCGCCTACGTGGCCGAGGCCGTGGAGCGCGACCCCTTCGACGCGGAGGCGAAGCTGCTGCGCGCGGAGCTGGAGGCCGCGGACCTGCCTCCGCCTCCCGTGCCCGAGGAGCAGGTGCTGCGCCCGGAGTTCACCGCCGCGCTCACCGCCGCGCTGGGCCGCGCGGGCGTGGCCTTCCGGCGCCAGGGCCGCGACCTGCTGGTGAAGTTGGCTTCGGGGGGCGTGGGCCGCGTGGACGTGGGCTCGTTGTATGCCGCGTACCGCGAGGCGCCGGGAACACAGGGGCTCACCGCGCACGTGGAGGCGCTGGCCTCACGGCTGGGCGGGCTGTCCTCGGGCGTGGGTCCCACGGGTGTGTCATTGGAGGCGCTGCGCCCCGTGCTGCGGCCCTCGGGCTTCGTGGCGGGGACCCAGGGCGCGCTGTTCCGTCCGGGGCCCGCGGGGCTGGAGGTCTTCTACGTGCTGGAGGACGCGGAGTTCATGCGCTACCTGCCCGCCTCCGCGCTGAAGGACTCCGGGCTCGCGCTCGACGCGGTGGACGCGGCGGCGTGGCACAACCTGGAGCTGCGCCCCGCCGACGTGCGGCCCGTCGTCATCGACCAGGGCGAGGTGCGGCTGGCGGAGGCCTTCTCCGGCATCTGGGCGGTGGCGGGCGGCGATGGGCACGACGGCGCACGGCTGCTCACGAAGTCGCAGCGCCGCAGGCTCGATGCGGCCACGGGCGGAGGCCCGCTGCGCGTGAGCCTGGGCCGGCGAGAGGTGGCGCTCCTGTGCCGCGAATCGGACGGTGATTCGGTGCGGAGGCTCGCCGCGCTGGGGCACGCGCCGGATGGAGTCCCCGGGCTGTTCGTGCTGGATGGCGACGCGCTGCGGAGCGTGTGACTACGCGCCCAGCGCCTGCTGATACACCTTCAAATCCTTCTCACTGAAGAGAACCACGGTGACCCGCTCCAGCTCCGGCCTTCGCTCCAGGGCCGCGCGGATCTCCCGCAGCGCGATGGGCGCGGCCCGTTCGATGGGGAAGCCGTAGACGCCCGTGGAGATGGAGGGAAACGCCACCGTGCGCAGCCCGTGCTTCTCCATCAGCGCGAACGCGTTCCGGTAGCACGAGGCCAGCAGTTCGTCCTCGCCGTTGCGCCCGCCCTGCCACACCGGGCCCACCGCGTGGATGACGTGGGCCGCGGGCAGCCGGTAGCCCTTCGTGATGCGCGCCTGCCCGGTGGGGCAACGGCCCAGCGTGAGGCACTCCGCGAGCAGCTCCCGCCCCGCCGCGCGGTGGATGGCGCCATCCACGCCACCCCCACCGCCCAGCGAGGAATTGGCCGCGTTCACGATGGCGTCCGCCGTGACGTGCGTGATGTCTCCCTGGATCAACTCCAGACGTTCCGTCATCCCGCGCTCCCCACCGGCAAGGTCTCCACGAACCGCACCTCGCGGAAGCCCAACGTGAGCAACAGGCCCCGCAGCGAACGCTCCGCGGACTGTCGCGCCTTCTCCTGGAGGCGCTTGTCCTGCCGCACCTCTTTTTCGAACGCCAGACGCGCCTTCTCCAACAGCTGCGCCGTCTGCGTGCTGTCCAGGTTGGAGTCGATGATCTCCGTCTCCCCGGGCCGCAGCGCCACCGTCACCTGCATGGGGGGCAGGAGCACGTCCACGCGCGTGCCCACGGCGTGCAGGTGGCTCGAGTCGAAGCGCTGGAAGTCGAACCCCAGGTGCGCGTCCGCGAACACGATGGCGCGGCCGTGCGGGTTCTGGAGCGTGTAGCTGGCCCAGAGCAGCACGTCCTTCCACAGCGCGTCCGTGGCCTGCGGCTCCGGCGTGAACGTGACCTTCTTGTAGAGGGACACGTCCAGCGTCTCCAGCCGGGCCACCTCCCGCATCTGCTCCACCACCGCCGCCGTGTCCGGCAGCCGGGAGGCCGCGGGGCGCAGCAGCACCCAGGCCGCCAGCGCGCCGAGCGCGACCGCGGCGAGGAGGGACAGGGCTCGCGAGACGTTCTTCGCCATGGGCGGGAAGTCTAACCGCTTCCGGAATGGGGGCGTCCTGGGGCAGCGTGTCGGACGCGGGCTTCCGGACAGGCGCTCGGGCAGGAGAGACACACGGTGGAGCTGACGGACGCGGAGGTGGAGGCCCTGGGCTCGCGCGGGTACTTCGTGCGGGATGGCTTCCTCGGCGAGGCCCAGGCCCGGGCGGTGCGGGCCGCGGCGCTCGCGCGCGTGGAGGCCGGGACGCTGAGGCCCGCGGGCATCCGGCGCGGCGCGGACCACTCGCTCGACACCTCCGTGCGCGGCGACCACATCGAATGGGTGCTGCCCGGCGCGGCCCCGGAACTCGAAGCCCTGTGGCACCGCTTCCAGGCGTTGGGGGAGGCCGTGTCCTCGGGCGCGTACCTGGGGCTGGGGCGCTTCGACGTGCAGCTCGCCTGCTACCCCGGCGGCGGCGCGCACTACGCCCGCCACCGCGACGCGTTCCCGGGGCAGTCCAACCGCCGGCTCACCGCCATCTGGTACGCGAACGCCGGTTGGAAGCCGGAGGACGGCGGCCTCCTGCGCCTCTTCCCGGAGGACGCCGGCGCCCCGGTGGAGGTGGCGCCGGTGCTGGACCGCCTGGTGGTGTTCCTGAGCGAGCGGCTGGAGCACGAGGTGCTGCCCGCCCACGCCTCCCGCCTGGCCCTCACCGCGTGGTTCTACGGCCGGGGCACCTGAGCCTCTAGCCCGCGTCGAACGCGCTGCCCGCATCGACGGACGGGACCGGGCCCGCGTCGTATCCCGCGTCCTGCGAGGGTCCGGTGCCCTCCAGCGTGCCGATGATGTAGATGTCGCCCGTTCCGGTGCCCGGGCAGTTCTGAGGGTTGCGCTTCAGCACGAGCTGCGCGTACGCCACGGAGCCCTGGTACACGTCCACGGCCGCGCTGCCGGCGTACACCTCCCACCCCGCGCCGTTGTAGGCCCGCACGTCCACGATGCGCCGGGGCCCGACGGGGATGTTGCTCAGGTAGCCCTCGATGTAGCCATTGCCCACGTACAGGGACTGGGGAGGCGTGGGCGGCAGGTCCTGCGCCGTCACCGTCGCCGCGGCCCCCACGACTCCGCACGCGTCACCCGCGAGCGAGATGCGCATCGTCACGGACTCGGTGCCCTCGGCGTTCTCGGGCTCGTCCGTCCCGGCACCACAGGCCGCGATCATCAGCGCGCAGCTCGTCCCCAGCACGACTCCCCATCGACTTCGCTTCATGTGGTCCCTCTCCCGGATGGCGCGTCGTCCGCGCGACCTTGAGACACGCACCCCGTGCGGGTTGGGACATGCACCGTGACGAAAATCCCGGAGGGCAACGGTGTGGAGCGGAGTTGGGCCAAAGCCTGCCTGCTCCACGGCCTGCCCGGGCCGGGGCGGATTCCAGGGGGAACGGCGGCGTCCGTGGCGCCTGTCATCCTGCGGGGCCGTGTCTACGTTCTTCCCCAGTCATCTTCGTACGGGGGATCGAGATCATGTTCCAGAACAGGACGAAGCGTCATTGGATGGTGGGTCTGGCGTTGGGGGCGTCCATGACGTTCCTCGCCGGCTGCGGCGGTGCGAAGGCCGCGCGCGTGGACGACAAGATGATGGCGCGCATCCCCGAGGATCAGCTGGGCGAGGTGCGTGAGGCGCAGCTGGCCCGCACCAAGGCCGCCGACAACGTGACGCGCGCCGAGGTGGCCGTGCGCGACGCCGAGCGCGCCGCGGAAGTGGCCCGCCGCAACGGCGACGCCGCCGAGAGCCGCCTGGAGGCGGAGAAGGCCGCGGTGAAGGCCGCCGAGGCCACCGGCCAGCAGAGCCCCATCGCCCAGGCGAAGTCCAAGCTCGACGGCGCCCAGGCCGGGCGCGCCGCCGCCGACGCCGAGGTGGCCTGGCACGAGCGCAAGACGGACACCGCCAGGGCGGAGAAGGACCTGCGCGACGCGGAGCTGAAGGTGGCGGACGCGGAGCTCAACCTGGCCCAGTACAAGGCGCTGGAGCGGAGCGGCGACGTGCGCGCCAAGGACATGTCCGAGGCGAACTACATGGCCGCCGTCGCGGACGCCAAGCGCGGGGTGGAGGAGGCCCGGCGCGACGTGGACCAGCAGAAGCGCGTGGAGCAGGACGCCCGCGCCGAGTGGCAGCGGCTGCGCTCGCAGGCCCCGCAGGGCTACGGCGGCAGCGGCGACGCGGACTGACGCTCCCGCGTGAAGCGCGAAGGGGTGGCCCCGGGCATCCACGCGGATGCCAGGGGCCAGTCCTGCCGCGCGCGGCTACTCCACCTTCAGGGTGGCGGTGCCCTTCAGGTCGCGCTGGAGCGTGAGCCAGAGCGCCTTGCCCTCCGGGTCCACGGACGCGAAGTAGTCCGTGCCCGCGGTGAGGGCCTGGCCGCCCAGCGTGACGGTCGCCGGAGCGGTCGTGGCCGTGTAGTCGTGCACCACCAGCATCGGGTGCGCGAGCGTGCGGCCCGCGGTGTCGAACGTCAGCGTCACGCGGTTGGAGGCGGCGTCCGCTTCCCACGTGGCGTAGACGGGGTTGTAGCCGGCCACGTCATAGGTGACGGTGTCCGTGCGGCCCACGCCGCCGGGGCCGCGCGTGCGCACGGTGCCTTCGGAGGCGGTGAGCTTCACGCCCTGCCAGGCCTCCACCTCCGACACCAGCGACAGCACCGGGCTGGCCGCGTGCGTGCCCAGCACCATGAAGACGGAGTAGCTCTGGTAGGGGTGGCCGGAGAGCATCACGCCGTCGTCGCCCAGGCGCGGGTACTGCGCCAGGCCCACCGCGCCGAAGTTGCTGCCCCACGCGAGCCGGTGGGAGTTGGTGACGGAGGGCAGCTCGTACTGGTTGAGCTGGTAGGCCCAGTTGTAGTCCACGGGCATGGGGCCGTTGGCGTGGCGCGTGCCCCACTCCGGATACAGCCAGTAGCCGCCGGCGGGTTTCTGCTCCCACGTCTGGGTCTGCACCGCGCCCATCTCCGCGTCCGGCGCGGCGGTCCACATGCGCGTGTAGGGGACGACGTTGGGCTCGCGGTAATCCCAGCCGGTGTTCATCGTCACGGGGGAGGACAGCGTGACGAAGCGGAAGCGGTCGCCCCAGCCCAGGCCGGCGATGTCCGTGTTGGCGTTGCCGTCGAAGCCCAGGTCGCCGTAGGGCGAGCGCACGTCGGCTTCAATCTGGTTCGCGGGGAAGCCGGACGCGTCGTGGGTGATGGCATACAGCGGGTGGTCCCGGCCGGTGGCGAAGAGGTACTGCACGGTCACCTGCACCACGTGGCCGTCCAGCGACAGCGGCCACTTCAGCTCATGCAGCGCGTGGTGCGCGCCCTTGAAGAGGACGCGGCCGGTGCCGCGCACGTCCTGCGTCCACGCGCCCCACGTCTGGCCGTCCTTCAGGTGGCTGGTCACCATGCCCCAGCCGGGCACCTGCGGGTTCTGGCCGTCGCAGATGCGCTCGGCGCCGGCGACCTCGTAGGTGTAGCGGCGGATGTAGCCGCCATTCCAGCCGGCGGGGTCCGCGGCGTCGTTGCGCACGAGCGACACGGAGCGCACGTGGCAGTCGCGGTCGCGCCAGACGTAGCGGTCCGTCTTGAAGCCGCTCAGGTCCTTCGCGCACTGCAGGCGCAGCGGAGCGCAGGTGCCGCTGGCCGGATCCGCGGTGGTGCTCTCCGCGCAGGGGTCCGTCGCCGGGTTCTCGCCGGGGGAGGGGTCGTCACCCGGGCGCACGTCCTTGCCGCCGCAGGCGGTGAGGCCCAGGGCCAGCAGGGCCACGGCGTGTCGCGCGAAGGGGAGGGGTCTGGGGAGCATGGTCGCTTTCGAGGGAGTGGGCCCGCAGGCTTTGCCACCCTCACGCACGGTGATGCAAGCCGCCACTCGGAGCGCCAGGGGATTTGTTCCCTGGAAGCAGGCGGACAGTCGAGCGGTGGGCGGCACGGAGGAGAGGCCCCGATGGAGGAGGACCGTGTCCACCCTGCTGACATGGCGAACGTACGGCAGCTCGTCACGGTGGGATTGGTGAGCCTCTTCGCGGTGCCCGCGGTCGCGGAGGAAGGGGTGGAGGGGCGCGTGCAGGAGTTCTTCCTGGGGGATGGGGCGCCCCCGCAGCAGCGCGGCGAGGTGCAGCTGGGCACGGGGCTGGAGTGGACGCGGCAGGAGGGCGAGACGCGTTTCGAGGTGCCGGTGCTCGGCGAGTACGGCCTCAGCGACCGGATCCAGTTGGAGGCGCAGGTGGCGCTGACGACCCCGGAGGATCCGCGCGGGCTGGACACGGCGGAGGTGGGTGTCGGGCTGGCGCTGGTCAATGACAGACGGCGCGGTTTCACGCTGAGCCTGGGGATGGATGTGGAGGCCACGCGCGACCTCGCGGATGACCGCTTCCGCCCGGGCTTCGAGCCGTACCTGCTGGCGTATCAGGACGTGGGCCCGGTGGGCTTCAACCTCCAGCTCAAGGCGGAGGAGCTGCCCGGGGTGCGCGGGCTGGGGAGCGAGCTGCATCCGGACCTCGCGGCCGGAGCGGTGCTGGCCCTGGGGCCGCTGCGGCCCATGGTGGAGGCCGGCTGGAGGGACGAGGACGGCACCTCCACCATGCTGCTGTCACCGGGCCTGATGGCGCGTCCCATGAAGTCCCTGGAGTTCGGAGTGGCGGTGCCCTGGAGGCTCCAGGCGGGGGGCGAGCGCGACGTGGGCGTGATGGGGATGCTGATCTGGCAGGGCGGTGGGGCGTAGCGGGTGGCTTCGCTCAAGCGGGGTCCAGGGACCAGGTTCCTTCTTCCCAGCGCTTCAGCGCCTCCCGGGCCTCGAAGGGGATCAGCCCTTTTCCCTTCGCAGCCTCCTCCAACACCGCTTTGGCTTCAGCGGTGCGATATCGCAGCAGCAATGCCGCCGCTGCCGTTCGCACATCCATCCGCGGATGGAGAAAGAGGGTTGCGAGCGCGTCCCGTCCCACATCTCCGTGGGTCCTCAGCCGCTTGAACGCTGCAATCGATTCCTTCGCGTGCTTGTTCGCCGCTTTCGCGTCTCCTCGCATGATTGCTTCTGTTTGAGCCTCCGCATGCTGCGCGAACTTCGCGACGAGTTTCTGAAGGTCTTCCGTCACCATAGTCCGTTCCGAATGTTCTCCATCGCGCGCAGCCCGAATGCGGATTGGGCTTCGAATGATTGGGTGCTCAGCCACTGCCGCACAGTCAGCGACGTCGAGCCTGTGACTCGATACTGGTGCGACGAATAGAACGCACTCACCGAGTTATGAAGCCCCTTGTCGAGCGGGATGACGTTCTCCGTGTTGTGGAGGGCCTGCGGTCCGAAGCGCGCCACGTTCCCGTCGGTCTGCTCCACGATGTGGTGCCACTCCTTGCCATTCCCCGCCGGCCCCATGGCCCGCTTGAACGACTTGAAGGACGAATAACCCCTGGGGCCACTCGGTGGGAAACCTCCTCCTTCCCCATCACCCGAGCCCGCCGTGTCATCGACTCGCTGGAGGATGATGGCCGCCCCGGTGCCGCTGCTCAACACCGCCGCTGTGCGCCCCACGGGTATGGAGACTTGCTCCAGCACGAGTGCTCCCTGCGCTGATAGCGATAGGACTGGCACCGTGGCGTCGATCCCCGACACCAGCCCCTTCAACGTCCGCGTCGTGGCCGAGGCCGAACCCCAGGTGACGAGGACGTCCGTCGAGAGCCGGGCCACCTCGCGGATCTGCTCACCCGCCGTCATGTACTGGAAGCGCTCCCAGTACTCGGGCGACGATGCGATGAGGGCCACGACGCCGGCTGAGAGGTGGCGCAATCCCGCGATGCTGTCCGTGGGGCGGGAGAGGAGCTGCCCCAGCGCGTGGTACAGCCCCGCGAAGGCGTCCTCGGCGCCGTCCAGCGAGCGGCCGATAACATCCGCGTCGTCGTACACCTCGGCCAGGGGGCGCGGGTCCGCTGCCTGGAGCCGCGCATCGACCTGGCGAAAGACGCCGCCCTTGCCGCTGTAGAAGCGCCCCAGCTCGAAGTTGCCCGCGCGGAAGGCCCCGTCCCTCCATTCCAGGGACGCGACCTTCTGCTGCGTGCGTCCGTTGAGCGCCCACGCGAGATATCCGTCCGGCCGCAGCACCGCCACCTGCTCGCGGGCGAAGCGCGCCACCCGTCGCGTCAGTTCCTCGCGGGAGACCTCGCCGCGCTCCAGCACCTCCCGCATCAGGAAGCCCGCGGCCATGCGGGGCGGGAAGGTGCCCAGCGTCACCGGCTTCTCCATCAACCGGCCCAGCACCTCCACCGCGTCGTCCGGAGTGAAGGGGTTGCGGCGCAGGGGGAGTTCGTCCACGTCCTCCAGGCCAGCGCGCACCAGCAACTTCTCGAAGGAGTCCACGTCCAGCAGGCCCATCTCCAGGGCCTGCCGCGACAACTTCCCGGGAGTCGTCAGGATCACCGTCCCCATCGGCATCCGGACGGGTTGACGCCGGTGGAGTCGTGGATGGCTCTCCTCCTCGTCGGGCTCATCGTCTTCGGTGCTGACGCTTTGGTGTCTTTCGCTGGAAGCGTCCGGCGCATGAGCGGTGCGCTGCCGGAGGACCCGCGAACCACCTCGGGTGGCAGAAGTCTCCACGCCCGCGCAGCCCACCATCAGCAGGGCCGCGAACAGCGCCACGACACTCACGCGCATCGTCCACCTCCGGGAGCCCACCTGGGAGGGTGGACCCCGAGATGCTTCCACTCCGGTCCGACATGCCCGCGAGAGCGGAAGGCCACGGTGCGGCAGTGGCTACGGGAACGTCACGTTGCCCAGCGTGACGGTGCGTGGCCCGTCCTCCCAGAGCTTCAAGGAGAACGGTCCCTGGACACCGGCCCCCGGGGCCTCGGCCTCGACCACGATGCTTCGGGCATCGCCCAGGGGGATGCGTTGTTGCTGCCAGACGCGGAGCACTTTCAGCTCCGCCCCGGTCCTGCCCCGAAGCGTTGCTCCCTTGGCGCTCCAGGGTTGAGCGCCTGCCTTCGTCGCCAGTTCGACGACCACCGCGACGGCCGTCTTGGCGCGGTAGGTGGTGACGAAGATGACGTCCAAGGCATTTCCATGCGACGGAAGGATGTCCTTGGTCACGGTCCGCCCTGACACACCGTTCTTATCGACAGTCCCTGTGGCGAGGAGCCCCGTCAGCCCCCCTGGGGCCTCATGCTCGGCCGTCAGCCGTGAGTTCTCCTCCCGGCACCGCACCAGCTCCGCTCGAACCTCTCGGGCCTCCTGCTGGTAGGTCTCAAGCGTGCGCTTCCCGCGATAGACCTCGATGAGGGATTCCGCCTTCGCGGGATGCACTCGCAGGAGAAAGGAAGCGCTCACGGGTGCCGCACCATCCCTGAAGCGCACGAGCAACCGGAAGTGCTCACCCGGGGCCACGCGCGAAGACGGAACCAGGCGGAGAGTGGCCTGCCCTACGTCCACCAGGGAGAAGCGCTCCCGTCCTTCCAGCTCAATCCCATCTCGCATCAACTCCGAGTCGAAAAAGAGGCCTGTGGAAAGCCCTGCGCTGACTCCGATCTCGGAGCCAGATGGGTTCCCGTCTGGGTGCAGTTCGATGCGGCGTGCGCCGGGTACGGAAGCCGAGACCTCGGACTGTGCGAACGCTGCCGCGCTCGTGAACAGGAGTCCCAGGAAGACGACGGCGGATGAAGAGGGCACTCGGCGGTGTCTCCCAGGCAATCCTTGCTACTCGAACTCACGTACTGCCTTCACACCTGCTGTTGTGTAGATGCGAGCGCTCGTGGGTGAATCGTCTCCAGGCTCCCTCGCCATTCCTCGATCTCCTTCCTCCGCGAGGACCTCCAGACACACGGGGAAGCTGTCGCCATCCGGCGTCGTCGCCCACGTCAGGCGCCCATAGACGCGGTCTCTCATGATGAGCCTGCCTGACAGTTCGGTTTTGCTCGGCAGACCCTCCCAGGGGCCGACCAGGATCAACCGGGCAGGGCCTTCGTGGACTGAAATGATCTGCGGGTTTGAGAAGACGAAGACCGCTCCGTGTGTGTCCCCGATGCGGATGCTCCGCGCATTCATGGCCTTCACCGCTCCGATGGGGCAGGGCTCGGGCGGCGGAGGAGGCCGCACCTGTGGGCCGGGGCAGGCCATCAATGCAGTGCAGGCCGCGGTGCCCGCCGCACGGGTCATGACGCTCCGGACCTTCCTCGCGGGCTTCGAGGAGAGCGGGATGGAAGGAGTCTCTGGCGTCTGCGTCGTCACGGTGGCTGCGACCTCCTGGTGCGTCGCGGGAAGGGCGACGGCCGCGGCGGTGGCCTCTGGCCCGTTGGGAGCCGCAGCCCGGTCAGATTGAGGCGACTTGTCAGTGGGCGCTACTTCCTGACGAGGCGTGACCGCCTCTGGAAATCTCTCAGCCCCGCGCGGCAACAGCGCGACCGCCGCGACCAGCGCCAGGACCATCCGCATCACAGCCCACACCCTGAAAGAGCGCCGTGGCTTCACCTGCGTCGTCGGAGCTTCGGCCCGCGACGGCGGCGCACGGACGCCCCGCCGGGGCCGGTGCCTTGGCCGGTTCCGCCACTTCTCGAAGCTGTCCTGCTGGCCCTCTGCCGTCGCGGTGTCTTCACCGAAGGCGTCACACAGGGGGACGTCCCACTCCGCGTCCGCGCTCCGCAGCGCTTCCTCCAGCGTGGTCACGACAGCGAGAGCATTCGGTGTGCGCGCCTCGGACGTCTTCTCCAGCAGCCGCATGCACACGTCGCTCAACGCATGCGGTACGCGTTCGTTCTCCTCGCACGGTGACGTGGGCTTCTGGGTGAGCACGGTCTCGATGAACCCAGCGTCGTCCTCGCCATCGAAGGGCTTGCGTCCCGTGAGCAGCCAGTAGAGGACGACGCCCAACGCCCACAGGTCATCCGGCGCGCTCGCCACGTAGCGGGCCCCGGGGACGCGCGCGTGCTGCCGGAAGTACCGCGACGCCTCGGGAGCGCGGTACTCCGGCGTGCCGGGCGGAAGGATGTCCTCCGTCAGGCCGCGCGCTCCCGTGTAATCGCCAATCCCGAAGTCCACCAGCTTGGCCAGGCCGTCCGAGGCGCGCACCATGACGTTGGCTTCCTTCACGTCCCGGTGAAGCACCCCCGCCGCGTGCGTCGCGGCGAGCGCCCGCGCCACGTCCAGCATCACCCGCGCCACCTGCCTCGCGGACGGGTTCTCCTCGTCCGCCCAGACGTCCAACCGGCGCCCGTCCACGTACTCCATGACGATGACCGCGAAGCGCGGCTCGCCCGGTGGCCACAACCCGTAGCCCTGGAGTCCCACGACATGGGGATGGCGCAGCTTCAGGAGGATGGAGACCTCGCGCTCCACCCGTTCCCCGACGCGTGGCAGATGCAACAGCTTCAACGCGAAGGGCTTTCCCCCGTTGTGCGCGAGGTACACCGTGCCGAAGCCGCCTTGTCCCAACTGGCGCTCCACCGCGTAGCCCAGCACCTCGGCCCCGGGCACCAGGATGGCGGGCGGTGGCCTCACGGCGTCCTCACTTCAGGCTCCCGTGGCACTTGCATGCGGTCTCCTCCCAGCGAGGTCCCGGGGCGGACATCTCGGATACGCTGCGCGCCCTCCATGAATGAAGAACTCGGCATCACCATTGGCATGGCGGCACGTGCCGCCCGCGAGCATCTGGGACTGACGCAGGCCGAAGTCGCCGAGCGCATTGGACTGGTACACCCCGTCTACAGCCGCCTGGAGCGCGGCAAGATGTTGCCCAGCGTCCCGTCGCTCTACCGCCTCTGCCAGGAGCTGCGCGTCTCCCCTGAAACGATGCTGGGCCTGACGCCGACAGGAGACGTGCGCAAGGGCTCGAAGAAGCAGCCGCCCCGGGAAGGGGACGACGCGCCGGACCTGCGGCGCCTCCTCCACCTGGCGCGCAAGCTGGACGCGGAGAAGTTGGACGCACTCCTCCACGTCGCCTCCGTGCTAGCACGCTGAAAGGCGCTACTTCTTCCCCGGGCCCTCCAGTTCGTGTGCCTCCAGTCCCTCCGGGAAGAGGCCGCCCTCGCCAAACTCCACCACGTCCCGGAGCACGCTGCCGTCCGCCAGCAGCCGCGCGGCTTCATTGGCGGCCTCCTGGCGTCCATAGCCCGGGTGCCGCCTGATGAGCGCCGCGCGAAGGACGTCACGCAGGTCCTCCGCCGTGGCGAACCGCTCCTCGGGGTTGGCGCGCAGGGCCGCGTGCAGCAGTTGCTTCACATCCGGCGAGAGCCGCTCCACCGCTGCCTCGACCTCCGCGGGGCCGAAGCTGGCCAGCAGCACCCGCATTTGCGTCAGCGGCAGTGAGGGAAGGACCTCCACCCGCAACGGGCTCAGGCCGAGGGGTGGCCGGGGCACGTCCTGCACGTCGAAGGGATGCTTGCCGGTGAAGAGCTCCACCAGCAGCACGCCCAGGCTGAAGACGTCGGAGCGCGGCGTCAGCGGCAGGCGCTCCAGGTATTCGGGTGAGGCATAGGCCACGTCACCCCGGACGAGGTTCGCGGGCGACTCCTCGCGTCCAATCACCACCGAGTAGGCCGCGCCGAAGTTCACGAGCTTCACCTCGCCGTGCGCTCCCACGTAGACGTGCCGGGGGTTCACGTCGCGGTGGATGATTCCCAGGGGCTTGCCCGCCTCATCCGTCAGCGTGTGCGCATGGTGCAGCGCTTCGGCGAGTTCCGACCCCACGTAGAGGGCGAAGGCCTCGGACACGGGCTGGCCGCGCGCCACGCTCGCGCTCACCAGCGTCTCCAGTGAAGGGCCGTCCACGTACTCCATGACCACGTGCAGCGCGTCCCGGTACACCTTGCGGTGGAACACCTGGGCGATGGCGGGGTGATGGAGGCGGAAGGCCAGCTGGATCTCCTCTCCCAGGCGGGTGCGGCGCAGCATGGTGGAGGGATTGGCCAGCCGCCGCACGAAACAGAGCCCAGGCAGGGTGGCCCCGCGCTCCGGATGACGACGGGCGAGCATCAGCAGTTCCCCCGTCTGCATCCGCACCAGCTCGCGAAGGGCCTCGTAGCGAGCGCCGTCGATGGTGAAGAGCGGCCGGGGCAGGCCAGGCGTGGCCAGGAAGGCACCGAAGCGCGATGCCGGCTTGTGGCGCGCCGGCTCTCCTCCGGCAGGGGTGGACGTGGACATGACTCCTCGATGGCCAGGTTTCGGCGCGACGGCGCCACCCGGGGAGTCTGGGCACGGTGAACCTGAAAAGTCCACCTGCCTTTGACCTTAAAGGTTCTGTCCGGGAGTGACGGTGGAGAACGGTCCGGGCCGCCGGGCGCGCTTTCCGCCAGACCTGTCCGACAGTCGGACAGGTTGTGGCGTCTCGTCCGAGGAGGCTGACCTTCAACCTGAGCCCCCACCCACCCATCACCGGAACGGTGGGCCGCGCGACTCTGGCTCCTTCCTTGCTGACTCCCCAGGACCTCCTGCTTTGTGAGTGGGGCGGAGAGGGGAGTGACACAAAGCCTGAGCAGGTTGGCGTGGTAGGGGGCTTCCCCCATGCAAAACATGCTCAGCGCCTTTTCCAGGCGCCCCTGCTGTCGTTGCTGTCCTTCTGCGTCCTCCTCGCCGCGTGCGCTGAGGGCGCGATGACCGCTGTTGGCGGCATCCGGAAGTGGGTCGGGCCGGAAGTCCGGGTCCCCGGAGGCGGGAACTTCCGCACGGTCATCTATTATGGCCCCTGGCAGTGCAGTCCCAACCTCATGGACTACTGCCGCGACAAGTGCGTCGGAGAAGGGTACGCCCTTCAAGGCTGCATCTGGCTCGCGGATGTGAAGATGGACTTCTCGGGCGACGTCGTGCGGGCGGGGAGCCGGTTCGGAATGGCGAACTGCTGCTGCAACTACCCAGCGTTGAGCAAGGTCCAGAACGATGTTGCCCGGGGAAAGTGGAAGAACATTCGCGATGGGTTCCGGGAGCGGTGGGCCGAGCGGTTCGGGGAGTGGCCTCGTGAGGCCGACGGGTCGCCCTACCAGGCGCACCACCTCCGCGACCTCAAACACGGAGGCAATCCCATTGATTGGGACAACATCATCCCCTACCCCAAGGACGTTCACGAGACGCTGTTGGGGCTCTACAACCAGTGCTACGCGGGCCAACCCCCATGGACGACCGCAGGGGGAAGCTACCCCTACGGAGAGTAGCCCTATGACGACGATGACCGAGCTGCTGGAAGAGGTGTCACGGCGCCATTTCCCCAATCCTCCGGCGACGCCTGCTCACATCGAGGCGTTCGAGGCCCGGATGGGATGGACGCTGGATGCGGACCTGCGCGCGTTCTACCTGCACTGCGACGGCGCGAAGTTGTTCGATCGCATCGACCCGGACTTCCATTTCCTCCCGCTGGAGATGATCCGGCGCGCGCGGGTGGTCATGCTCCAGGACGACAGCGACAAGTCCGGGCCCGCGTCGTGGTACGCGACATGCGCGCTCCAGGACAGCAACTACATCCTCGTGGACGTGGGCCAGCAACACGGCGGCCGGTATCCCATCATCGACGGCTACCGCGAGGGATTCCCGGACCCGTACTACTGCACCCAGATCGCGGCCTCGTTCTCCGAGTTCCTCTCCGGTGCTCTCCGCTCCGAGCGGCGCTGGTTCTGGCTCAAGACCGGGGATTAGGACTTCATAGCGACGGCGCGAGCAGCACGACGGAGTAGCCCACCGCCGTGCGCGCGCCGGGGTTCTCGTACGAGTGCTTCTGGTCGCCCCGGAAGACGACGACGTCTCCGGCTTCGAGGACGAAGCGCTCTCCACTGGCCACCAGCGCCAGGGTTCCGGACTCGCAGGCCAGGTATTCGCGCGTGCCGGGTGTGTGGGGCACGCCGGTGATGCGCGCCCTGGCCGGCAGCTCCAGCCGGTCGAACTCCATGCCCGGCAGCGGATCCGGCAGGAGCTTTCGCAGGAAGGCCGCGCCCCGCTGACGCACCGGCAGGCTGTCGCGCCGGTAGTGCCGGGCGCTCGCCTTGGGGCGGGCCAGCAGCTCTTCCAGTGACACCTGCAGCGCCCCCGCCACCCGGTGCAGCACCGACAGCGTCGGGTTCGCCGCGCCGGACTCCAGATGCGCCCAGGTGGCCCGGGGCACGCCCGCCAGCTTCGCCAGCTGCACCTGCGTGGCCCCTCGTGTCTCCCGCAGAGTCCGCAGGTTGCGCGCCAGCCTGCCCGGAAGGTCCTCTTCGCTCATGCGCTGGCATTCTGCCAACGCATTGGCGTCCCTGCCATCGCCTCGGAGCTCGTCGGATATCCCTGTCCCCAAGGAGGAGCAAGCCATGGACATGCGGAATCAGGCAGTGCTGGTGACGGGTGCGAGCCGGGGACTGGGCCGTGCCCTGATGGAGGCCTTCGCCCGGCGGGGCGCCCGGGTGGTGGGCGTCGCGCGCGACGCGAAGGCGCTGGACGCGGCGGTGGCGCCACTGAAGGCGCGGGGACTGGCGGTGCACGCGCTCGCCTTCGACGTGGGGGACAAGCAGGCCATCTACCCGCTGGTGGGCGCGGCCACCGCGCTGGTGGGCCCGCTGGACGTGCTGGTCAACAACGCGAGCACCCTGGGCCCCACGCCGCTCCCGCTCCTGCTGGACACGGTATGCGAGGACGTGTCGCAGGTGCTGGAGGTCAACCTGCTCGGACCCTTCCGGCTGACGAAGGCCGTGGCGGGCAGCATGGTGGTCCGGGGGCGCGGGCTCATCCTCAACATCACCTCCGATGCCGCCGTGTCCGCCTATCCCCGCTGGGGCGCCTACAGCGTGTCGAAGGCCGCGCTGGAGCACCTGACGCGCATCTGGGCCGCGGAGTTCGAGGGCAGCGGCGTGCGCCTGCTCACCGTGGACCCCGGTGACATGGACACGCGCATGCACGCCGACGCGATCCCGGACGCCGACCCCGCGACGCTGGCGAAGCCGGAGGATGTGGCCGCGCGCATCCTCGCGCTCGTGGAGGCCCGCGACACCGCCTCCGGTCAGCGCTTCGAGGCCGCGAAGTGGGAGGCCGCATGAACGCCGCCCGCTGGCCCCGGGAACGTCCCGACACCGCGAGGCTCCTGCACGTCGAGCCCCGCAGGGAGCGCTTCACCGACACCATCGCCTCGGAGCTGCCGCAGCTGCTGCGCGAAGGCGACCTGCTGGTGATGAACGACGCGGCCACGCTGCCCGGCTCGCTCACGGGCCGCACCGGCGCGGGCGCGCCCATCGAGCTGCGCTTGCTCTCCCACGAACCGGACGACACCTGGACGGCCGTCCTCTTCGGCGCGGGAGACTGGCGCCGGCGCACCGAGGACCGGCCCCCACCGCCCGAGCTCCCCGTGGGCGCGCGTCTGGAAGTGGGCGGCCTCACCGCGCGGGTCGTGGAGGTGCTGCCGCCTTCACCCCGGCTCCTGCGCGTGGCCTTCGACCTGAGCGGCGCGGCGCTCTGGCAGGCGCTCTACACGGCGGGACGGCCGGTGCAGTACGCGTACACGGCGGGACCGCTGGCGCTGTGGCACGTGCAGACGCTCTACGCCGCGAGGCCGTGGGCCGCGGAGATGCCCTCCGCGGGCCTGCCCCTCACCGCGTCCGTGCTCTTGCGGATGAAGGCGCGCGGCGTGCGCTGGGCGTCCCTCACGCACGCGGCGGGACTCTCCTCCACGGGGGACGCGGCGCTGGATGCCGTACTGCCCCGGCCCGAACGCTCGGACATTCCCGAGCGCACCGTGGCCCTGGTGGAGGAGACGCGAGCGAAGGGCGGACGCGTGGTGGCGGTGGGCACCACCGTGGTGCGCGCGCTCGAAGGCCGCGCGACGCAACACGGGGCGCTGGTGCCGGGCGAGGCCGTGACGGACCTGCTGCTCGGGCCCGGCTACGTGCCCCGGGTGGTGCACGGGCTGCTCACCGGCGTGCACGACCCGGGGAGCAGCCACCATGCGCTGCTCCAGGCCTTCGCGCCGCTCCCGCTGTTGCAGCGGGCCGCGGCGCACGCGGAAGGCGCGGGCTACCTGGGGCACGAGTTCGGCGACACGTGCCTCGTCTTGGATTCGGATTCGTGACGCGCGTCACTGAATCGTGACGCCCGGCTCCAGCTCCACCTTCACCCAGCCCGGCTTGCGCAGGTCGAAGTTGCGGTACGCGTCGATGGCGGAGGCCATGGACTTCACGTGGCTCAGGATGGCCGTGGGGTCCACGGTGCCGGAGCGCACCAGCTCCAGCAGCTTGGGGATGTACTTGCGGTGGTTGCAGTTGCCCATGCGCAGGGTGAGGTTCTTGTTCATCGCCGCGCCAATGGGGAACGCGTTCATCGTCTGCGGATACACGCCGATGATGGACAGCGTGCCGGCCTTGGCCAGCGACTGCACCGCCCACTGCGCGGCCTGGGACGGCGCGTCGCCGGGCACCCAGTTGTCGCCATCCGGCTTCTGCTTGGGGGCGACCATCTCCACCTCGCGCTTGAACTCGGGCTTCTCCGCCTTGGCCTTCTTGGCGGCCGGGCCGTGGTGCGCGTGCTGGGAATCCACGCCCACCGCGTCGATGGCGCGGTCCACGCCGATGCCCCCCGTGAAGCGCTTGAGCGTCTCCACCGGGTCCTCCTCCTCGAAGTTGATGATCTCCGCGCCCTGGGCCTTCGCGAGCGCCAGCCGGTCCTCGTGGCTGTCGATGGCGAAGATGCGGCCCGCGCCCATCAGCTTCGCGCTCACGATGGCGAACAGGCCCACCGGCCCGCAGCCGAACACCGCCACGGTGTCACCGGGTTTGATTTCGGCCATCTCCGCGCCGAAGTAGCCCGTGGGGAAGATGTCGGAGACGAGGATGGCCTGGTCGTCGGTGACGCCCTCGGGCACCTTCACCATGGTGACGGCCGCGAACGGGATGCGCGCCTTCTCCGCCTGCATGCCGTCGAAGGGGCCCGTCATCTCCGGGCCGCCGAAGAAGGCGGTGCCCGCGTCGGGGCCGTTGGGGTTCGCGTCGTTGCACTGGGCGTAGTAGCCCGCGCGGCAGTACGAGCAGTTGCCGCACCCGATGGTGGAGCAGATGACCACGCGGTCACCCACGTTGAAGTTGCGCACGTCCTTGCCCAGCTCCTCGATGACACCCACGCCCTCGTGGCCGAGGATGGTGCCGGGCTTCATGCCGGGCATGGTGCCGCGGATCATGTGCAGGTCCGTGCCGCAGATGGCGCTGGCGGTCAGCTTGATGATGGCGTCCGTGGGCTCCTTCAGCTTCGGCTCCGCGACGTCGTCCAGCCGGATGTCCCCAATGCCGTGGAAAACGACTGCCTTCATGTTCCGCTCCTTGCCCCCGCCAGGGCCTTGAAAGACGTGAAGGCCCACGGCGCTTTCACTGAGCGCACGGGACCCGTTCGTCTGGACTCTGGCCACGGCGGTGGAGCCGGGCAGGACTGGCGCCGCGCTCCCTCACCCGGGGGACGAGCGGGGAGGCAGTGGCCCTAGCGGCCGGCCGAGTGGACCTGGAACGCGAGCCGCTTGCCGAACACCTTGCGGAAGGCGACGACCTCTCGCTCGGCGTTCCACAGCTCCAGGTCGAGGGGCTGGCGGGCGTGCAGGTGCAGCGTCACCGCCTCGCGGCCGTCCGTCACCTTGAAGTCGCGGATGGGCTGGTGGTGGCTGTGGTCCAGCGCATTCGCCAGGCGCAGCAGCGTGGCCAGCTTGCGCACGCGGCGTGCTTCGGACGGGGTGAGCCCGGCCATGCCGGAGTGGGACAGCTCCGGCTGGGAGCGCCGGTGGTAGCGGGCGACGCGCGCGATGATTTCCCGCTCGCGGTCCGCGAGGCCCGGGAGGTCCGCGTTGTGGATGAGGTAGTACGTGTGGCGGTGGTGGCGCTCGTAGCTGACCGCCGTGCCGATGTCGTGCAGCAGCGCGGCGACCTCCAGGTGCGGGCGCACGGACAGGGGCAGTTGGTGCAGCGCGGCCAGGCTGTCGAAGAGGGCCAGGGACAGGCGGGCCACCTGGCGGGCGTGCTTCTCGTCGAAGCGGAAGCGCTGGCCCATGACGAGGGCCGCGTCCGCGAGGCTGTGGTCCTCGCGCGACTCGTCCTGGCGGTAGAGCAGGTCCACCAGCAGGCCGTCGCGCAGGCCGCGGTTGACGACGCTGACGGACTCCACGCCCAGGTGGCGCGCGACGCCCTCCAGGATGACGGCGCCGGAGACGATGATGTCCGCGCGGCGCGGGTCGAAGCGCTTGCGGCGGCGCTCCGGCGGCATCTTCGCCAGCGTCTCCACGGTCTGGGTGAGCTGTCGCACGGTGGCGTTGCCTCCGTTCTCCGCGGACGCGAAGCCCACCACGGCGCCAATGGTGCCGGACGAGCCCATCGCCACGCGGGGCAGGGCGGGGAGCTCCTCCGGGAGCGTCTTGTGGAGCACCTCGTCCACGAAGCCGCGCATCAGCCGCAGCTGCTTGGGCGTCACGGTGCGCGAGGTGTCGAACACCTCCGTGAGGCGCACGGAGCCCAGCGCGAGGCTCCAGAGCTCGTCGGGCTTCTCGCCGGTGGCGATGGCGACCTCGGTGCTGCCTCCACCGATGTCCACGAGGAGCGAGCGGGCGTTGGCGGGCTTCCTGTGCAGCACGCCCAGGCAGATGAGGCGGGCCTCCTCCTTGCCGCTGACGACCTCCAGCTCCAGGCCGGCCTCCTCGTGCACGCGGCGCACGATGTCCTGGCGGTTGCGGGCCTCGCGCAGGGCGCTGGTGGCGACGGCGCGCACCTGGGCCTTGTGGCGGCGGCAGAGGGCGGCGTAGCGGCGCAGGGTGGACAGCAGGCGGTCGGCCGTCTCCGGGGACATCTCGCCGGTGGTGAAGACGCCCTCGCCGGGGCGGATGGGGTCCCGCTCCTGGTGGAGGGTTTCGAGCGAGCCCTCGGCGTCCGGGCGGGCCAGCTCCAGGCGCACGGCGTTGGTGCCCACATCGATGGCGGCGAGGACGGGAGGCTGGGTCGGACGGGCAGGAAGGGCCATGGGCTCGCGGGCGGAAACGCCTGGGAGGGGCACGGTCCTTCCGGGCCGTGTCCCTCCCTAGTGGGGGCGGTTCCTAGCGTAGCCGTGTGACAGCCGTGTGGCGTTGGTGAAGATGGGGTTTCAGGAGGGGGCCGCGCTCCCGGCGGTGACGTCGGTGTCGGCGCGGATGCGGCGGGAGCGTTCCATCAGCTCGCGCCAGTTGGCCTCGTACTGGTCGCGGGCCGTCTTCCAGGCGTGCCCGTGTGCGTGGCTCAGGTTGTTCAGGAGCTCGCCGGCGTTCTTCAGGCCGCGTTTGATGAAGTCGAGCTCCTCGCGGGTGAGGAGCGAGTCCTCGGCGGTGGCGCGTTTGCGGGCGGCCACCCAGCGGTCCACCTGGGCGCTCAGCTCCATCAGCTCGGCCTCGCGTTGACGGCGGTAGGTGACGCGGAGGTCCTCCCACCGGGTGCCGGCGCGGTCGAGGTGTTCGTGGAAGCGGCGGCGGGCCTTCTCCACGCCATCCTTCATGCGGTCCCAGTCGCGCTGGTCGGCGCGGCGGAGCGCCTGGAGCTCGCGGTTGACGTCGTCGTTGAACTGGCGGGCGCCGGTGAGGGCGTCGAGTGCGTCCTCATTGTCGGCGAGGTCCGCCTGGGCTTCGATTTCGCGGAAGCGAGCGGTCGCCTCGCGCTGCTCGGCTTCCACCTTCTGCATGTATGCGTCCTGTTCCGTCATGGCGTCCTCCCAGGCACGTTGGATGGGAGAAGCATGGGAACGCCCGCGAGGCGGTGCAGGGCGGAGGGGAACGGGAGGCGGAGCGCTCAGTCGAGGAAGCGGCGCTGCCAGCGGCGTTGCTCCGCGGAAGCCGTCTGATGCAACCATGGCTCAAGCACGCGCGCGAGCTCCCGATAGGCAGGCAATGTCTGTCCTTGCTCGGTGTCACCGGCCTCCGGCCACGGTCCCAGCGTGACGACGGCACGGTCCGGCCCCAAGGCCTGCACGGTGGTTCCAGGCGAGTGCAGCTTGGAGCGCAGGGCTTCGGCGCCGCCCAGTTCACTGAGCACCGGTGGGCCCAGGAAGTTCATCCAGGCCGGGCCACGCACGCGGGTGCCCAATGAATTGGCGAGCTGGTCCAGCATGGACACATCCATTCCGGGATGACGGAAGCGACGTGCGTCGACCTCTTCGCGGACCCCCAGGATGTCGAGCTGACATTGAAAAGAAGGGCCCACCTGTCCGAAGGAGAAGGGCAGATTCGAGGCCAGCGTCAATGCCAGCTCACGTACCCTGTCCGGACCGTGCTCCTCCAGGAACTCGGTGGGCAGCCAGAACCCCACCGAGCTGATCACCGCCGGGCCGTAGCCCCGCTCCGGGTTGCCAAGGTCCTTGCCGAAGTACTCGAAGCGGTATCGCAGTTCACCCGGAACCGCATCGCTCAGAACGACGTTGGAGAAGCCTTCTCCATGAAGCTCCTGGGTCGCGGCCCGCCAACCCTCGTCGTCCAACGCCACCCATTCGCCCTCTTCGTTGGCGTACCAGCCCAATGCCTCCGGGCCGACTGCCTCCCGGTAGACGTCCAGGGCTCGCTCCACGCCGTGCTCCAGACTCGAATGGGGGTGGGGCATGTGGAAGTGGATGCGCAGGCCGTCGCGGATGAGCAACGCACCGTCCTGGGCACGCACACGGATGCGAGGGAGGTGATGACTCATCGGACGACTCCAACCCGGGGCACGATGCGGATGGGGACTTCAGAAAGCTCGAGGGCTTCCATGTAGAGCTGGTGCTGATACTCGCCCGCGTAGATATGCCCCCGGGGATATCTGCGCCATGGAGGGTCTGTTTCACTGCTCAAGCACGGAAACTTGAAGTCATAGACGGCCTGAGCCTGGAGCGGATGGCCTTCATGGATGACGATGTCCGGGACAAGGGTGCCCTTGAGCTCGGCAGCGCGTCCCTGGCGGAGCAGCGCGTTGACCTCTTCCTGGGGCACATACGTCGTTTTCGGGACCTTGCGGTCATACCGATAGGTGGGCTCCAGGCTGAACCTTCCTGGGAGCAAGGGGGAGAGACGCTGTCGGACGCATTCCAGGGCGACCTGGTGCATGGCGGTTCCCCACTTCATGGCCCGCGTGACGGACTCACCTCGCGCATTGCGTTCCACCACCTCGTTGCATTCCTCCTTCGTGGGGCTTCGTCCCTCATGATCGCGAAGCAGCACCTCTGAACGCGCCTGCTCCGCACATTCCTTCAGCACGAACTCCACCGCCCGCCGGGTGTCCTCGTCCAGCATCGCCCGGGCCCCGGCTGCCACCACCGCCACCTCCGCGGCACGAATCCCGGGGTGCACCGACTCCGCCCCGGCGCACAGCGCCGGCTGCGTCCGGCAGGTGTTCGTCACCGAATCGAAGCTTTGCTGCGCATAGGTACCCTGGCGCGGCCCCGCGCAGCCTCCGAGCCCCACGGCCACGAAGAACACCCAGAGCCCATCCGTCCGGCGTCCCAGTCCCATGTCCCCATCCTGCCAGTCCACGCTCGGCAGGTAGGCACCCTGGCGTGAGACAGCGACACCGCGCCTTTCCATCACACCTGTGCGAACCCACCCCGTGAAGGAGGGCCCATCGACGCATGAGACGTGAATCGATACCCTGCGCCCCGTGACCGCCGCCGCCGAGAAATCCGAGAGACTTCGTCACCGCAAGATTGGCGCCTGCCGCGTGCTCGGCGAGCTGGGCCGGGGCGGCATGGCCTTGGTGTACCGCGGCCTGCACGAGCTGCTTCAGCGCGAGGTCGCCATCAAGGAGCTGCTCCCGGAAGGCCAGCGCGACCAGGAGGCCCTGTCCCGCTTCCGCCGCGAGGCCCTGGCGCTCGCCGCCTTCCGCCACCAGAACATCGTCACCCTCTATGACCTGGTGGACAAGAACGACAGCCTCTTCATGGTCATGGAGTACGTGGACGGCCCCACCCTCCACGGCCTCATCAAGGACGGCCCGCTGCCTCCGGACGTCGCCGCCGTCATCGGCGCGCGCATCGCCAGCGCGCTCGACCACGCCCACTTCCGCCGCATCATCCACCGCGACCTCAAGCCCGCGAACGTCATGCTCACCAAGTCCGGTGAGGTGAAGCTCATGGACTTCGGCATCGCCAAGGACGTCAGCCTGGAGGCCCTCACCCAGCAGGGCATGGCCGTGGGCACGCCGTCGTACATGTCCCCGGAGCAGGTGACCGGCGCCCCCATCGACGCGCGCACCGACATCTTCTCCCTGGGCGTGCTCCTCTACGAGGCCCTCTCCGGCACCCGCCCCTTCGTGGGCAAGACGGCCGGCGAGGTGTTCGCCCGCATCCGCGACGGCAAGTTCACGCCGCTCCAGAAGGTGGCTCCGAACGTGCCGGCCCCGCTCGCGCGCATCGTGAAGCGCGCGCTGTCCGTGAAGCCGGAGGCCCGCTTCCCGGATGCCGCGGCCATGCGCCGCGAGCTGGACCTGTTCCTCGCCCACGAGGTGCGCGTGTCCCACCCCGCGCTGCTCGTGGCCTTCCTGCGCTACCGCGAGAAGCTCACCGAGACCGAGGCCCTGGCCCACCTCACCCAGCAGGAGCTGGGCGTGCTCGACGTCTTCGCGACGAAGAAGCCCGCGCGCTCACCCGGCAAGCTCAAGTGGGTGCTGGCCGCGCTCGCCGCCGGCACCGCGGCGGCCGGCACCGGCCTCTACCTGTCCCACGCCCAGTGGGCGCCGCTCCTGGAGCAGCTCACCCGCTGAGGGACGGCGCTCAGGCCTGCTTCTTCTTGTCGTGCGTGACGGTGACGATGGTCCCGATGCCGCCGCGCACGAAGAAGTCCCCCACCACCGTGAGCTTGCGCGGCTGGATGGCCTTGATGATGTCGTCCGCGATGGTGTTGGTCACCTTCTCGTGGAAGGCGCCCTCGTTGCGGTAGGACCACATGTAGAGCTTGAGGCTCTTGAGCTCCACGCACAGCTGATCCGGCACGTACTTGATGGTGAAGCGCGCGAAGTCCGGCTGGCCCGTCAGCGGGCACAGGCAGGTGAACTCCGGCACGTCGAAGGCGATCTCGTAGTCGCGATCGGCGGCGGGGTTGGGGAAGGTCTGGATTTCCTTGGACGGCTGAGAGGACATGCGCTGTCGTCTAGCACACGTTCGGCGCGTGTCACCGCCCTCTACGACGGCGCCCCCCTGGCTGCCCGGCCAAGGGCACTGTTCGGGTTCCAACGCGCCAGGGCCCTCCAGGACAGGAGAACGTCCGGGGGTGGTTGGCGATCATGCTCGGGGATTCCTATCTCCCTCCGGCGACCCCTGCTTCGCCCCCTCCCATGCTGCCACCCAACGACGTCGAGGATGTCCTCTCGTGCCTGCCCCAAGCGCTCCTGCGCGTGGGACCCGACCTGCGCGTCCAATGGTGCGAGGAGGGCTTCGCGGCCAAGACAGGCGTGACGCTCTGTCCGGGCAGCACCCTGCTGGACGCCCTGGAGGCCGGCCGCAACCTGGACGCCCTGGAGCGCGCCATCCGGGAGAAGCGGGCCTACTCCGGTCACGTCATCACCCGCGCGCTCCAGCAGGTGCGTGTACAGGTGAAGCCCGCCCACACGGACGGCCTGGCCGGGGCGTGGCTGGTGATGGAGCCGTCCGGCGTGGACGACGAGGGCGCGTTTTCACAGGCGGTGCGGGAGATTGCCCGCGCGGTGGGTGAGTCGCTGGAGGTGGACCGCGTCTGCTCGGCCGCCGTGGTGTCGCTGGTGCGGTGTGCCCAGGTGCGCCGCGCGGAGGTGTTCCTCTATGAGGAAGACGACGCGACGCTGAAGCGCATGGCGGTGTCGGACCTGGAGGGCCTGGACGCGCCCCAGGACGTGTTCGACCCGTCGGAGGACCCCTACCGGCAGGCCCTGGCCCTTCGCCAGCCGCAGCTGGGCATCCAGCGTGGCTACGGCGACGCGGTGGGCTCCGTCTTCGCCGCGGTGCCGCTGTGCGCGCCGCGCCGGACGGTGGGCCTCTTGCTCATCTACAAGGAGCAGGGCGCTTCGTTCTCCGTGCGCGAGCTGGAGATGTGGAGCGCGGCGGCCAGCCAGCTCGCGGTGGCGGTGGAGAACGCGCGCCTCCTGCGCGAGGCCCAGGCGGCCCTGCGCGTGCGCGAGGAGTTCATGTCCATCGCGTCGCACGAGCTGAAGACGCCGCTCACGCCGCTGAAGCTGGGCCTGTTCGCCATGGAGCGCCGCATCGCCTCCGGGCAGCCGGTGGCGCTCTCCAGCGTGCTCAAGTCGAAGCGGCAGGTGGACCGGCTGGCGGGGCTGGTGGAGGACCTGCTGGACGCAAGCCGCCTGGAGCTGGGGCGGCTGGCGCTGGACTCGGCGCCGCTGGAGGTGGGGCAGCTGGTGGCGGAGGTGGTGGACCACTTCCGCCACGCCTTCGAGCGCCCCTTCACGGTGGACGTGCCGCACGACGGCGTCTGGGTGCTGGGGGACCGGGACCGGCTGGAGCAGGTGCTGGTGAACCTGCTGGAGAACGCGCACAAGTACAGCCCTGCGGGGGCGCCCATCTCCGTGAGGGTGGGGCGCACGGCGGAGTCCGCGCGCATCCAGGTGCAGGACCACGGCATCGGCATTCCGGGCGCGGACCAGGCGCTGGTGTTCCAGCGCTTCTACCGGGCGCGCAACGTGTCGCACCGCAACTTCGGCGGGCTGGGGCTGGGGCTGTTCATCAGCCACTCCATCGTGAAGATGCACGGCGGCGCGCTGGCGCTGCGCAGCCGCGAGGGCGAGGGCTCCACGTTCTCATTGGACCTGCCGCGCATGCCCGCGCACGAGGTGCGCAGGCTGCCCCGGCGCGTGTTGGTGCTGGACGAGGACGTGCACCAGGAGGCCACGGCGGAGCGCACCCTGCGCGCCGAGGGCTTCGAGGTGTTCACCGTGCAGAGCGGCGCGGAGGCCCTGCGCAAGGCGACGCACCTGCCGGTGGACCTCATCGTCCTGTCCACGAGCGCCACGCAGTCCGCGGTGGGCACCTTCCTGGAGACCTTCGCCACGCTGCCGCGCGCGAGGCCGGTCCCCATCCTGCTGGCGGGGGACGAGCGGCCGTGGTGGGCGCAGGAGAACGCCGCGCTGTGTCCCCGGCACTACCGCCCGGACGAGCTGCTCGCGGGCGTGCGCACCGTGCTCACGCGCGAGAAGCGCCGGACGCTGACGCCGGTGGAGTCGGAGCTTCCGCTCGTCACGCCCGCGTGAGCACGCGGTAGTCCGTGGGCTGGATTGCCGCCCGCGCCAGGGCCTCACGTGAGCGGGCGTTCAGGAAGGTGGTGAGCTCCACCTCGCGCTGCGAGGCGTAGCGGGTGGTGACGACCTCGGGCAGGTGCCCCGGGTGACACATCCACTCCGTGACGCCTTCGGCAGGCAGCGCCGCCAGGGCCGCGGAGAAGCGCTCCTGCGTCCAGTACGCCGTCTGGCCGGACTCGCCGACGAAGTGATCATTCGTGGCCACGCCCCGGGCCCTCAGCGCCCCGCGCATGGCCGCGTCGATGGAGCGCACCGGGAGGCCCGCGCGCCTCGCGACGCGTGACAGTCCCTCCAGCACCTGGGGATGCCGGTGCAGGTGCTTGTGCACGTCCAGGTGCGTGGCGGCCTGGCCCAGGAGCCGCTCCAGCCGCTCCAGTTGCGCGAGCGCCTCCGCCTCCACCACGTCCGCGGGAAGCTCACCCACGCGGGCTCCGGCGAGGCCTCCGTCCACGGTGCGCCATCCCCTCGGGAAGCCGGGGTCCACCGGAGGCCCCCGGTCCAGGTTCAGGTGCAACCCGATGGCGAGTCCCCGGGCCTGCCTCGCGGCGTGCTCGGAGTCCGGGGCGTTCACCAGGAGCGTGGCGGAGGAGACGACGCCCTCTCGCAGGGCGTGGAGGATGCCCCGCGTGATGCCCGGGTCGTAGCCCAGGTCATCGGCGTTGATGATGAGGGCGCGGGCCAGCGTGACGGCCTCCTTCAGGGGCGGGGACGCGCCTGGAAGAAGCGCCACATCTGCAGGGTCGCGTCCAGGTCCGGCGTGCCGTCATTGTAGAGCGTCTGGCCGGGCCACGCGTGCTTTCCGCCGGTGACGGTGCACAGGCTCGCGGTGGCGCTCTCCGGCTGGCAGCCCGTATACGCCACGCAGGTGCTGTTGCCCTGCTGATACGTCTGCTGCTGCGGGCCGGTGCAGCCGTTGCGCTCGGCGAAGCGGCGCACGGACTCCGGGGCGGAAGGGTAGGGCTTGCCGCCGAGGACGTTGTCGCCGCCGTCGTAGAAGATGGTCTCGTCGCCGGTGCCGTGGAAGTGGAGCACGGGGACGGGCCGGGACGGGCGGCAGTCCGTCACGCCCAACATGCCCGACACGGGCGCGATGGCGGCGATGCGCTGGGCGCGCTCACAGGCCAGCCGGTAGGAGAAGAAGCCGCCGTTGGAGAAGCCGTTGGCGAAGACGCGGCGCGGGTCCGTGCACACGCGGGTGTCCAGGTCCGCGAGCAGCGCGTCCACGAAGCCCACGTCGTCCACGTTGCCAATCTGCGCCGGGCCACAGCAGGCCTCGCCGTTCCAGCCTCGCGTGTCCGGTTCGCCCCGGCCGTAGACCTCCGGGAAGTTGAGGCCGCGCGGGTACACCGCGATGAATCCCTCCGCGTCGGCCAGCGTGGAGAAGCCGGTCAACAGCTCCTGCTCCTGCTCGGTGGAGCCGAAGCCGTGGAAGCTGAGGACGACGGGCGTGGGCTTCGTGGCGTCGTAGCCGGTGGGGACGTGGACGCGGAAGGCGCGGGTGCGGCCGCCGTGCTCGACGGTCCAGTCGTAGGTGCCGGCCGTCACGGTGAGGCCGGAGCAGGCCGAGCGGTCCGCGGGAGCCACGTCACCGGAGGGGGTGTCCGGGAGCTCCGTCCCGGCGTCGGGCGAGGGGTCGACGTAGTCCTTGGAGGCGCACGCGGTGGCGGTCAGCAGCAGGCTGGACGCGGCGAGGGCGAGGAGGCGAAGGCGCATGGGGCGAAGCTAGTTCCCCGCGCCACACTCCGCCGCGAGCGCCTGCGCCCGGTCCGGGAACCTTTCCGCCAGCGTACGTTTCACCTCGGCCACCCGGGCGGTGTCGCCCTCGTGGACGTGGAGCTGGCAACGCGCGGTGAGGGCGCGGGGGTCGTCCGGGGCCAGGCGCTCGGCCTCGCGGTACTCGCGCTCGGCGCCGCGAAGGTCGCCCTGCCGGAAGAGGACGGCCCCCAGGTAGGAGTGGGCCACCGCGAGCGAGGGGGCCTTCCTCTGCGCGCGCTTGAGCAGGGCGGCGGCGTCGTCCAGCTTCTCCTGGCGGAAGCGCACGAAGCCCAGCTCCGCCAGGGACTCGGCGTCGTCGTGCTGGCGCGTCCAGGCGGACAGCACGGTGGCGGCCTCGTCAAGCCGGCCGCCTTGCGACAGGAGCTGTCCGTAGCGGGGGGCCACCTGGGCGGAGCCCGGCGCCTGCGCGTACGCCTTCGCCAGGGCGGTCAGCGCGCCCGGCACGTCGCCCTGGCGGGCCCGCAGGTCGGCCAGGGCCAGGGGCACGCGGACGTCCCTGGGGGCGAGGACGGTGGCCTCGTCGATGGCGCGTTCCGCGCGCTTGCCCATGCGCAGCTCGGTGGCGGCGCGCGCGGCGAGCAGGTGCGCCTCCGCCTCCTTCGGGAAGCGCGAGGTGTAGGCCTCCGCCAGGGACAGGGCCTGCGAGTGGGCGCCCGCGTTCAACAGCAGCGTGCCCGCGCGAGCCAGCTCCGCCGCCGTGGCGCGCGCGTCCTTGTCCAGCCCGTCCAGCGCGGACACCTTCGCCTCCACGGTCGAAGCCGCCTCCGCGGCGGCGATCCGCGCGGGAGGCGGCACGTCCGGGCGCCGCAGGTACCACGTGGCCCCTGCGCCTGTCTCTTATCCACATCTGACGCTGCCGACGATAAGGCTC
>NZ_RAVW01000609.1 GCF_003611585.1 Corallococcus exercitus | reverse complement strand
GGGTTCCATCCCAGAGGTGGGCAACCCACCCCACCTCCTCCCGCAGGCCCCATCCATTTCACGGCGCGCGATGCCCATCTTCTCTCCACTCCGGCCATGTCCAGGGAGCAGGGGAACGGTGACATTCACTCTTCCGACAGCAGGCGGCCTGCCTTGTCCGACCGGTGTCTCCGGGGCACCGGCATGAACCCGGTCGCGTCCACCACGGATTCGCTCGCGGACCTCGTGGCGGGGCGGCGCGAGGACATCCTCCGGCGCTGGGCTGCTCGGCTGGAGCCGGCCCCGCCGGGCAGGTCCGCGGAGTTCCAGGAGCGGCTGCAGGGAATGCTCAAGCTGGTGGACGCGCTCGCGCTCGTCCTCCGCCAGGGGGCCGTGGAGGCGTGGACCCAGGGGGCGGTCTGGGCGGATGCCCGGGAGCTGGGACTGCGGCGCTTCCGGTCCGGCGCTCGCGTGGAGACGCTGGTGCAGGAGTACGGCCTGCTGCGCGAGGCCATCCTGGAGGTGCTGGATGCGTCCCACCGGCCGCTCGGCACGGACGAGCTGCGCACGCTCTGGCGCGCGCTGGACCGGAGCCTGACGGAGGCCGTGTCCCACTACTTCCACGAACACGAGCAGGCGATGCACTCCCGGGAGCTGCGGCTGCAGGAGATCCTCGACCACGCCCCGGCCGCCATCTACGCGAAGGACGCGCTCGGGCGGTACCTCTTCATCAACCATCCCTTCGAGGTCATCTCCGGCCACGAGCGCACGGCGGTGCTGGGGCGCTCGGACTTCGAGCTGTTCCCCCGGGAGACGGCGGAGCGCTTCCGGCACAATGACCGCCGGGTGCTGGCGGCGACGGCGCCGCTGGTGTTCGACGAGGAGGTGCTCCAGCCCGACGGGCCGCACCTCTACCACACGATGAAGTTCCCCCTGCCCAGCGTCGTGGAGGGGGAGCCGTGGGCGCTCTGTGGCGTGTCCACGGACATCACGGCCACGCGCACGCTGCGCCAGGAGCGCGACGAGGCCCGCGAGCAGCTCCAGCGCGTGCTCACCCAGCTGCCCGTCGTGCTGTGGGCCTTCGACATGCAGGGCGTGTTCACGCTCTTCGAGGGCGAGGGCGTGACGTCCACGGCCGTGTCCTCCCAGGTGATGCGCGGGCGCTCCGTCTTCGAGGTCTTCCGGGACCGGCGGGACGTGGTGGAGGTCATCCTGCGCGCGCTGGCCGGGGAGCGGCTGTCCACGGAGCTGTACCTCATGGGCGTGTGGTTCGAGGTCCGCCTCCTGCCGGTGTTCGACGCGGGAGGGCGCGTGGTCAGCGTGTCGGGCGTGTCGCTGGACATCACCGAGCGGCGCCGGGCGGAGCAGGAGCTGCGCACGTCGGAGACGCGCTACCGGCTGGCCACCCAGGCCACCCGCGACCTCATCTGGGACTGGGACCTGGTGACGGATGAGCTCCACTGGAGCGAGATGGCTCCGCGCATCCTCCGGCTGGACACGTCCCGCGGGACGCCCGTCATGGACATGGCGTGGTGGATGGCCAGCCTGCACCCCGACGAGCGCGAGCGGGTGACGCGGCAGCTGCGGCAAGCGATCGAGAGCCCGGAGGGCCACTGGCAGGCCGAGTACCGGCTCAGGCGGGGCGCCGGGACCTGGGCCTTCGTCGAGGACCGGGGCCGCGTGGTGAAGGACCTCCAGGGCCGCCCGGTGCGCATGGTGGGCGCCATGCAGGACGTCACCGGCCGGCACGAGGCCGAGGCCGAGGCGAAGCGCCGCGCGGAGTTCGAACAGCTGCTCATCGGCATCGTGGGCCATGACCTGCGCAACCCCATCTCCGCCATCACCATGGCGGCCACCACGCTGGCGAAGCGCGAGGACGCCGACCCGCGGGACCAGAAAGCGGTGACCCGCATCCTCTCCAGCGCCGAGCGCGCGCACCGCATGCTGCGCGACGTGCTGGACTTCACCCAGGCCCGGCTGGGCGGCGGCATCCCCATGGCCCCGCGCGACGTGGACCTGCTGGACCTGGTGCGCCAGGTGGTGGACGAGGTGCAGCAGGCCCACCCGGACCGGCGCCTGGAGGTGGACGGGCGGGGGGACGCCCGGCTGTGGTGCGACCCGGACCGGCTGGCGCAGGTCATCACCAACCTGGTGAACAACGCGCTCGCCTATGGCGACCCCTTCTGCCCGGTGCGCGTGCGGCTGCGCGGCCAGCCGGGGGCGGTGACGCTCGCGGTGAAGAACCAGGGACACCCGATTCCCCGGGACCTGCTGCCGCACCTGTTCGAGCCCCTCAAGCGCGCGGAGTCCCGCGAGGGCAACCGCACCGCCCACGGGCTGGGGCTGGGGCTGTTCATCGTGAAGCACATCGTGGACGCGCACGGCGGCCGGCTGCGCGTGCGCTCCAACCTCCAGGACGGCACCACCTTCCTCGTCCAGCTGCCGCGCCGGCCGCCCCCCCGGGACTGAAGCGGCGCCTTCCGGGGCGCGCTTGCCCTGGAGGGACGGCCCGGGTAGCAAAGGGGCTCCCAGAAGGGCTCCGACGGCGGGCGGGCCCGCCCTTCTTGGAAGGAGAGCGGCGCCATGAACAAGAAGTGGATCCTCGGGGTGGGGCTGGGTGTCGGCGGGCTGCTCCTGGTGGGCGGAGGGTTGGTCGCGACGGGCTACTGGGCGAACGGCCAGATGGGGGGCGACGGCATGGAGGTGCTGGCGCAGACCCAGGCCCGGGCCCAGCGGACCGCGGACCTCAACGCCCGCTACCCCTTCCAGCCTCCCCCCGCGGGCAAGGTGCTGAGGCTGGAGGAGGCGCGGCTGGAGACCTACCTCGCGGTGCGCGAGGCGACCCTGCCCGCCTACCAGGTGCTGGAGAAGTAGTCGCTCGAGTACATGCGGACGCACGGCCAGGAGCTCAACCGCGGGGGCCGGCGCGCGATGATCCAGGCCGCTGGCGCCTCCATGCGCATGATGGGCAAGGCGCAGACCGTGCTCCTCCAGAACCTGGAGGCGCAGCGCATGTCGCCCCAGGAGTTCCGCCGCCTCACCGCCGTGGTGTACCCGCCGCCGGAGGCGGTGCCGGACGCGGGCGTGGCGGCGGTGCCCCAGGCGTCGGACCCCACGAACCTCGCGCAGCTGGAGGCGCAGCTCGCCGCGCTGGCGCCGCAGCTGGAGGACCCGAAGCTCACGGAGGCCGAGCGGCTGCAGCTGGAGCAGCGCCGCGCCGGGCTGCGCAAGTACATCACCCAGCTGGAGCTCGCCTCGGGCAAGGACGTGAAGGACGCCAACGCCGCCCTGCTGAAGAAGCACGCGGAGCGCATCGCGAAGGCGGCGAACCCCACGTTCGACGAGCTGATGGCGAAGCCCCTGGAGGCCGTCGGCACCGCGGGCCTGCCCACGCCCTGAGGCGTCAGGCCTCCACCTGACGCCCGGAGCGCCGGTGCACGAGGCTGGCCCCCACCGCGCCGCCAATCACCGCGAGGATGATGGCCACCGACAGCAGCGGCGGGATGTGCACCCACTCCTCCACCACCATCTTCACGCCCGCGAACGCCAGCACCCCCGCCAGGCCGTAGTGCAGGTACTTCAATTGCCCCACGGCCCCGGCGATGACGAGGTAGAGCGCGCGCAGCCCCAGGATGGCGAAGGCGTTGGAGCTGTAGAGGATGAACGTGTCCGTGGTGACGGAGAACGCCGCCGGCACCGAGTCCACCGCGAACAGGATGTCCGTCACCTCCAGGCCCACGAGCGCCAGCAGGAGCGGCGTGGCGAGCCTGCGGCCCTGGTGCTTCACCAGGAAGTGCGGCCCCTCCACCTGGTCCGTCACCGGCAGCCTCTTCGACAGCCAGCTCACGACGCGGTTGTCCTCCTGCTTCGACGGGTCCTCGCGCAGGACGCGCCACGCGGTGACGAGCAGGATGGCGCCGAAGATGTACGACACCCAGCCCCAGCGCTGCAGCGCCGCCGCCCCCACGAAGATGAACAGGGCCCGGAACACCAGCGCGCCGAAGATGCCCAGGAAGAGCACCTCGTGCTGGTAGCGCTGGGGCACGTTCAGGCTGCGGAAGATGACGAGGAAGACGAAGACGTTGTCCAGGCTGAGGCTCTTCTCGATGAGCCACGCCGCGAGGTATTCGTGGCCGTGCTGGCTGCCCAGCGTCACCCACACGAAGCCGCAGAAGCCCAGGCCCTGTCTCTTATACACCTCTGACGCTGCCGACGATAAGGCGCGT
>NZ_RAVW01000608.1 GCF_003611585.1 Corallococcus exercitus | reverse complement strand
AGCGGGGGCCGGGGCCGGCTCGCGGGCCTTCTGGGCCTCGGTCGTGATGACCTGGTCCATGGCCTGCTCCAGCGGCTTGTGGGCGGCGACGCCCGGCTGGTCACCCCAGCCGTTCTTCAGCGCCTGGTGCTGGCCGCCCAGCTTCTCCGTCGCGCGCCAGTCCTGTTCGAACAGGCGCTGGTTCACGATGCCGACCTCGTACTGGCCCACCGCGGCGGGACGCGGAGGAGGACCGTCCGGCTGGGCCTCCTGCATGGTCACGACCTGGATGCGCCAGGCCCACACCGCGCCCACGAGGAAGAGGACCATGGCGCCCACACCGACGCCAATGACCTTCCCCATGACGAGGTGGTCTTCCTCGGCCGCGACGCCATGCGCGCCGACGATGACCCGCGATTCGACTTCGGACTGGGTCTTCTTCATGGCTGCACGTACCTCAGGGACTCCGCGATGTAGGGGTCCTTCACCGGGAGCGTGTACCGGCCGCGCGCCCGGAACAGGGCGTAGCCCACCGAGACCCCGCCCACGCCCACGAAGGCCGTGAGAATCGTCCAGTGGAACGTCGGACCGGCCTCACCGGAGAACGCCGGCCAGATGAGCCAATACAGGTCCACGGCGTGCATGAGAAGCATGTAGGCGGCGGCCACCGCCAGGGTCCTGGGCATCTCCTTCAGCTTGCGTGACAGCAGCGTGAAGAACGGCAGCACGAAGTGGCCGAAGAAGATGACGTAGGAGACGCCGCGCCACGGGCCGTACATGCGCAGGCCGTACCAGGGGGCCTCTTCCGGGATGTTGGCGATCCACACCAGCAGGAACTGGGAGAAGCCGATGTAGGCCCAGAACGCCGTGAAGGCGAAGATGAGCTTGCCCAGGTTGTGGTAGTGCGACGTCTTCACCAGGCTGCCGTACAGGTCCTTGCCCTGGGCGCTCACCGTGGCCAGCGCGAGGACGCAGAAGGCGGCCAGGAAGCTGCCGGCGAAGTAGTAGGCGCCGAAGATGGTGGACTGCCACAGCGGGGTGAGGCTCATCAGCCAGTCGAAGGCGGCGAAGGTGATGGTCAGCGCCAGGAAGGGCAGGGCGCCCGGGGAGAACTTGCGCTGCTTGACGGTCAGCTCCAGCTCGCCCGTCTCATCCTGCTTCGTGCTCCAGCCGTACAGCCGGTGCGAGACGAAGATCCACACCGCGAAGTAGATGACCTGGCGGACGGCGAAGAAGCCCAGGTTCAGGTAGTGGGCCTTCTTGTGCGCCAGGTGCTCCACCTCCACGCCGTGGATGTGGGCGGCCAGCGGGGAGCCATCCACCCAGGGGTAGAGGTACTTCATCATCGGGATGAGGGCGAGGATGAGCACCGCGAAGACGGGCACCGCGATGGAGATGGTCTCCATGGCGCGGCGCAGGACGATGGGCCACTTCGCCTTGGCCGTGTGGAAGATGGCCAGCATGATGAGGGCGGACACGCTGATGCCGACCCAGTACGTGAAGCCCAAGAGGTAGCTGAAGCTGGTCGCCTCGGGGTTCATGAAGAAGCCCACGGCGGTGAGCACGAGGCCCACCACGCCCAGGCCGAACGCGGGCACCATCAGCTTGGGCGTGCCGGTGTAGCGCTCCATGGCAATCATCGGTTCTCCTGCGGGACGGGCTGCGTCCCGGCGGTGCTGCGAGCGGCCTGCAGCGCGCGCACGTAGGCGACGACGGCCCAGCGCTCACGCGTGTCGAGCTCACCCGAGAAGGACGGCATGATGCCGTAGCCCTCGTTGATGGCGGTGTAGAAGTGGCCGGCCGGCTTGTCCGCGAGCTCCAGGAGCGACGGCGGCAGGCGCAGGGCCATGTTCTCCGCGACGACGCTGTTGCCGTCGCCGAGCACGCCATGGCACTGCGAGCAGACGATGTTGTACTTCTTCTGGCCCAGCGCCAGCAGCTGCTTGTCCACCGGCAGCGGGATGGCGTTCACGGCGACGCCGTTGGCGCGGCCCGTGGAGATGCCCGGGTTGCCCACCGGCCGCTCGCGCGGGACGGTGCCGGCGGGGGGCACGCGCATGGCGCGGCCGTCCGGCCAGAACTCGGACGTCTCGTAGTACTCGTACTTGGCCTGGGTCTCCATGCGCTGGAGGAACTCCGAGCTGACGTTGCAGCCCGTGAGCGCGGCGAGCCCGGCGGCGGGGATGAGCCACCTCATTCGTTCTCTCCCGACACGACGGTCACGTGGGTCGCGCCCAGGGCCGTCAGCTGGTTCTTGACGTCCGCGGCGTCCGTCCCCGTGGGGTGCGGGATGCTCAGCCAGTAGCCGTGCGTGGACGCGCTGCGGAACTCTTCCGACTCGAAGGCCGGGTGGTAGGGCTGCGGCAGCTTGCTCAGGCCCAACAGGCCAAAGAAGATGCCGAACGCGGCGAACAGCACGCTCAGCTCGAACGTGATGGGCACCCAGGCCGGGAGGCTCAGCAGCGGACGGCCACCGACGTTGAGCGGATAGTCGATGGTGTTCATCCACGTCTGCATCGAGAGGGCGGTCACCATGCCGGTGAGGCCGCCGCCCAGGGCGATGAAGGGCATGCGAGAGGGCGGCAGGCCCAACGCCTCCGACCCGCCGTGCAGCGGATAGGGGGAGTAGGTGTCCATCCCCTGGAAGCCCTTCTCGCGCATCTGCTGCGTCGCGGAGACGAGGGCTTCCGGGGTGGCGAACTCGGCCAACACCCAGGAATCAAGGACCTTGGCTTCCATGATGCTAGTGCGCTCCGTGGGTGAGGGTACCCGCCCCGGCGGTGTCCGCGCCGTGGCCGTTGGCAGCGTGGGCGGCGTGCTTGAGCTCCAGCTGGAGCTCCTTCACCTCGCTCACCGCGACGGCGGGAACGAACTTGAGGAACAGGAGGAACAGGGTGCCGAACAGGCCCAGGGTGCCGACGTAGATGCACCAGTCCACCCAGGTCGGCGTGTAGATGTCCCACGACGAGGGCAGGAAGTCCTGGGAGAGCGACGTCACGATGATGATGAAGCGCTCGCACCACATGCCGATGTTCACCGCGATGGACGCCACCCACATGATGGGGATGCTGGTGCGGGCCTTCTTGAACCAGAAGATGTTCGGCGTGACCACGTTGCAGGTGATCATCAGCCAGTACACGCCGGCGTAGGGGCCCGTGGCGCGGTTCACGTAGAAGGTCCAGAACTCGTACTGGTTCATGGAGTACCAGGCGATGAAGTGCTCCATCAGGTACCCGTAGGACACGAGCAGGCCCGTCGCCAGGATGACCTTGTTCATGTTCTCCAGGTGGCGGTCGGTGATGACGTCCCGGAGGCCCAGGTACTTGCGGGCGGGCACGATGAGCGTGATGACCATCGCGAAGCCGCTGAACACGGCGCCGGCCACGAAGTAGGGCGGGAAGATGGTCGCGTGCCAGCCCGGAATCTGGGAGACGGCGAAGTCGAACGACACGATGGTGTGCACGGACACCACGAGCGGCGTCGAGAGGCCGGCGAGCAGCAGGTAGCCGACCTTGTAGTTGTGCCAGTGACGGCCGGAGCCGCGCCAGCCGAGGGCGAACAGGCCGTAGATGGTGCGCTGCAGCTTGCCCTTGGACGAGTCACGCAGGGCGGCCAGGTCCGGGATGAGGCCCACGAACCAGAAGAGCGCGGACACCGTGAGGTACGTGGAGATGGCGAACACGTCCCACACGAGCGGCGAGCGGAACTGCGCCCAGGCGCCCAGGGTGCTGGGGTAGGGGAACAGCCAGAAGGCGAACCAGGGACGGCCCGTGTGGAGCAGCGGGAAGAGACCCGCGCACATGACCGCGAACAGCGTCATGGCTTCCGCGAAGCGGTTGATGCTCGTGCGCCACTTCTGCTGGAAGAGCAGGAGGATGGCGGAGATGAGCGTACCGGCGTGGCCGATACCGACCCACCAGACGAAGTTGATGATGTCGAACGCCCAGCCGACGGGCTGGTTGTTGCCCCACACGCCGATGCCGCGCGCGAGGGTGTAGGTGACGCCGATGACCAGGAGGCCCAGGGCGGCGGACGTCATGCCCAGGAGCATGAACCAGCCCTTGCCCGGCTTGCGCCAGACATGGTCCAGCAGCGTCTCATTGAGGGACTTGTCGTCGTGGTGCGGCGCGACGAGGTCCCGGGGCTCGAGGGGGTCGAGCGGGAGTGCGTGTGCGGTCTCGGCCATGACGGTCAGTGACCTCCTTCGTGCGCCGGCGCCGCCTCAGCGG
>NZ_RAVW01000607.1 GCF_003611585.1 Corallococcus exercitus | reverse complement strand
CCCAACCCCACCGCGTACGCAGCACCGAGCCACGTTCCCAGCCCCGGCACCTCCACCGCCGCGAAGGGCACTGCCGCGAAGCCCCGCGTCAGTATGAGAAGCAGCTCCGAAGCCCAGGCCCCCGCCCACAGCACCGGCGTCGCCACGACAGGCGCCACGACGAACAGGGCCGCGCCACCCGCCGCGAGCCCGGTGAGCACGCCGCACAGGGGCAGGGCGACGATGTTGGACACGAGCCCCGCCAGGCTCACCCGGCCGAACGCCGCCGCCACCACGGGCAACCCCACGAGCGTCGCCGCCGCGCTGGCGCACAAGGTCTGCGCCACCGTCTCGCGAGCCTGGCCAGCCCATCGCTTCAGCCGCCGGGGCTCGGACGGATCCGGCGGGGGGAGGGGCAGGGCCTCGCGCAGCGCGGGCGACAGCAGCACCAGTCCCAGCACCGCGAGGAACGACAGCCGCAGCGACAGGTCCACGACGCTGGAGGGCGTCCAGGCCACCAGCACCAACGCCGCGAGCGCTAATCCATTGAGCCCATCCGCGCGCCGCCACAACGCCAGCCCCAGCAGCACCGCCGTGGCCATCACCGCCGAGCGCACCGCGGGCGCCTGGTTGCCCGTGAAGAGCACGTAGGCCCAGACGAAGGGCACCGCCGCCGGGGCCGCCCACCGGCGCGCCTCCAGCGTCCGCCAGCGCCCGCCCAGCCGCACCAGCCCCCGCCGCAGCAGGGCCAGCGTCATCAGCGCGAGCGCCGCCACGTGAAGCCCGCTGACGCTGAGCACGTGCGCGAGCCCCGCCCGTGAGAAGGCCTCCTCCCAGGCCGCGTCCAGGTCCGCGCGTTGTCCGGCGGCCAGCGTGAGGAACAACGCCGCCGCGTCCGAGGAAGGCGCCACGCCGTGCACCGCCGTCGTCAGCCGTCCCCGCACGTCCTCCAGCGCGAGCCGCCACGACGGGGCAGGGGAGAGCGCCAGCACACGCCCCGGCACGAAGCCTCCCGTGAAGGCCACGCCCTGACGCCGCCGCGCGGACGCGAAGTCCCGCTCGCCCGGGTTGGAAGGAGGCGCATCCGGCACGAGCCGGGCCTCCACCCGCACGCGCTGCCCGGGTTGTAATTCCAGACCTTCCCCCCGCCCGGAAAGACTCACACGGAAGCGGGCCTCGACTGGATGTTCCGGAAGGGGCCCCGCACGCGACACCGCGAGCCGCAGGCGGAGGGCGCCGTCGAAGCGCTCCACGCGCTCCAGCTCTCCTTCGAGGACCGCGCTGCCCCCGTCCCTCAAGGAAGGAGGCACCTCGACGCGGGCCTCAAAACTGGAAAGACCCGCGCCCGTGAGGGCCAGCGCGCCCAGCACCGCCAGATGCGCTCCAGGCAGCGGGCCGAGCGCCATTCCAGACAGTCCCAGACAAAGCGCGCAGAGGAGAAATACCCCGGCGAAGCTCTCTGTTCCGGTTGCCCAGAGGGCGCCGAGCAAGAGGCTCAGCGCTGGAAAGAACAACGGACGCGTACCCAGGTCGCGCCACGCATAACGAACCAACACCCACCCCCACCCACCGCCTCGTCCGTCACGCGGCGCTCACACACCGAGCGACACCGCACACAAAACCGGACACCGTAGTGCGGCTGTCATCGGGTGGTCAAGGCGATTTCGTTGCCCGTGGATGTGGTTTGTGGTAGTAGTGGCTGGCGCGAAGGCCGGGGTCGAAGCTTTCTCCAAGGAGGCATTTAGTGCAGACCAGCTTCAAGACTGGTGACAAGGCGGTTTATCCGGGCCAGGGCGTCGGTGAGGTGATGGGCATCGAGCACACCGAGGTCGCCGGGCAGCGCCAGTCGTTCTACGTGCTGCGCATCCTGGAGAACGGGATGCGGATCATGATCCCCATCAACAAGGTCGGTTCGGTGGGCCTTCGGGAGATCATCAGCGAGGAGGACGTCAAGCAGGTCTATTCCATCCTCCGCGAGAAGGACATCTCCGTCGACTCCACCACGTGGAACCGCCGGTACCGCGAGTACATGGAGAAGATCAAGACGGGCTCCGTCTTCGAGATCGCCGAGGTGCTCCGCGACCTGTACCTGCTCAAGGGCGACAAGGACCTGTCGTTCGGCGAGCGCAAGATGCTCGACACGGCCCGCTCGCTGCTGATCAAGGAGCTGTCGCTGGCCAAGGATTGCTCCGAGGAAGAGGTCGAGTCCGACCTGAAGAAGATCTTCAACCTCGCCTGAGTCCCCGCGTGACGCGCGGCCCCAGGCCGCCGCGTTCGCACCTCGCGCCCCGGGTTCCCTCGATGGAATCCGGGGCGTCGTGTTTCCAGCGTCCGCCATCCAGCCGGTCCCGGAGCCGAGCACTTTCGAACCGGTCCAACAGTCGGACCAGTTGGGCAGCTAGGCTTCCCGGGCCACTCCCGAACCGGTCCGACAGTCGGACCCGTTGGGCAGCCAGGCCTCCCGGGCCACTCCCGAAGGAACCGGTCCGACAGTCGGACCGGTTGGGCGAGCGTGGCTCGGGGGCGGCGCGCCAAGCCTGATCAAGGCGCCTGCGCTGCAAGCGCCGCCAGCTGTGCGCGGGCCTCGGCGTTGTCGGCGTCGTACTGGAGGGCCGCGGTGAAGGCCGCGCGGGCGTCGGCGAAGCGCTGGGCCTTGGCGGCGTCCTGGCCGGTGCGCACGTACAACCCGGCGAGCTGGCGGCGAAGCCCTGCCCCCTGCCGGCTCCAGCCGTGGGACAGCTCCTGGTCCAGCCGCACGGCGACGCCGAGCGCATCGAGCGCCCGGGGACGGTCCTGCTGCGACAGGGCGGTCCGGGCGGCGGCTTCAGCGACCTGGAAGCGGTTGAGCTGCTGCACCAGCGTGGCCAGGTTCGCGCGCCGGGCCTGGGCCAGCGCCCCGGCGACATCCCCGGACTCGTAGCGCGAGAGGATGTCCGCGCGCTGGCGCTCATCCGGAGGTCCAGACGGTTCGGTCGAAGGGGACTCCTTCCGTCCGGATGCGGCGACGACCTGGCCCGCATGCGGTTCGCCCGCCTTCGCGGCCCCCGTGCTCGCATGCATGCCGCGAGCACTCTCCACGGCACCGGCAGCCGCCTGTCCCGAGTGCGTCCCTCGCGCGATATCCGAAGCGCTGAGGACCTTCGCGGCCCCCGTGCTCGCATTCATGCCGCGAGCGACCTCCGCCGCGCTGGGCGTCATCCTTTCACCCGCACCCGGCACGGTGTGCTCGCGCATCCCACGGGCAACCTCCGTCGCGCTCGGCGTGGTGGCCTCCCCGGTGCCGGTGTGCTCGTGCAGTCCACGGGCGACATCCGTCGCGCTCGGCGCGGTGGCTTCCCCAATGCCGGCGCGCTCGCGCATCCCACGGGCGACGTCCGATGTGCTCGGCGCGGTGGCCTCTCCGGTGCCGATGGCCGAGGCCTTCGCGGGAGCCTCCGCTCCCACCGCTCTTGCCTCCTTCTCGGGTGCCTCCGCACCGGTGTCGCGAGCGTCGTTCGCGGGTTCCGCCGGAGCCGCGGGGGCCTTGCTCGGAGCGCCTTCCACCGGAGTCCGCGCGGGAGCCCGGTCCGCCGTCCGCATGGCCACCACGCTGATCAACGCCGCCACCGCGGAGCCCACGACCGCGGCCGCTACCGCCACCGCGACGCCGTTCAGCGGACGCTTCACCGTGCGAGGCCGCAGCGGATCCAGCGACGTCCGGCTCACCGTCGGCCCGGCCCCCGAACCGCGAAGCCGCAACGTCGCATTGCCCAGGCTCAGCTCATCTCCGGGCCGGACCTCCACCTCGCCCTTGATGCGCAGGCGGTTGACGAACGTGCCGTTCTGGCTGCCCAGGTCGCGCACGGTGAAGACATTGCCCCGCCGGGTCAGCTGCGCATGGCGCCGGCTGATGGACGCGTGCTGGAGCCGCAGGTCCGACGTCGACGACCGGCCCAGCGTGATGGAGCCCTGGTGCAGGGGCACGAGCTGGCCCGCGCCCGGCCCGCGCTCCACGTACACGAACGCGGGCGTCACGCCCGGATCCGAGTACTCCTTCGCCCAATCGTACCGGGGCGACAGCTCCCGGTCGGACTTCGTCCGCTCGCCCGGCCCGCGCCGCTTCACCTTCCGGGGGCCCGCCGGGTACTGGGGCACGCGCTGCGGGCGCGGATCATCCGCCTGCAGGGGCGATACCTCGTCGTCGTCGAAGGGCAGCTCGTCCGGGTCTTCCGGAGACGCCTGCTGCCCGGGAGGGCGGGGAG
>NZ_RAVW01000606.1 GCF_003611585.1 Corallococcus exercitus | reverse complement strand
CCTCTGAGGACACCCCTGGCCGGGGGTCCCCAGGGGTGGGTTTCAGCGGACCGCGTTGCGGGGCGCGCCCTTGCGGGCGGAGGCCGGACCCTTGCGCTTGGGGAGGATGCGGGTGACGGAGCCGGGGCGCCGGGCGACGGCGGCGGCGCGCTCCTTCTCCTCGGCGGCCTTCAGCGCCGCGGCGCGCGCGGCCAGCTGCTCCGCCTGCTGCGCCCAGCGGCGCTTGAGCGCGTCACGCAGGCCGTCCGTCTGCAGGTCCACCTGCGCCTGGTTCAGCCGGTAGTGCAGGTCCTCGCGCAGCGTGCCCCGGGTGAGGGCGGCCATCGCCGTGCCGGAGACGCCCACCACCACCTTGGGGCGCTCCTCCTGCATCTGGAGGCAGCGCAGGATGAGGCCCTGGGCGTCCAGCGGCAGCTTCGCCACGTCCGCGATGAACAGCACGCCGTTGGGCTGCCGCAGCGCTCCCGCCAGCTCCTGCGGCTGGCGCACCTCCGTGAGCGGGACGCCGAAGTTGCGCGCGGCTTCCTCCGCCCAGGCCCTGCGCTCGTCCTCCGTCCCTCCGTGGATGATCAACGAGGCACGGTTGGAGACGAGGTCCTCTTCTCGATAGCCGCGAAGAGCCACGGGATGCCCTACCCTTCTGGGAAAGCGGGTCCTCCCAAAGTCTAACGCCCCCCCGGGTTGCCTGTTCAATCCCTTACTTGCGAGAAAAAAACAGGGACCCGTTTTATGAGAAGCCAGAGCACTGGACGCCTGTTCCCGGGTCAGGCCGAGGGCACCACCATCACGGGCTTGCGGCAGCGCAGCACCAGCTCGCGCGCCACCGCCTCCTCCAGCACGTCCGGGACGACCTCGCGACGCGCGGACGTGCCCACGCAGACCAGGTCCACGCCCTCGCGCTCCGTGGCCTGGCAGATGGCGACCGTCACGTCGTCCCCGCTGACGCCCTCCACGCTCCAGTGCACCGCCCGCGCGACGGCGTCCCGGGGCACCTGCTCCCAGAGCCGCTGGAGCACCACGTCCCGCTCGCCTTCGGGCTCCGGGAGCACGCCGTGGAAGTCCCGGGGGCCCCGCTCGCGGCCCCGGAGCCGGTGCACGTGCAGCAGGTGCACGCGGCCGCCCGGGCCCACCAGCGAGCACGCCTGCGCGATGGCCTGCACGGACGCGACGGTGAAGTCCACCGGCACCAGGGCGCTGCGGGGGGGCGGGAGGCGGCGCGGCTCGCGCACCCCGGGCGGGATGCACGCCACGGAGCGCTCCGCGTGGCGCAGCACCCCTTCCGACACGGAGCCGTGCCACAGCCGCTGCACGCCGCCGCGCAGGTGCATGCCCACCACGGTCAGCTCCGCGCTGCGCGCGTGGGCCACGTGCAGCAGGTGGTCCGCCGGGCGGCCATAGCCGGGCTCCAGCACCACCTCCACGCGGCCCTCCCCCTCCAGGTCGCCCAGGCGCTCGCGCACCTCGCGCATCAGCACGCGCTCCACCAGCGGCTCCAACCCCTCCATGGTGCGCTCGCGCGCGTCCAGCCGCTCCACGTGCACGGGGGTGCGGATGCCCAGCCGCTCGCGCTCCTCCAGCGGCGAGCACACGTACGTGGCCAGCACGTCGCACCCGCCCACGCGCCGCAGCTCCCGCAGGAAGGTGATGGCCGCGTCGGACGTGGAGGACCGGGGGTCCACCCCCACCATCACCAGCAGCCGGCGCCGTCCCCGGGCCCAGTCCAGGAGCGCCGTGTCCCGGCGCACCGCCAGCACCGGGGCGCAGCCGTGGCGGGCCAGGCGCTCCGCCAGGGACGTCTTGCGCCAGGGGGAGGTGCGCCAGCCCTCCGCGGCCACCACCACCAGCCGGGCGCTGCGGCACTCCTCCTCTCCCAGCAGCGTCTCCACGGAGGAGCCCCGCTGCATGCGCGGCTCCACCGTGCCCGTCAGCGCCCTCAGGCGTACGGCCTCCGCGGCCAGCCCGCCTTCCGCCGAGGACAGGGCGTCCGGGGCCTCCGCGTCGGGGACGTCATCGTCCACGCCCAGGAGCAGCAGGGGCTCTCCCAGCCGGCCGGCGACGGTCGCCGCGAGGGTGGCCGCGTGCGCGGCGTCGGCGGACAGGTTGGTTGCGCAGATGATGGCCATGGCGGGGCCCCCCCGAGGAGGCGATGCCCGCTGGAGCCTCCCCCGCCGAGAAGGATGCGCACGCCGGACACCCGGTGGCGTGACGCCATCCATGCCGGCCTGCCTGCCCTCCAGGGCGGGGCGTCCCGGCGCCCGGGCCCCTGGCGGAGCCCTAGCGAAGCAGCTGCTGGTGCCCGTCGTGGTTGGTGTGGTCCTGGTTCTCCCCCGCCCCGCCGCGCTGGTTCTCCCGGCCGAAGGAGGAGAGGAACACGCCCTGCGCGCTGCTCGCGTAGTGGTACGGCCGGCCCCAGGGGTCCTGGGGTACGGCGTTGAGGTACTTGGGCACCAGCATGTCGTCCAGGTTGCCCTCCTCCGGCAGTTTCCCCCCGTGGTCGGCCTGGTAGCGCTCCAGCGCGCCCAGGATGACGGTGAAGTCGGCGTGGATCTGCAGGGTCTGCTCGGGGTCGCGGCGGCGGAAGGCGGTGAGCACCAGGGCCACGACGAGCGCCAGTCCGAACACCACCGCCACCCAGGGCAGAGGAGAGCGGCGGGACCTGTCGGGGACATCGGACGAGGAGGAGGTGGCGGCCATGGCACGTCCACCCTACCGCGTCAGAGCGCGCGGTAAAGCGGCACCGGCTGCTGCTTGCCCTTCAGGCGCACCGGCGGCAGGTCCTCGAAGGCCGTCTCGTTCGCGTCCACCAGCTCCCGCGTGCGCTCGCCCACCAGGATCTCCCCCGGACCGGCCAGCGCGCACAGCCGCGCGGCCACGTTCACCGCGTCGCCGATGCAGGTGTACTCGGCCCTCAGCGCGCTGCCGATGTTCCCGGACACCACCACGCCCGAGTTCAACCCCACGCCCAGCTCCAGCACCAGGGGCCGGCCCTCGCGGCCGTGGGCCACCCACTCGGCCTCCGCGATGGCGCGCAGCTCCGCCACGGCCTCCATCATCATCTTCGCGCACTGCAGGCCCCGGAGCGCGTCGTCCGGGCGGCCCACCGGCGCGCCGAAGACGGCCATCAGCCCGTCGCCCAGGAACTTGTCCAGCGTGCCGCCGCAGGTGAGCACCGCGTCCGACAGCCGGCCCAGCACCTGATTGAGCACCGCCACCACCTGCTCGGGGGGAAGGCTCTCCGCCAGGCCGGTGAAGTTGCGGATGTCCGCGAACAGCACCGTCACCTCGCGCTTCTCACCGGCGAGCACCGCCGCGTCCGCGCTCTTGAGGATCTCCTCCACCACCGCGTCGGACGTGTAGCGCGCGAACAGCTTGCGCATGCGCTCCGTCTCGCCCGTGCGGCGCACCACGCTCTCGATGCGCGCCGCCAGCTCGTCCAGGGACGCGGACTTGTTCACGTAGTCGTCCGCGCCCGCGCGCAGGCCGCGCACGCGCTCCGCCTCCCGGTCGTTCGCGGTGAGCATGATGACGGGGATGGCGCTGCGCGGGCCCTCCTTCAGCCGCCGGCACAGCTCCACGCCGTCCAGCCCCGGCATCTCCAGGTCGCTCAGCACGATGGCCGGCTGCAGCCGCCCCATGCCCTCCAGCGCCTCGTACGGGTCCTGGAAGCAGAGGACCTCGTAGCCCAGCGCCACCAGCCCCTCCTGCACGAACGCGCACGCCAGCGGGCTGTCGTCCACCACCACCACGCGGCGGCGCCCCTCCGTCGCGGGACGCGGCAGGTCCTGCCGGCCGACGATGCGGTTCTGCACGCCCAGCGCTTCGTAGATCTGCTTGTACGTGCAGTGGCCCTGCTCGACGAGGATCTCCCCCAGCCGCCGCCCGTCGCGCCGCTGCCGCGCCAGGGCCTCGTCCAGCTGCGCGAGCGACACGTACTTGAGCCCCACCAGCAGCTCGCCCAGCGGCGGCTGCGCGGGCCCCTTGTCGTGGTTCAGGCCCAGGGCCTCTCCCAGCGCGTCTTGAATCTGCTCGCGCGACACGTAGCCCAGGGAGATGAGCGCTTCGCCCACGCGCTGGCCGGTGAGCGCCTGCAGCGCGAGCGCCTCCTGCACCTGCCCCGGCGTGACGACGCCCAGCTTGAGCAACAGGTCACCGAAGAGGGGATTCGAGGCACTCACGCGGCAACCTCCATTCGCTTCACCGTAGCCCAACCCCGGCCCCTGGCCCAGCC
>NZ_RAVW01000605.1 GCF_003611585.1 Corallococcus exercitus | reverse complement strand
CCCCCCACGCCCCAACCCTAAGGAGGACCGCGGCCCCCTGGAGCGACGCGCATGGCCATCATCCTCTTCATCATCATCGGCTGGGTCACCGGCCTGTTCGCACGGGTCGTCCTGCCGGGCCTGAGGCGGATGGGGCTCATCTCCATGCTCCTGGTCAGCATGGTGGGCGCCATCGTGGGGGGCATGTTCGCGGCGACCTTCAACATGGCCGGCCCCCTGTTCGTGCCCCGCCCGCACAACATCGCGGGGGCCGTGGTGGGGGCCGTCATCGCCGTCAGCGTCGTGTACGTCGTCCAGCGGCGCCAGGTCCACGACTGACCTTCACGTCGCGTTCCCCGTCCTCCGGGAGCATCCGGGGGACGGAGCGCCCTCCCGCGTTCCAGCACCGTCGCCCGGTGGCTCCCAGGCTGCCGGGCGGTTGTTCATCACCGCGGGAAGCCGCCGCGCGCCACCTCCATCCTGGGGGGTGGAAGCACGGCATCCGGGCGCGGACAGGCCCGGCGGCAGCGCCCACCGCCACTCCTTGAAGGCCGGGAGGCCGCGGTCCTCCAGAAGGCGCGACGCAAGGCGCCATTCCGGGAGGGCCGCGCGAAGAAATTCGACGGCCCGAGAATATCCAACGCGCTCGCCGTAAACGTGGCGGCTGGCGCCAGAAGCCAGCCCCTGACTCCTCCGAGGGGGAAGTATGTCCACGTTTCACAAGAGCCTGCTGACGGCCTCCATGGCTCTCGTCGGTCTGAACGGGTGTGTCTACGGTTACATCTACGATGCGGCGTCCGGCAGTGCCGTGCAGGACGTGACGGTGACCGTCGCCTCCGGCATCTGCTCCGGCAATGGCTGCGGGACCAACCCCACGTTCCAGAAGACGGACTCGTCCGGCCTCTACGTCTTCGACGCGTACGGCAACCACAACGGCGAGGACCACATCCAGATCATCCTGCCGGCCTCCGGCGAGGAGGCCCTGCGGCTCGTCTACTCGCGCACCGGCTACCGCTCCGTCACCGTCTACCACCGGCCCAAGTACGAGACGGTGACGCAGGACGGGAACAGCTATGACATCTCCGCCGTGCAGCCCGTGTACCTGTGCGCGCTCTTCGCCACGGACACCGACGGCGACGGCGTCTGTGACGCGGCCGAGTCCCGCTACGGCACCAACCCCAACAGCACCGACACGGACGGCGACCGCATCAGCGACTTCGCGGAGCTGTACGGCTACGGCGGCGTGGACCTGCACTACTGGGGCGCGGATCCGCGCAAGAAGGACGTCTTCGTGGAGGTGGACTACTACGCGGACCGCAAGCCCACGCAGGCGGCGCTGGACCGCGTGACGACGGCGTTCGCCAACGCGCCCGTCTCCAACCCCAACGGCTCCACGGGCATCGCGCTGCACCTGGTGCTGGACTCGCAGATCGCCGCCGCGGACACCATCTCCAACCTGGACACCGGTTGGGTGGGCGTCGACACCCTCAAGAGCAAGTACTTCGCGTCGCGCCGGGCGCCCTTCTTCCACTACGCCCTGTTCGCGAACACGTACGGCACGACGACCTCCAGCGGCCTGTCGCGCGGCATCCCCGCGCATGACCTCATCGTGACGCTGGGCGGCTGGTCCACGCCGGGCGGCACGGAGCTGCAGCAGGCCGGCACGCTCATGCACGAGCTGGGACACAACATCGGCCTGCGCCACGGCGGCACCGACGACGCCAACTACAAGGCCAACTACCTGAGCGTGATGAACTACGAGTACCAGACGTTCGGCCTGCGCATCGACGGCGTGGACAACGTGCTGGACTACTCGCGCGTCCGCGTCGCCTCCGTCAGCGAGGGCTCCCTCAACGAGGCCGCCGCCTTCGCGCCCGTCTTCCCCACCACGGAGGCGGACCTGGCCCACATCGGCGTGCGCATCAAGGGCGTGCAGGTCGCGGGCACCGCCAGCGCCAACCTGGACATCAACAACGACGGCGTCATCCAGACCACGTCCTACGCCCGGGACCTCAACCGCGACCTCGACACCGTGGACCTGTTCCCGGCGGCGCAGAATGACTGGCTGGCCCTGGTGTACGACGGCGCCAACCAGATTGGCGACGGCTGGCTGGGCACGACGCAGGGTCTGAGCCGCCAGCAGCCCTTCTTCGTCGTCCCGGAGAAGACCGACACCTGCCTCACGGAGCAGATGCTCCTCAAGCGGTAGTCCAAGGCCCTCCACCCTGGAAGGTCCCCCCGCCGGGTTCCTCTTCACGAGGGACCCGGCGGTCGTTCATCCAGCCCCCGCCCGCGTAGACTCCGGCGCATGCCGCATGTCGCACTCGTGGGATACGGACGTTTTGGACGCGCGCTGGGAACGCTGCTGGAGGCGGTGGGCGTGGAGCACCGCGCCCTGGACCCGGTGGCGGACATCCCGGAGCCGCTTCGCGCGCGCTCGGTCCCGGAGCTGCTGGAGGGCGCGGAGCTGGTGGTGGTGGCGGTGCCGGTGCCCCAGATGGGGGACGTGCTGCGCGCCCTCCAGCCCCACCTGCGGCCGGAGCACCTGGTGCTGGACGTGGGCAGCGTGAAGGTGAAGCCCGTGGAGGCGCTGACGGAGGTGCTGGGCGCGCGGGTGCCCTGGGTGGGGACGCATCCGCTCTTCGGCCCCTTGAGCCTGGCGATGGCCGAGCGCCCCATGCGCGTCGTGCTCTGCCCCAACCCGCTGCATCCGGAAGCGGCCCCGCGCGCCGGGCGCTTCTACGAGGGGCTGGGCTGCGAGGTGATTGAGCAAACCCCGGAGGGCCATGACCGGGTGATGGCGCGCACGCACGCCCTCACGTTCTTCGTGGCCAAGGGGATGGTGGACTCGGGCGCGGCGGCGGACGTGCCCTTCGCGCCGGCCAGCTTCCAGGCGCTGTCGCGCACCATCGAGACCGTGCGCGCGGACGCGGGCCACCTCTTCAATGCCATCCAGCAGGAGAACCCCTTCGCCACGGAGGCGCGCGGGCGGCTGCTCGCGGCGCTCCAGGCCATCCACCGCGACCTGCAAGCCGCTCCGGAAGAGGCCCCATCGCGGAACGTCGCGGGCGTCGCCGTGCCCGGACTGGAACCGGCGGCTCCAGCGCCCCGGGAGCCGCGCGAGCACATCGATGCGCTCGACCGGGAGCTGGTGGAGCTGCTCGCCCGCCGCGAGGAGCTGGCCCGCCGGCAGCGCCGCGCGCAGGCGTCCGGGAACGAGCCCGCGCGCACGGAGGCGCTGCTCGCCGTACGCCGCGCGTGGGCCCGGGAGCTGGGCGTCGACGCGCAGGAGGTGGAGGCCGTCTTCCGCGCCGTGCTGGGCAGCGGCCTGCGCTGACCGGGGCGCTAGAGGTACTCGTCCAGCCAGTCGAACATCCGGTGATTGGCGACGGCCTGCGCGCCCTCCTGGCAGTGCAGCAGCCCGGTGTCCCCGGCGGTGAAGAGCATGTAGTCCTTCGGGCACTCCAGCGCGTCGAAGAGCAGCCGGGCCTGGCCCTGTGAGAACGCCTCGCCGGTGCCGTCCATCACCAGCGTGCGGCAGCGGATGCGGTGGACGACGGGCGTGTTGTCGTACCGGCGCAGCTCGAAGAGCAGGGCCGACGGCGTGTTGACGCCGTGCTTGAACATCGCGTCCTTCATGTACCAGCGATACAGGAACACCTGCTCCATCAGCTGGGCCATGGCCGCGTCGAAGGCCCGGGGGTCGCTGTCGAGCAGCGGCATCACTTCCGGGAAGTAGGTGTTGAACTGCTCGAAGGACGCCGCGCCCCAGTCGAGGACGCCGGGGTTGGGGATGAGGATCTTGATGCGCCGCTCGAACGCGGCGGCGCGCGGCACCAGGGCGCCGCCCATGCTCCACCCCAGGAGCGCGATGCGCCGCGAGTCCACGCCCGCGATGCACAGGGCGAAGTCCACCACCGGCCGGATGACGTGCTCCCAGTCATGGCGGAAGGGCAGCCCCTGCTCGCGGATGGCCATGCCCTGGCCGGGCGCGTGCACGATGAGGCAGTGGTAGCCCCGCGCGAGCGCCGCGTCGATGACGTACTTGGACTCCTCCGGCCACGCGTCGCGGCCCTGCTGGAAGATGAGCAGCGGCGCGATGCTCCGGGCGCTCGGGGCGCGGAAGAAGTAGCCGGGCAGCGTGGTGCCCTCGTACGGGATGCGCACGGGCGTGCCCGGGAGCTTCAGCAGCGGGAGCGCCTTGTTGTAGGCGTCCACCGCCTTGCGCCCGGTGGCGACCACGCTCGGGTGGGTGG
>NZ_RAVW01000604.1 GCF_003611585.1 Corallococcus exercitus | reverse complement strand
GCCGAGCACGCCGCCGCCCAGCCCACGGTGGCCGCGCGCCCGGCCACTCCCCGCCCCGTCCGCTTCGACGTCGAGAGCGATCCCCCGGGCGCGGAGGTGAAGGTCAACGGCAGGGTGCGCGGCAACACCCCGCTGACCATCACCCACACCCCGGACAGCCCGGGCCTCGCGGACGTGGAGGTGTCGTTCGCGATGGACGGCTACCAGACCGTCAGCAAGACCTACTCGGGTGAGCCGGGCACCACCGTCAACGTCTCCATCAAGCTTCCGCGCATCAAGAAGCAGGGACCGAAGCCCACCAAGGCTCCCGGTTCCTCGTACAAGGACGATCCGTACCAGTGAATCCCCCGACAGCCTTCCGACGTGGAGCGCTCCTCGCGCTGTGTCTTTGCGCGACCGAGGCCCTGGCGGACGCGCGCCTTGAAGCGCGCCGCCACTTCCGCAACGGCATGAACCTCATCGAGCAGAAGCAGTTCGACGAGGGCATCGCCGAGTTGGAGGAGGCCTACAACATCAAGCCGCACCCCAGCGTCCTCTACAACATCGCCCGGGCGTACCAGGACGCGGGCCGGTTCGACGAAGCGCTGGACGCGTACAAGCGCTACCTCGCCTCCAACCCGCCGGACGCCGCCAACGTGCAGGCCCAGGTGACGCGCCTGGAGGCCACGCGCCAGGCCGCGCAGGCGGAGGCCCCCGCTCCCGGCACCCAACCCGGCACGCAGGGCACGGGCTCCACCACCGGGCTGCCCATGCCCCCGCCGCCCCCCACGAGCATCCAGGCACAGCAGCAGCTGGCCGCGCTCATGGAGCGGCTGGAGAAGGCCGTCAACCGCGCGGAGTCGCTCACTGCCCAGCCCCAGGCGCAGCAGCAGCCCGCGGCCACGCCCGGCACTCCTGACACCTCCAGCGGCGGCGCCGAGTCCGGTGACACCTCCGGCGACCAGGGCCTGGTGCCCTACGAGGAGCGCGTGGTGACGGCGAGCCGCCGTGCGCAGTCCTCGCTGGAGTCGCCCAACGCCACCACCGTCATCACCGCGGAGGACATCCGCCTGTCGGGTGCCACCACGCTGCCGGAGCTCCTGCGCCGCGTGCCCGGCGCGGACGTGATGGCCATGGGCGTGGGCAGCGCCAACGTCAGCCTGCGCGGCTTCAACCAGCGCCTGGCCAACAAGGTGCTGGTGCTGGTGGACGGCCGCACCGAGTACCAGGACTTCCTCGGCCTCACGGTGTGGGCGGGGCTGCCCATCGGCCTGGAGGAGATCGACCGCATCGAGGTCATCCGCGGTCCGGGCAGCGCGCTGTACGGCGCCAACGCGATGCTGGGCGTCATCAACATCATCACCCAGGCCCCCGGCACCGGCCGCCGCGCGCGCTTCGGCGCCATGGCGGGCGGTGGCAACACCGTGCAGGGCTCCTTCGTCAGCCACGGCCAGAACGGCCCCCTGCGCTACCGCGCCTCCGCCGCCTACCGGCAGGAGGACAAGTGGAGCCGCGATTACGAGTCCGGCCGTCCGGACTTCGCCCTGGAGGGGCCGGCGGATCCGGACCTGGGCCAGCGCGGGGCTCGCGCCAACCTGTCCACCGTCTACTCGTTCGAGGAGGGCCGCGCGATTGGCCTCTCCGGCGGCGTGCACCGCTACCTCACGGAGATCTACCCGCTGGGCCTCCTGCGCAACTACTACATCGACGGCCTGGGCGCGTACGCCAAGGCCGACGTGGAGCTGGGCGCGGTGAAGCTCAAGGCGTTCTGGAACCACCTGTCCGGCGACGCGGGGCCGCAGTACGAGCCCATCGGTCAGCGCTCGGCCGCCACCACCGTGGCCTCCAACGTCTTCAACGGCGAGGCGCTGTACGCGCGCAGCTTCGAGCTGGCCGGTGAGCACCAGGTGAACATCGGCGTGGAGGGGCGCTTGAAGCGCGTGGCGTTCCAGTACCTGGACGCCCTGCGCGAGGAGTTCCACGCGGCGGCCTTCGTCCAGGACGAGTGGCGCATCGTGCAGCCCCTGCGCCTGGTGGTCAGCTACCGCGTGGACCGCCACCCGCTGCTCGACAAGGGCAACCCGGGCATTGCTCAATCGCCGCGTCTGTCCGCGGTGTTCCAGCCCATGGAAGGGCACGCCTTCCGCGCGTCCGTGGCCACCGCGTTCCGCGAGCCCACGTTCCTGGAGAGCTACACCCGGCTGCCCGTGCCCGTGCCGGGCGTCAACGGCGTGAGCCTGCTGACCACCGGCAACCGGACGCTGCGTCCGGTGCGCCTCAACGCGCTGGAACTGGGCTGGCGCGGTGAGTCCCCGCGCCTGGGCCTGGACTGGGACGTGGCCCTCTACCAGAACACGGTGAAGGACCTCATCGCCCTGTCGCCCGTGCAGCCGCTGCCCGCCGGCGAGTCCTACGACAGCGGCACCGGCAGCTACCTGCTGGGCCGCTCGCTGTTCACCAACGAGGCCGCCATCTACACCGCGCGCGGCGTCGAGGCGGGCATCAACGTGTCCCCCATCGACGGCCTGGGCGTGAAGGCGAGCGCCGCGTACCAGCACGTCAGCTCCGACCTGCCGGAAGAGGGCCAGTGCGGCACGTGCAGCCAGGCGCCGGCGTTCCGGCTCTTCGGCGGCGTCACCTACCGCACGCGCACGGACCTGGAGTTCGGCATCGAAGCGGCGTTCACCACCTCCACCACCTGGGTGGAGCGCGAGCCCTCCGCGACCGACCCGACGCGCGTGGACCTCATCGCCAACAACCTCCCCGCGTACACCGTCGTCAACGCCCGCGTGGGCTACACCGTGGTGAAGGACTTCGTCTCCGTGGCGCTGCAGGGCAGCCAGCTCGGCGGCAGCCACTCGGAGCACCCCTTCGGCAACCGCATCGAGCGGCGCGTGTTCGCCAACCTCACGGTGACCCCATGAAGCGCCCCCTCCCCTTCCTCGCCTTCGCGCTCGCGTCGCTCCTGTCCGGCGGCTGTGACTCCCCGGACGTGGTGCCCACGGCGGACGGCCGCCAGCACACGCGCTCGGCCCGCATCGAGGGCAGCCTCGTGGTGCAGTCGCGCGCGCGCGGCAACGCCATCGTGTTCCTCTACGACGCGGCCAACCCGCCGCCGCCCGCGGGCTCCGGCCGTCCGCTGGCCTTCACCGTCGTCACCGCCGCGGAGCTGTTCGGCGCGTCCCTGGGAGACCACTCCACGGGTCCGTTCACCGCGCCGTTCTCGCTGAGCCTCGTGGAGCCGGGCCGCTACCTGCTGCGCGGCTTCATCGACTCGGACACCTGCCGCAGCGTGCCGCAGCCCTGCCACGTGTCCGACTTCAACCCCTGGTACGGCGTCACCTCCGAGCCCAACGCGGGCGACGTGGGCGGCGGCGCCGTGGACCCGGCCACCAGCGCCACGCGCATCCTGGAGGTGACGACGGACGCGGACGGCTGGCCCCAGCCGCTCACCGGCGTCTCCGTGTCCTTCGCGGACTCGGCGACCGTGCCCTTCGACCGGCCCGCCTTCCAGACCGCGGACGCGCGCGAGTTCAACACCGCGACCACGCCCACGAAGCTGCTGACGCTCACGCCGCAGGTGCTCACCGGCGCGGTGGATCAACGGCCTCCTGGCTTCTGGGTGCAGCTCGTGGACGCCAACAAGGACGGCGTCCCGGATGACGCCAACGGCGACGGCGTGCCGGACTTCTGGCCGCGCGTCATCGTGCGCAAGCTGGCGGAAGGCGTGACGGGCTACGTGGACGAGAACGACCTCAACCGCGATGGCATGGTGGACGCGGAGGGCGTGGACTACGCGCGCGTCAACGGCGGCATGGACGGCAAGCCGGATGTGGCGGTGCTGGCGGCCGGCCTGGTGCCCGACCCCCTGCTCGCTGCCCTGCTCGATGGTGAAGGCAAGCCTCGCCCGCAGCCCGTCTTCGTCCCGCAGCTGCTGGTGGCCATCCGCGCGCTGGCGCTGGACGCGCGCGACCCCGCCGCGCCCGCGCCGCTCGCGGCCGTGCCTCCGGGCCGCTACAGCGTCACCCTGCTGCAGTCCACGGGGCAGACGTGGCGGTTGCCCAACGAGCTGGACCCGGCGCTCGCCGAGGCCGTGGGGCTGCCGGGCGTGCAGTCCCAGGCCTTCGTGCTGGAGGTCCGCTGAGGTCGGTTCCGCCCTCCTGAAATCGCGGTGTGGTGCCCTGGGTTGCTTTGACTTCGCAGGGCCCATCCGCGACCATGGGGTGGAGCTGCTGGAGGCGTTCCCCCCTCCGTGAGGTTTTGATTCCGATGAAGGCCGGTCCTCTCTCCGCCCCCGAATC
>NZ_RAVW01000603.1 GCF_003611585.1 Corallococcus exercitus | reverse complement strand
CCGTCTGGGAGCCGGGCTGCGGCGAGGCGGGCAGGGTGGGCTCCGTGGACAGCAGCACGTCCGCGTGCACGCCCTGGGCCTGCTGCGTGCCCACGTTGCACACCGTCACGGAGCCGGAGAACGGGAACGGCATCCCCAGGGCGACGTTCATGGGTCCCGTCACGTCGGTGACCACCAGGTCGGGCCCGTCCCCCACGCCCAGCCGGCCCATGACGCGCGTGTTGTTGTCCTCGCGCAGCTCCGTGAGGGAGGCGGAAGGGTCCACGATGGCGCCCACGTACAGCGGCTGCCCGGGCTGGCTGGCCGCCGGGGGGACCTGGGCGAGCGCCTGCGTCCGGACGGTGAGGCAGCGGCCCGCCTCCAACGGGGGCACAGGGACGGAGCCCACCGGCACCTGGGTCGCCACTGGGGCGCCCTGCGAGGGAAGGCTCAGGGTGTCCAGCGTGGAGGTGTAGAGCGCCACATTGGAGAAGGACGAGTCATCCGTGCCCACGTTGCAGACGCGCACGTCGGCGAGGAAGGCCCCACCGGGCTTGACGCTCGCGGGCGTCTTCACCTCGGTGACCACGAGGTCCGGGCCCAGGCCCACGCCCATCAGGCCGCGCACGAAGCCGTTGTTGGTCTCATCCAGCTCCGCCACCGACTGCAGGGTGTCGATGCCAGCGCCCAGATAGAAGGAGGTGGCGGGCTGCTCCATGGGCGGCAGCGCGGTGGCGGTCACGGCGCGCGTGACGCATTCGTGGGCCTCCAGTGGGCCCACGTCCACCTCGCCCACGGTCCTGATCTCGGGCGAGGGCGGAGCATTGGGGACCGGCACCTCCAGGGTGGAGGTCGTGGACAGGTACACGTCCACCAGGACGGCGCCGCCGTTCTGGGCATACGTCGCCTCGGAGCCCTGGTTGCAGACCTTCACGGTGGCGGTGAAGGGGGCTCCGAAGCGAACGCTGTCAGGGGCGCGCAGCTGGGTGATGATGAGGTCCGAGCCGTGGTCCAATGCATGGCTTTGACCGCGTGCGGAGGTGGTTCCGGACGACGCGCCTTCACTTCCGCAGCCCGTGATGGCGAGTGTGCCAGCAATGAGCAGACACGCGTGTCTCCATGACGGCGAGGGCCGTGGCATGTGTTCTCCTTGGGGGTATATGAAATGCACGAGACGCCGACCGCAGTGCCCGGCCTGGCGCCAGGAGGGCATTAAAAGGGATTTCCCCAAAGACGAAAGGCCCATGTGATTCAAAACCAATCGTTTTGGGAGGCATGACCTGGAAAAGACAATCGCCGGTCCGGGATGACCCCGGCCGGCGATTCCCTTTCAATCCATGTCGTGAGGCGCGGCTACGGCGTGGTGCTCACCCCGAGCGCGCCGCGCACGAAGCCGTTGTTGTCCTTGCGCAGCTCGATGTCGTACAGCCTCGCGGACGCCCCCAGGTAGAGGGGCGCCCCCGGCTGCGCCTCTGGCGGCGGACGGACGATGACGGAGGCCTGCACCGACGCGCACGCCCCGGGCGTGAGGGACGGGACCTGCACCGAGCCCAGCCGCGCCAGGGTGGGCGAATCGACAGGCTCACCCTGGACGGCGGACGCCGGCAGCGTGGCCACCGTGGAGAGCAGCAGCTCCACCGCGTGGGACTGCGCGGCCACCGTGCCCTGGTTGCAGACGGTGACGGGCACCTGGATCGACGCCCACGGCTGCGCCTGGGCCGGCCCGCCCATGGCGGTGATGACGACGTCCGGGGCCATCCCCACGCCGATGCGCGGACCGACGAACGTGTTGTTGTCCTCGCGCACCTCCGGCAGCTGCTGGAGGCGATCCGCGCTGGCGCCCAGGAAGAACGTCTGGGTGCCCGGATAGCCGACGCCGGAGCTGGGGACGAACGCGTTCACCGTCTGCGTGACGCAGGCGCGCGCCGCGACGGGCGCGAGGGTGAACTCTCCCAGCAGCTGCTCGGCCGGGACCGGTGCGTTCGGGGCCGACTGCGGCACCGCGGGCTGCGTCAGCAGGTACAGCGTCACCGGCGCGCCGGCCCCCGTGGACTGCGCGCCCAGGTTGCAGACGGTGATGCCCACCTGCAGCGGGCCGACCGGCGTGCTCGCGGGCCCCGTCAGCGACGTGATGATCAGGTCCGGCCCGGTGCCCACGCCCAGCCGGCGTCCCGGCGAGACGTTGTTGTCCCGGCGCAGATCCACCTGGCCCTGGAACGGATCCACGACGGCGCTCAGGTACAGCGGCGCGCTCATGGGCGCGTCCCACGGCCGGTCCGCGCGCAGCGTCACCGGCAGGTCCTGGCACTGACCGGCGGCGAGCGGCGGGGCGTCCAGCTGGCCCGCCAGGTACTGGCTCGTCGAGGGGAACGGCGTGCCCGGCGACGGCGGCGTCACGTTCGCTTCCGGGGACACGACGAACATCACTGGCGTCGTGGACGCGCCTTCCGTGCCCTGGTTGCAGACGCGCGCGGTGGCGGTGAACGGCTCCCTCGGCGCGACGGTGTCCGGGAACGTCAGCCCGGTGACCACCAGGTCCGCGCCAACCCCCACGCCCATCCGGCCCGCGACGAAGGTGTTGTTGTCCTCGCGCAGCTCCGGCAGGGCCGCCCCTGGGTCGACGGCGGCGCCCAGGAACAGCGGCTGCTGCGGCGTGGCCAGCGCCGGCAACGTCGCCGGTCCGGTGAGGCTCTGCGTGACACAGGCCCCTTCCGCCAGCGACGGCACGCTCAACGTGCCCACCAGCGACACGCTGGCGTCAGGCGCTCCGCTCTGCGCCGAGGGCGCCGGCAGGGTGTCGCCGGTGCTTAGGTAGACGGCCACCTGCGAGGGCCCGGACGTGGGCTGCGTGCCCACGTTGCAGACCTTCACGCTGCTGGTGAACGGCGCGGCGGGCCGCGCGCTGGTGGGGCCCTGGAGCGCGGTGACGACGAGGTCCGGCCCGTTGCCCAGGCCCACCGGGCCCACGGCGAAGCCGTTGTTGTCGGCGCGCAGGTCCGACGAGGTGTCCACCACCGCGCTCAGGTTCAGCGTGGAGGACAGGGGCAGGGGCCCCAGCTCCGGCGGGCGCTGGGCGTAGAACGTCCCGCTCTGCGTGAGGCACTGGCCCGGCGTCAGCGTCGTGTTCACCTGGGCCCGGCCCAGGAAGGCGTACCCGGGCAGGGGACCGGTGGACTGCGCGGGAGCCACCGTGGGCGGCGCCGCGTCCACGGAGGTGTACATCGCCACGCCGAAGGAGGAGGCGGGGCTGAGGCCCACGTTGCAGACCGTGTAGCTCGCGGTGAAGGGCTGGCCGTCGCGCAGGTTCGCGGGCGCCTGCACGTCGGTGACGACGAGATCCGGATCCACGCCCAGGCCCACCAGGCCCTGGGTGAGGGTGTTGTTGTCCTCGCGCACCTCCGGCAGCGTGCGGTTCGAATCGATGACCGCGCCCAGGTACAGGGGCTGGCGCGGCCGGGCCTCCTGGGGTTGGAACGCGAGGGCGTCCACCGTCAGCGTCTGGCACCGGCCGGCGGGCAGGAACGGCACGTCCACGTTCCCCACGGGGACCTGGGTCGGCGAGTCGAGCGGCGCGGGTTGCGCCGGGAAGACCACCGCGTCCTGCGTGGAGAGGGTCAGCTGCAGCCGGGCGGAGCCGCCCGAGTCCGCTGTGCCCACGTTGCAGACCGTTGCCTCGACGGGGAAGCGGCCCCCCTGCACGACGTCGGCCTGCGCCTTCAGCGACCGGACCACCAGGTCCGGGCCGTTGCCCAGCCCCACCAGGCCCTTCACGAAGGTGTTGTTGTCCATCCGCAGCTCCGTGACGAACCGCGGCTTCACCACGCGGGCGCCCAGGTACAGCGGCGTGTTGGGCTGCCAGGTGATGGGCGCGATGGCGTTCCCCTGCGCGGTCAGCGTGGTGCACCGTCCGGCTTCGAGCCCCGGCCCATTGAAGTGGGCGACGGGAGTCGCGGTCGCCGGATCCGGCGTCTGCGCCGGCGGCGGCAGCGACGCCAGGGTGGACAGGAGCACGTCGCCGCTCACCTCCGGCGCCTGGGTGAAGCCCACGTTGCACACCGTCATGGACACGGGCCCCACGGAGCCCTGCGGGAAGGTGGCGGGGGCCGTCACGCCGGTGACGACCAGGTCGGGTCCGTCACCCACCCCCAGCCGCCCCTCGCCGCGCGTGTTGTTGTCCTCGCGCAGCTCCTGGAGGGAGACGGCAGGGTCCACGATGGCGCCCACGTACAGCGCCTGTCCGGGCGTGGCGTTGGGAGGCAGCTGCGCGACGGCCTGCGTGCGGGTCAGCACACAGCGGCCCGCCTCCAGC
>NZ_RAVW01000602.1 GCF_003611585.1 Corallococcus exercitus | reverse complement strand
CTCCATGCCCGAGCTTCCCCAGACCCGGACCCCCAGCGGACGCTGGCAGGCCCTCGCGCCGCCCATCACGGGTCCCGACGTCACCCCGGCCGCCACCGAGCCGAAGGTCCCCGTCCAGACCGCGCCCCCGGGCCTGCGCCCGCGCCGCGCGGATGCGCCCCCCATGCCCACGGTCACGCCCGCCGCCGGAGCCTCCGTGGTGCCCACCACCGCCGGAGCCCCGGAGCCCTGGCGCGCGTCCCTGCGCGTCTCCAGCTTCACGGAGTTGGAGATCGAAGCGGACTCCCTGCTGCACGCGGTGGAGCTCGCGGCCCAGCGGGGACTGTCCGAACACGCGACGGAAGAGGAGCCCATCTACGAGCTGACCGAGGAGGCCGGGCCCGCCCCCGGCAGCCTGGACGCGCTGCCGGCCATCCCGCTCTTCTCCGACCTGCCGCGCGACGCGTTCATCCAGCTCTTCGAACGCTGCCCGCTGCGGCGCTTCGGCCCCGGTGAGCGCATCCTCGCGCAGGGCACGCACGGCGACGCCTTCTACGTCATCTGCGAGGGCAGCGTGCGCGTGTTCCGCGAGGAGGACGGCCGCCGCCAGGACCTGGCCACGCTGGAGGGCGGAGCCTTCTTCGGCGAGATGGCGCTGCTGTCCGGAGCCCCGCGCGCCGCCTCCGTGGAGTCCCTCTCCGACGACACGCAGGTGCTCGAAATCTCCGCCTCCGTGCTCGCCACGCTGTCGCGCAGCCACCCGCCCGTGGCGAAGGCCCTCAAGAAGTTCTGCCGCGAGCGCCTCCTCGCGAACGTGATGAACAGCTCCGCGCTGTTCCGCCCGTTCAACCGCAAGGACCGGCGCGGACTCGTGGAGCGCTTCCGGGCCCGCGACGTCGAGCGCGGCGACGTCATCATCCGCGAAGGCGACGCCACCGACGGCCTCTACGTCGTCCTCTCCGGCGAGGTGGAGGTCCACAAGAACGGCCAGCCGCTGTCGCGCCTGAAGGAAGGGGACCTCTTCGGAGAGATCTCCCTCCTGCAGAAGACCCCGGCCACCGCCACCGTGGAGGCGTCGCGCCACACCACGCTGCTGCGCCTGCCGCGCGAGGACTTCGACTCGCTCATCTCCAGCCACCCGCAGGTGCTGATGCTCGTCTCGGACTTGAGCGACGAACGCCTGCGCCGCACGCAGCACGTGCTGGGCACCGAAGCGGACGCCGCACCGGACACCGACGAGGAAGACCTCATCCTCGTCTGAGGACGGCGCCCTTGGGGGTCCCACGGCCCCCGTCCCACCCCTGAGGTCACCTGACGCATCCGGCCGGCGCGCCGCGCATCCCCGCCGGTCGGCCTCACGCCGGACGACCCATCAGGCTCACCGCGAAGCGGGGCAGGGCGTCAGGTTGTGACACCCGGAGGTGCCCGCTATCCTGCCCGCCATGGCTGGAGGCCAGCACGCGACAGCGGGATTGGGGCCCGACGACATCGCCGAGCTGGAAGCCCTTGGCTCCGAGCCCGGCTACGACGTGTTCCTTGCTCCCGCGCGAGCCCTCGAAGGCGCCGTGGAGGAGTGCCGCTCCAACATCGCGCTCGCCTTCCACAACACGAAGCGCGGCGTGGACAGCGTGCTGGCCCGCGAGGCGGAGGTCGCCACGCTGCCGGGCGTGAACGTGGCCGAGCTGCGCGACCTGCCGCTCCTCGCCCAGGGCCTGGCGTTCGCCGCGCTGCGCGTCCAGCGCGACATGCGGGCCAGCGCCTTCGGAGGCCTCTTCGACCGCGCCCAGCAGCTGCGCCGCAAGCTGCTGAAGACGGCGGAGGCGCTCGCGGAGGCCTCCTTCCTCACGGCGGGCGACGTCTCGGCCACCCATGGAGAGGGCCACCGCGACGTGGTGGGGGACTGCCTGGGGCTCGTGGCGCTGTTCCGCCAGCACGAGGCGAAGCTGGCCGGCCGCTCGCCCGTCACGCCCGAGGACGTGAACGAGGTGGAGCGCGTCGCGGAGCAGCTGCGCGCCCTGCTCGCGGCCCCGGGTGAGGCCCGCGACTCCGGGAGTTCGCCGCTGCTCTTCGAGGCCACGGAGACGCGCGATCGCTTCTGGACGCTGCTCACCCGGCGCCATGACGTCCTCTGGCGCTGTGGCGCGTGGCTCTTCGGCCGCGACGTGGACATGCACGTGCCGCCACTCCAGGCCCGCCACCCCCTGGTGCGCGCCGTCGTGCCCACGTCCATCGAACGCGCGAAGCCACAGCAGACGCCCGCGAAGCGCGGCGCGACCCCGATCGACTACGCCTCGGACAGCAACGTGCGCTCCAAGGTCCGCTTCATGGTGAAGGTCGGCTTCGACTTTCCCTCCCGCTAGACACCCATGCCTTTCGACGTGAAGGACATCCTCCGGCAGCTGGAAGCCGGCTTCGCCCCGGAGTCCGGTGCCCCGAAGTGGTGGCAGGAGAGCTGGGAGGATCCGGACGGATTCGCCGCCGCGCTCGCGGAGGCCCACGCGGGTCGGGGCGTCCCGCCGCCCAAGAGCCGCCCGGGCCAGCAGTACGACTTCTTCCACGACCTCATCGTGCGCCACGTCGCGCTGGAGCGCCCCGCGTTCCGCACGCACGCGCGCATCCAGGGCTGGCAGACCCTGGGCTACCGCACGCTGCACGACCTGGCCTCGCGCCGCGCCAGCGAGTGGGCGGATCAGGGCGTCGAGCCGGGCATGAAGGTCTGCCTGGTCCACGGCGTGGGGCAGGAGCTGCTCGTGTCGCTGCTGGCCACGCTGAAGCTGGGAGGCTGCTTCACGCTCCTGCCGCCCATGGGCCCACGCGCCATGGCCACCCGGCTGGACATCCTGAAGCCGGACTTCATCGCCGCCGAGCCCCACCAGCTCCCTCTCCTCAAGGGCCACGAGCAGCTGCTGCTCAAGAGCCAGGGGAGGGGAGCGCCGGGCTTCACGTCCCACACCTACAAGCCCACGGACGTGGTGGGGCTGCTCTTCTCGCCGCTGGTGGATCCGCCGCACACGCCCGTGCCCCTCACCGCGGAGGACGCGTGGAAGGGCGCCATCGGCGACGGGATGCTCACCTTCGGCCTCGGGCAGGGGGACCTCCTCGCGGCGCCGGACTTCCCGGTGCTCCAGCACCTGCCGGCGCTCCTCTTCGCCACGCTGCTGCGCGGCGCCACCTACCTGCACCTGGAGATGGCGGACCTGGCGCTCAACCCGGCCCCGCTCCTGGAGCACCCGCTGCGCGCCCTGGGCGTCACGCCGAAGCTGCGCGACCTGCTGTTGCGCCACCGCGCCTCCTTGCGCAACGTGCAACACTGGTTCCGCAACCCGGAGGAGCCCTACGACGCCCAGGCGTGGCGCACGTGGGTGAAGCAGTGCGGCCTCCAGTCCGTGCCGTCCTCCAACATCCTCATCGACGCGTCCGCTGGCGGCGCGGTGCTGATGTCGTCGCGCGGCGTGACGGACCCGGCCACGGACGTGCACACGGACGTCTTCCCCGTGCCGGGCCGCGCGTGGACGCTGAAGGATCCGAACGAGAGCGGGCAGGGCGCTCCCTCGGACGTGGGCGTCTTCACGCTCCTGCCGGACAAGGACCGCCCGCCGGGCCATGTCCTGCTCGCGCGGATCCGCCAGCGCTACCACTACGGGGGCACGCAGGGCTTCCGGCATGACGGCCGTACCTACTCCGCGAAGGAGGTCACCTCCGCGCTGGAGGACGTGCCATTCCTCGTGGGCACCAGCGTGGTGCCGGTGTCCACGGGCGGCCTCGCCAGCCACGCCCGCTTCATCCTCCTGGCCTTCACCGGGGCCACGCCTGCCTCCCCGTCCAGTGAGCAGGAGCTCAACCGGCGCATCGAAATGCTCCTGGGCGGGGATTTCCTGCCCGACCGCATCGAGTTCTTTCCGCTCTTTCCACACCGGGTGAAGGGCGTGGTCGACGACGCGTGGTGCGCCTCGCAGTTCTTCACTGGCGCGCTGCATCGCAAAGCGAAGGACCCGATGTTCCAGGCCCTCACCGCCCTGCGGGGACGCCTGCTGGAAAGCGCTGCCGCTTCGGGCGAAGATGTCCCGTCGCGCGCGCGCTGAAAAAGGAGCGGCACATGGGTGTCCAGGTCGTGATGGGAGCAATGCTCCAATGCAGCTTCGGGGTGGCTCCGTCGTCGCTGATGGTCCTGCCCGCGAACCGGGTGATGGCCACGACGCCCGCGGCGAACATCATGGACAACAAGCCGCTGCTGAACATCCTGCCCTTCGGCATGTGCAACTCGCTGGCGAACCCCATGGTGGCGGCGGCCACCGCGGCGGCCCTGGGCGTCCTCACCCC
>NZ_RAVW01000601.1 GCF_003611585.1 Corallococcus exercitus | reverse complement strand
GGCCTGCCCACCCAGCCCGCGTGCTGCGTGGGCAGGCCGTAGTAGCGCAGGTAGTCCTCCAGCCCGCTCGGCGTCGCGTCCGTGGAGATGACGCTGGGCACCCGGCGCATGAAGTCGTGCGCCAGGTGCGCCATCCGCTGCGTGTGCACCACCGCGGCCCGCACCGGCTCCGTCGCGAAGGCCTGGTTCAGCGCGCTGCGGGTCCGCAGCCCTCCGCGCACCGACAGCCGCGAGCGCACCAGCGGCAGCTGCTCCCAGACGTCATCCGCGTGCTCGTCGATGGGCAGCCACACCGGCGTGATGTCGTTGCGCCGCGACATCGCCCGCTTGAGGTTGTCCAGGAACACCGCGTTGCCGAGCGTCGTCTCGATGGCGAACGCGATGCGTGGGGGCGATGACGACATCCGCTGCGCGAGCCTCCCGGGGCCGAGGGCGTCCCTCCCGGGTTTATAGCGACCCGGCGCGTCATCACCAACAACGCCCTGGGTTCCCCGTCCGGATTCTCACGGAGGGGGTGGATCCGCGAAGGGCTCAGGCCTCCGGTTGAGCGGGAGGGGGCGGCAGATGGACGCGCACCTCGCGCACGCGGCGCGGCGACGCCTCCAGCACCTCCAGCACCGTGCCGTCCGGAAGCGACAGCTTCGTGCCCTGCTCCGGGATGGCGCCTCCCGCCAACGCGATGCACAGGCCCGCGACGGTGCCGTAGTCCTCGCTCTCCTCCAGCTCCATCCCCAGCGAGCGGTTCACCTCGCGCAGGCTCGCCTCGCCCTGCACCACCGCGACGGAGGGGCTCTCGCGGCGCACGCGCTCCTCGGGCGTCTCGGACTCGCTGAGGATGTCTCCCACGAGCTCCTCCACCAGGTCCTCCACCGTCACCAGCCCCACCACGCCGCCGTGCTCGTCCACCACCACCGCCAGCTGCATGCGCCGGCGCTGCAGCTCCTTCATCGCCGCGATGGCGCGCATGGACTCCACCAGGAACAGCGGCGGGCGCAGCACGTCCTCCAGCACGATGAGGTGCGCTTCCCAGGCCACGCCCAGCAGGTCCTTGGCCACGATGTAGCCCACCACGTTGTCCAGCGTGCCCTCGTACACCGGCATCCGCGAATGCCCGTGCTCCAGCAGCACCTGGCGGATCTCCTCCGTGCTCGCGTGGCGGCGCAGCGCGACGATGTGCTCGCGCGTCACCATCACGTCGCCCAGCGTCAGGTCCCCCAGCTCGAAGGCCCGGGAGGCGATCTCCCCCGCGCGCGGATCCAGCGTGCCCTGCTTCGACGCCTCCGCCACCAGCTGCAGCAGCTCGTCCGGCGACAGCCGCGACTCGGAGAAGTTCGTCCGGTCCCCGAAGAGCTTCAGCACCACGTTGGAGCTCGCGGTGAGGAACCACACCAGCGGGCGCATCACCCACGAGAGCGCCTTGAGCGGCCGGCCCAGCGTCAGCGCGTACTGTTCGGAGAAGCGCAGCGCCAGCGACTTGGGGACCAGCTCCCCCAGCACCAGCGACAGATACGACACCAGCGCGACCACCAGCGCGAAGGACACCTGGCTCGCCGTGGCCTCCGGCATGCCCAGCCCCGCCAGCACTCCCGAAAGCCGGTGCGCGATGCTCGCGCCGCCGAAGGCCGCCGCCGTGGCGCCAATCACCGTGATGCCAATCTGCACCGTGGCCAGCAGCCGCTCCGGATCATCCCGCAGCGCCGACACCGCCTTCGCGGACTTGCTGCCCTGCTCCAGCAGCTCCTTCAGCCGCGTCTTGCGCACGGACAGGAGGCCCAGCTCGGCGCCGGCGAAGACGCCGTTGGCCAGCACCAGCAGCAGGATGATGACGAGCTCCGTGACGATGGCGGACCTCCTGGCCGGCGGGTGACGCCTCCCGTCCTACACCCCCAGTGATTGCAGGAGGAGCGACAATTGATCCCGGCTCGCTCCCTTGGGCAGGTAGTAGTGGGGACCGGACATGAGTGCGCTGCCCACATCCTGGGCCGCCGCCGAGGTGAGGAAGACGATGCGCGGGTTGTTCGACGCCCGCGGCAGCTTCTCCACCACCTCCAGGCCGCTCATGCCCGGCATGTTCAGGTCCAGCAGCATGACCCCGAAGCGCTCCCCCCGCTTGAGCGAGTCCAGCGCCTCCTGGCCGTCAGCCGCCTCGGTGGTCTCATAGCCAAGGTCCTCCAGGCTCACCCGGAGGAATTCCCGCCAGTCCGCGTCGTCATCCACGACCAGGACCTTCCGAGCACCGTCATCCACCGCGAGTCGCCCCAAGCATCCTCCTGACCTGGGGAGAACCTTCCGTGGCCCCGCTGGCATTCGCGACACTTGCGTGAAGCCCCGCCATCCAGCAGCCAGGCAGCCAGGCGCTAGAAGAGCGCCATGCCCAGCTGGCCGACCAGGTACTGGAGTGCGGGCCTGACGTTGTGGACCGCCGTGCGCGGCTTCGCCGGCTCCGCCGCCTGGCACCACTCCGGCTGGCCCACCAGCTGGCCCGCCATGTGGCTGAAGACGCGGAAGCGGCCCAGGTCCGTGCTGCTGCCGGAGTTGTAGACGCGCAGCGCGCGCTCGCCCGGCGTGCCCAGGTCCGCCTCGTTGGGGATGTGCCGGTGGCCATGCAGCACCAGGTCACACCGGCCGCCCACGCGCTCCAGCAGTCGGCTTCCCAACGCCAGCTCCGACGCGTGGGGCAGTCCCATCTTCGTGGCGATCCACTCCGGGAAGCTCTCCAGCGGCAGCGGCATCACGTGGTGGTGCAGCAGCACCGCGACCAGCGCGTCCTTCGGCGCGGCGTCCAGCGCGCGGTCCACTTCGTCCACGACGCCTTCCGTCAGTTCGCCATGGCTGTGGAAATAGTTGCGGTTGTGCTCACCGGTGGAGTCCACGCACACCAGGAAGAGTCCTGCCTTCTCCACGGTGTGGACCTTGCGTCCCTCCATGAACCCGCTGCCGACATCCTCGCCGGGCCGGTCATGGTTGCCGGGAATGAAGGTGAGGCGTCCGGTCTCCATCCAGGGCGCGAAGTGTTCACGGAAGCGCTTGAACTCGGCGTGGGATCCGCGGTGCGTGAGGTCTCCCGTGACCACCACGTGATCCACGTCCTGGGCGGACAGGGCCTTCACCAGCGAGGCCGCGGAAGCGTCGCTCTCGCGGCTCATGTCCAGATGGAGATCCGAAAGATGCGCCAGCTTCAGGAAGGGCATGCTGAAGGAAATAGGCATCGGGAGAGCGGGCGGCGAGGGTTGCTGTACGAAGGATCGTCAAAAGTTGGGCCAGCGTCGTTCACCCCACCCCGTTGCTGGGGATCCACTCCGCCGCGGGAGTGCCACGCGCACGCATCGGCACCAGGCGCGTGCCTGACACCACGCGCAACCGCGTGCCGCGCCAGTCCACCGTGCGGCGGAACGCGCCATGCCACCATGCGGCGAAGAGCAGCGCGTCCTTCACCAGCACGGCGGGCGCCGCGCGCAAGCCCACCGGCTGGGGCCGCAGCGCGCGGAATACCGTCATGTCCACCCAGACCTTGCCCAGCACCACCGCCAGCGCCGCCAGGCCCGTGAGGGCGGACGGGTGGATCAGCGCGCCCAGCACCGCGAGTGGAATCGGGTTGAGGAGCGCCTGCGCCAGGTACGTCGAGGGCGATACCGCCGTGCGGTGGATGACGCTCCAGCGCAGGTAGCGCTGGAAGAAGGCGTCCACGCTCTTGCGCAGGGACACGTTGAAGACGGGGGCGTGCGCCAGCACCACGCGCTTGCCCAGCTTGCGCGTCACCCACTGGCCAATGACGTAGTCCTCCGCCAGCACGTCCTTCACGGAGAAGAAGCCGCCCAGCGCCTCCACGTCCTCGCGGCGCAGCGCCATGGACTTGCCCACCACGATGTCCCGGTCCGCCACGTGCTTCGCGGCGATCATCCCCGCCGCCGCGCTGGAGGACAGGTGCAGGTTGTCCAGGAGCGAACCGAAGCTCCGCTCCCCCAGCCCCGCCACCGGGTGCGTCACGCAGCCCACCGTGGGGTCCTCGAAGGCGGCGGCGATCTCCTCCAGGTAGCCCTCGCCCACGCGGGTGTTGCTGTCGCTCACCACCCAGAGGTCGAAGCGGGCCTCCGACGACAGCGTCACCAGCTGGTTCACCTTGGGGTTCAGGCCGGGCTCGCCCTCCTGGAGCACCACGCGCATGACGTGGGGCCACCGGGCCTCCGCGGCCCGGGCCACCGCGAAGGCCGGGTCGCGCGTGTCCTTCACGCCCAGCAGCACCTCGTAGTGGGGGTAGGGGAGCCGGGCGAACTGCGCGAGGTTCGCCTCCAGGTCGTCATCCACGCCGCACAGCGGCTTGAGGATGGACAGGCCGGGGCGGTGCGTGGGGGC
>NZ_RAVW01000600.1 GCF_003611585.1 Corallococcus exercitus | reverse complement strand
CCCGCGACCAGGGCCCCCACCGCCACGCACAGCACCAGCAGCATGCGGGTGACGCCCTCCAGCCGCTGCTGCAGCGGGGTCTGCGACACCTGCGCGGACCGGACCAGGTGCGCGATGCGGCCCAGCTCCGTGTCCATGCCAGTGGCCGTCACCTCCGCGACCGCCGTGCCCGCCGCCACGGACGTGCCCATGAAGACGCGGTCCCTGCGCTCCGCCAGCGGAGTGGAGTCCGGCAGCGCGCCCACCTGCTTGTCCACCGGCGTGCTCTCCCCGGTGAGCGCCGCCTCCAGCGTGAGCAGCGCGTGCGCGGTGAGCAGCCGCGCGTCCGCCGACACCACGTCCCCAGCCTCCAGCACCAGCGCGTCGCCCGGCACCACCTGGGACGCCGGAATCACGGCGCTCACGCCGTCGCGCAGCACCCGCGCGCTGGGCGCGGTGAGCGCGCGCAGGGCCAGCACGGCGCGGTCCGCGCGGTACTCCTGGAGGAAGCCCACCAGCGCGTTGAGCACCACGATGGTGGCGATGGCCACCGCGTCCGCGCCCTCGCCCAGCAGCGCCGCCACGCCGCACGCGCCCAGCAGCAGCCACACCATGCCGGAGCGGAACTGACGCCCCAGGAAGCGCCACGCCGACGTGGGCTGCTCGCGCGTCAGCAGGTTGGGGCCATGCTGGCGCAGCCGCGCCTCGGCCTCCTGCTGACCCAGCCCCCAGCGCGGCTCCGGGGCCGCCGCCACCACCGCCTCGCCGTGCGCCGCGCTCATCGCACCCCCTCCCCCGGGGAGCGCCAACCACGGCGTTCCGCGCGGAGGCCACGCTCGGGGTCCAGCCAACCAGGGGGGCTCATCTCGGGTCGCTCCTGCGCAACGGGATGTCTGGCCGGATTGCGAAGCCCGTGCCGCGAGGAAGAGGCGGGCCCCAGGCCGCGGGGCCCGCAGCTTTTGCGCCCGCGTCTCCAGGCGCCGCAACCCTTGCGCGGCCCGGGCCGGGGACGCCGGGCGGGTGGACGGCACGCATCCTGAAGAGGGTTTCGCAAGCAGCAGTGGGGCGCGCCCCCAACGTCATCCAACCCGCGGGGAAGCCGTGCCGCCCCGCCTCTCCCCCATCCGGAGTCCTCCCATGTCCATCGTCTGCGCAACCGACCTCACCGAGGGCTCCCGTCAGGCCGCGGAGGTGGCCGCGAGAATCGCCGCCCGCCGGGGCCAGCCGCTCTGGCTCGTCCATCAAATCCACCCGGATCAGCTCCGGGTCGCGGCCGAGCCCGTGCGCGAGGGCCTGCGGGCGCTGCTGCGCGAGGAGCTCCGGCGGCTGGAGCCGCTGGGGGCGCGGGTGGAGTCCTCCCTGCTGGAGAGCGGCTCCTCGCGGGCCCTGGCCGTCTTCTGCGACGCGCACGAGGCGCGGCTGCTGGTGGTGGGGACGCCCCGCGACGAGCCCGCCGCCCTGGGTTCGGGCGTCAGCCTGGAGCGCATCGCGCGCAACTGTTCGGTGCCGCTCCTGCGGGTGCGTGACGCCGCGCCCTTCGAGGCCTGGCTCGGGGGGACACGGCCCCTGCGCGTGATGTTCGGAGTGGACCGCTCCCACGGCAGCGAGGCCGCCCGGCGCTGGCTGACGGAGCTGGCCGCGGATGGCCCGCTCGAGCTGCTGGCGGGGCACGTCTACTACGCCTTCGAGCAGTGCCGGCGACTGGGGCTGCCCACCCCCATGAACCTGGATGAGGTGGCGCCCCGCATCGAGGAGGTGCTCCACCGCGAGATCGCGGCGCTGGCGGCCACGGACACGGGCGTCGCGCCGCGCGTGCACCTGCGCATGGCGGTGGGGCGCGCCGCGGACCACCTGGTGGACCTGGCCCGGGAGGCGGAGGCGGACCTGCTCGTGGTGGGCACGCACCCCCACAACGTCCTGGGCAACCTGGCCTCGGTGGCGCACCACGCCCTGCGGCTCGCGCCCATGGCCGCGGCCGTGGTGCCGGTGACGCCCGCGGCCTCCCGTGGCGAGGCGCCGCTGCCCCAGGTGCGGCGGCTGCTGGTGGCCACGGACCTCTCGCCGCTCGCGGACGAGGCCATTCCCTTCGCCTTCGCGCTGGCCCCCGCGGGTTCGGAGGTGCACCTGGTGACGGTGGTGCCCGAGCGCGCGGGCGCGGACCTCCACCGCGACCTGAAGCAGCGCCTGTTCGAGCGCGTGCCCCGGGGGCTGGATGCCCGGGAGGTCACCACGCGGCTGGAGGTCCTCCACGGCGAGGACGTGGCGCTCGCGCTGGTGCAGGCCGCGGAGCGGATGGACGCGGAGCTGCTCTGCCTGGGCTCGCGCGGCCACGGCGGCGTGAAGGAGGCGCTGCTCGGGTCGGTGGCGCGCAAGGTGCTCGCCCAGAGCCGCCGGCCCGTGCTCGTGCTGCGTCCCCCGGTGCGCTGACGCGCGAGCGCCCCCTGACATGAAGAAGTCCGGGCGGGCGCGAAGCCCGTCCGGACCGCTCGAGGCGCCAGGAGTTCAGGAGCAGGACGCGCCGGGCGCGCTCAGCGGGCGCCCGCGACGACGACGGACTCGGGGGTGCACTCCAGCAGCGCCGCCAGCTCCCACACGCTCTGCTCGCGGCGCACCCGCAGGGCGAGCACCTCCAGCTCCAGCGCCAGGTTCGCGCGCAGGAGCGTGAGCACGTCCTCCAGCGGTGCCCGGCCCTCCACCAGTTCCCCCCGGGCCCTGGCGAGCGCCTCCGTCTGGACGGGCACGAGCGCCTCCAGGGTGGCGAGCCGCGCCTGGAGTCCCGCGTGCTCATGCACGTACGCGCGCACCAGCTCGCGTCTGGAAGCGTCGTGAACGCGCGCCACGAGGACGGCCGGCTCCAGGGTCACGTCCGCGAGCCACGGCTCGGGCGGATCTCCCGGAAGCAGCCGGAGCGCGGGGTCCACCTCCAGCCCCGCGGCCAGGAGCCACCGGGCACGTTGGGCGGCACGGGCGGCCACCCGCGCGTCGAGCGCCTCCAGCTCCTGCTCCAACCGCCGCCTGTCGCGGTCGGGCAGCGGCGGGGTCCTGCGCGGTCTCGGGGCCCGGGTTCTCCGCGCCGCGCGACAGCAGCCGCGCGACGTCCTCGCGCGCCGCCTCCTCGATGCGCGCTGCCTCCGCGTTCTCCCGCAGGCGCAGTCCGGTCCGCGAGACCTGCCGGGCACGCTCCCCGGAAGCCACGCCCAGCCGCACGAGCCCATCCTGCGCGAGCGCGCCGGGCGCCCCCAGACACAGACACAAGGAGAGCAGGACCCGGTGCGGGATGCGCATGAATGACCTCCGAGGCCAGGGCGGACAGCGGACGCTCACGCGCGCGGGGCGTCGCGCCCGTTCCGGTGCTCGTGGATCTCCTTGTTCAGCTCACGGAGGTGCCGAACCAGCTCATCCACCAGCCACTGCCCTTCCTGGGTCAGCGCGTCGGCCCGCTGCTCGGCCTCCCGCACCTTCGGCTCCAGCATCCGCCAGCGCTCGCGGGTCTCCATTCCCGCCAGGTGCATCTTCAACCGCAGCTCGTCTCGCAGGGTGCGAAGCGTCTCCAACCCCGGCATCGGCTTCTGGGTGTTCTCAGCCATGACGTGCTCCTTTTCCGGCCCGTGGACCGTGCTCCCATCCATTGCATCAATGGCGCCAACACCGCTTCCCTCTGGGAAGGCCTCGCGTCAGCGCAATTCCTGCGGAGGCGCGCGCAAGAAAGGCTCTTGCGCGGCGCAATCCCAGACGTGCGTCACCTCCCACTGGGCCCTGGCTCCACAAGCGGCGTGGCGCGGCTAGACTCGCGGCCCATGCACGTCCTGCATCGCGGTCAGGCCCCTCAGCAGCCCCTCCTCCTGCGGCCCCTGTTCGGCGGGGTGCAGCGCATCGGCCTGCGTTCGGAGACATCCACGACGCTGCGCGACGCGGGCCGCAGCAGGCCTGGCGCCCCCATGCCGGGCGTGCAGATGGTGATGGCCGTGGAGGTCTTGCGCGTGCTCCCGGATGGCACCGCGCGCTACCGCTTCACGCTGGAGGAGGTGGACCTGCTCGTCGCCGCGCGCACGCCCGTGCGCACCGTGGAGGCGGCGCGCGCGCAGCTGTCGCCCCTGCCCGGCTTGAAGGGCGAGGGCCAGGTGGACTCCCACGGCCGCTCCAGCGGCTTCGAGTGGAAGCTGCCCGCGGACCTCGCCGCGCCCGTGCGCGGCCAGATGCAACAGCTGGCGGGGCTGCTCAAGGACCTGGGCACCTTCCTGCCCACCGAACCCGTGGGCGTGGGGGCCCGCTGGGAACAGAAGGGCGCGGGAAGCGGGGCCCTCACCGGCGCGAACACACGCGTGGAGCTGCGCAGCCTGGAGGGCCTGTCCGTGGGCCTGCGCCTCCAGATGGAGACCCCGCG
>NZ_RAVW01000005.1 GCF_003611585.1 Corallococcus exercitus | reverse complement strand
CGCACCGTCTCCCCAGCCCGGAGCGAGGCCACCTCCCCCAGCGTCCCATCGAATTGCGCGCGGATCTGATACCGCGAGACGAGGTAGTCCAGGCGCTGGAGCGTGGCCTCGAGCGAGCCGCGCTCTCCCTCCAACTCGGCCAGCTCCCGCTTCAGCCGCATCAGCGCCTGCTGCCGGGTGCTGGCCTGGGTGTGCACCGCCATCTCCGCGCCCTCCCGCGCCAGCCGCCGGGATTCGGCGGAGGCTCGCAGCTGCTGGACCTCCAGCAGGGAGCGGCTCTGCTCGGCTTCCGCGGCGAAGCCGCTGGCCTGCAATTGGGCCGTGCGCCGGGCCTCCGCTTCCGCCAACTTCACCAACAGCTCGGCCCGCTCGTTCTCCACCCGGGCCATGTCACTGGCCAGCCGGGACATGAGGGCCTCGCCCTGGGCGGACTGCTGCGCCGCGCCAATCTCCGCGCGCAGCACCTCGCACCGGGCCTCCACCGCGCCAAGCCGGGCCCGGTTCTCGGTGCTCTGCAGGCGCAGGGCCGTGGAGTCCAACTCCACCAACAGCTCCCCCGCGCGCACCTCCCTGCCCAGTTGCAGGCCTACCGCCAGGACCTGCCCCTCCACCGAGGCCACGACCGGGCGCGCGGCGCCGCCCACCTCGAGCTGCGCCTGGACGGAGGGCTCGTAGAGGATCACCTCCGCCAGGAGGAACCAGCTGGCCAGGGTCGCGACGACGAGCACGCCCAGCACGGCCATGACTCGCACCACGACGGCATCGCCCGTGCGCAGGGCGCGGACCGAGTTGAGGAAGGAGCCTTCGTGCATCACACCTGTGGATGGCGCGACCCGCTGACAGCCTGCCGCCACCCTCCTCCTTATCAAGGACCGTGCGCCATCTTCTCGCAAACGGCCTGTCCCTGCACGGCGCCCCGACCCACCCTCACTTGATGGAGACGTATCCCTCGAAGCACAGGTGCTTGAAGATGCTCATCGTGTCGACGAAGCCCGCCCGCTTGAGCAGGTCGAGGTTGCCCTGCGTGGAGAAGGGCTCCAGCACCCCCCTGAGGCTCCGGGACTTGCCGATGATCTCCGCCGGCCCATAGCCGTTGCTCATCTTGAAGTCGTTGTACAGCCCCGTGAGGATGTCCTGGAAGCGGGCGTCCGGGCCGCGCACCTTCTCGAACTGGATGAAGGCGCCCCCCCAGTTCAGGCTCCGGTAGATTTTATTGATGACCTCCTGCCGCAGGCGCGGAGGGATGAACTGGATGGTGTAGTAGGCCACGACGAGGTCCGCGGGCTCGAACTCCATCTGGCTGAGGTCCTCGACCCTGAAGCTGACATTGCCAGGATCCTTCCTCGCCAGCGCCGCCTGGGCCTGCTGAATCATGGCCGGCTCGATGTCGATTCCAATCCACCGGACCTTGGAATGGCGCTCGGCGAGCCGCCGCGTCAGCAGCCCCGTGGAGGTGCCCAATTCGTAGCAGACCGAGCCGTCCCTGACGAAGAAGTCACTCAGCTGCAGCACCAGCTCATGGCCGGTGTCGTAATGAGGCACCGAGCGCCGGACATGATCCTCGAAGTGCTGCGGTGTATTGCCACCAAACGACCAGGCGGCGGTCTCCGCACTGAGCCCGTCCCCCAGCTCCATCACCACCTTCTGCACGGCCATGCTGTGACCCCTTGGCCCGACAGGGCCTGAATACACGCTGTGAATCCATCCGCGCTGCCCGGGACGCCGCCACGACGCCGCGCTAGTCGGTCGTCACGAGGTGGGAGATGCCGAACTGGACCTCGTTCTGGGTCGCCGGCTTCCTGTCCTCGTCGGTGTAGAAGTACTCGTACACGTTGGTGCCAAAGGTGCGGCCCTTGCGGGTCAGGCACACCCGGGCGTCCTCATTGGCCAGCAGCCCATCCGCGACCAGCCTGCCAATGATGTCTCCGAAGACGCTCTCCATCTCGACCCCGAAGCGCTGGAGGAACTCCTGCTTGCTCACCTCGCAGGCCTTGAGGCCGCGGATCATCACCCGGCGCATCTCCTGGGCCTTGCTCATGTATGCGACGAGGTCCACCACGGGCTCCCCCGCGTCCACGCGCTGGATGTAGTCCTTGAGCCCCTTCACGTTGGCCCAGAGCCGGTCGTCGTACGCCGACTTGGAGGACACGCCAAAGCCCAGCATGGGCCAGGTCCGCCAGTAGTAGTCCAGGAAGCGGCTGTAGGCCTCCGCGCGCCCGGGATGGACATACCCGTTGGTGCTCCGCGCCACGAAGCCCTCGCTCTCGAGCGCATCCACCGCGGCGGTGTACATCTCCACTTCCGTCGAGGCGTTGGGAAGCTTGAGCTTTCCCTTCTCCAGCCAGTTGTGAAACGCCGTCCCCGGCCAGACCTCCAGCCCATACAGGCTGATGCAGGCGGGCTCCAGCCGCAGCGCCTGCTGGACCGAGTCCATCCACACGTCCATGGTCAGGCCCGGCAATGGATAGATGAGGTCGAGGTTGGTGTTCGTGAACCCCACCTTGCGCAGGGTCTCGAAGGCCGCATGGACCGAGCGAGCGGTGTGTGGCCGGTTGCTCTGCTTCAACAGGTCGTCATTGAAGGACTGCACGCCCACGCTGACGCGCGTGAACCCGGCTTCCTTGACGGCAAGCGCCTTCTCCAGCGAGACCGAGTCGGGGTCGAACTCAATGGTGATTTCACAGCCGGGATTGATGGAATAGGTCTGGCGGCAGGTCTGCAGGATGCGGATCAGCTGCTCGCTGGAGAGAAGCCCGGGCGTCCCCCCGCCAAAGTAGATGGCGTCAATCTTGAAGCGGGGAAACATCGGATGCTGCTCTGGGAAGCGGGCAATCTCCGTGCAGAGACGCTGGACGTACTGCTCCCGCATGTCGTCCGTCTTGTTGACGTAGACCGTGAAATCACAGAAGTGGCACTTGGTGCTGCAGAACGGGATGTGGACGTAGAGGGCCCCGTTCTGGAGGCCGAAGAACCTGTCTGCCTGGAAGGGAGAATACTTGAAGGGATAGGTGTGGATGCTTCGGCGCAGTTTCGTCAGTTCGGCACTCATCAAGGTTCCTCCCTGCACAGGCGGCTCCGCCCGCGCCGCGACTACGCCTTCACGGCCGTGGCGATGGACCATTCCAGAGGCAGCACGACGTTGCCGGAGTCATTCCGGAAGAGCCTTGAGCGCTCCTCCCATGCCGCGCTGATGGCCTTCTTCACTTCCGCGGGCTGTGAGGCATAGGCGTAGTAGGCAGTCCCGGCCACCGAGCGGAAGAGCTCCCAGAATGCGTCCGCGTGGGAGAACTCGAACCGGGCCTGATAGGTCGTGCACTCGAAACCCGAGAAGCCTGCGTCCGCGAGCAACTGCTCCACGTACTCAGGGGTGTATCGGAATACGGAGCGTGCCCCGTCCGGCATCTCCAGGGAGGGCACGAACTTGCGCACCGACTCGCTTCCCACGACGAGCAGCTCGCTCTCCTCCATGTCACCCCAGAGCTGGATGACCATCCGTCCGCCGGGTGCCAGGACGCGGTGGCACTCGGCAAGGCAGGCCGGGGCGTCGGGAAGGACCCAGATTGCCTTCAGGAAGGTGACCACGTCGAAGGATGCGGAGGCGAACTCCAGCGAGTGTGCATCCATCTTGAGGAAGCGCAGCCGCGCACGCTCCTCGCCGACGCCGAGGACCGCGTCCGCGTTCCGGGAGGCGGCCTCGATGCCCACGGACGAGACATCAATGCCCACGGCCTCCGCGCCGTGCCGCACGAGGTCAATGACCAGCGTCCCGCCGCCCGTCCCCACGTCCAGGACGCGCCGGCCCGCCAGCTCACCGGAGCGACCGCGCAGGGTGTTGATCAGCGCCCTGCTGCAGGCCGTGGAGTCGAAGACGCGGACCGAGGCCACGCCGTCCCAATGCTGCTCCGTGTAATAGGTGTTCTTGATGTCAATCATGAGCCACCGGAGCCAACCGAATCACCCCCTGCTTGAGAAACCTGCCGAGCAACTCCGTCAGTGCCTCGTCGGAAATGCCGCTCGCCAGATTCCGCAGGTCCGTGAAGGAGCGGGGCCGCTCCAATTGTTCGAGGAGGTGCATTGCCGCTGCGCCAATGACCGCCAGCGAGTGCTCCTCCTGGGGTGAGGACAGGTACACCAGCAGGTGCTGCGGGCGCGCTTCGAGCTGGGAAGCCAGGATCTCCGACGGGTCCTGAAGCCAGGGGGTCAGCGTGTACTCCGTCGTCACCACCGCCCCCGTGCCCGTCCTGACGAAGCAGGCCTGGGGAAGCGCCGACGCGGGCACCTCACGCTCCGTGGACGGGCGCCACTGGCTGGGTGGGGCCTCCGCGAGGGAGCGGAGCAGCGCCACCGTGCAGGACTCCAGCCGGAGGATGTCCTGCACGCCAGGCCCGCCACGCTGCGGCAGGCGTGCCGCGAGATAGTCGAGATAGCGCGCGCAGGCCCGGTAGTGGAAGGGACCGTCATCCACCCAGCCAATGGAGTCCAGGTAGAGCCTGGCGGCCTCGCGCAGGTCCGGCTCCAGTCTCTTCAGCACCCCATACGTCAGGGGTGCGCAGTAGGCCACCGCGTGGTTCGTGCTCGTCACCAACCGGAAGCGGTACGTCTCGAGCGCCCAGCGTGTCCCCTCGGGTGAGGCCCCATAGGCGGCCGCGATGCGCGCCTCCTCGGCGGACAGCCCCCAGGCGGCGGCCTCCTCCACGAACCCCGGCTGGAAGATCCGCTCGCTCAGCCGGGGCTCGCGCAGCAGCCTGCGCCAGACCCGCCAGACCTGGTCAGCCTCCATGGGTGTGCTCACGCGTGCCCCGACGGCTCCCAGGGCCATAGACGCGGTCCCAGAGGGCCTGGGCCCGCTTGAGGTCGGACTGGATGAGTTGGAGATCCTCTTCCTGGCTCAGGACGCGGGTGTTGGCATGGTGGGCCCGCCCCTGGAACTCGAGGATCACGGCGCCTGGCCGGGACTTCTCGAGCACCTGCTCCAGCATTTCCCATACGGGCTCGGGGACCTTGCTGTCATGCCAGTCATGGTAGAAGCCGCCGGACCAGCTGCCTCCGGCCAGGTGGATTGAGATGACACGGTCGAGCGGAATGGTCTTCAGGAAGGCGTCGGCGCTGTAGCCCGGGTGGTTGACGGAGTTGGTGTAGACGTTGTGCAGGTCCAGGTGGAGCCAGGTTCCCGCCGCGTCAACGAGCCGGGCCAGGAACTCGGCTTCGCTCATCTCCCCGCCTGGACACGCCACGTAGTACGCCGCGTTCTCATGGCCGAGCGGAATGCCATACAGCTCCTGCAGCTTCCTGGCGCGGGCGGCGATGCGGGCCACCTCGGCGCGGGAGAACTGGAGCGGACTGCTCCAGATGTCCATCCAGGAGTCGTCGGCATAGAAACAGTGGTCCGACACCCAGGGGCTCTCCATCATGCGCGCCAGCGAGACGTGCCGGCGGACGGCCACCGACTCCTCCAGGGGACCAAAGCCAAACTCCCCACCGTAGTTCGAGTGGGCGATCAGGACGTGCTGGGAGCGCAGCTGCTGGATGAGTTCGAGCTTCCCGGGCTGCAACACCATGGGCCCGTCAATGGGGCCGATCAGGTTGTCGAGCAGGACCTCGAAGACATCCACGCGCTGCTCTTCAAAGGGGAACCAGTGCAGGATCTCCGGGTTGTACTGGATGCCGACCCCTAGCTGTGGAACACGATGCATGTGCTGATTCCCCTCTCAGCCGCGCTCAGTCCACGATGAAGAGCCTGGCGCCTGTCTGAGTAGAGGACCGGTGGGGCGCATCGTCGTCTGCGACCTGGTAGCTCGTCATCGGCGTCAGCTCGAACCGGCGTCCGTCCTGCAACTCCGTGATCAACGTTCCCTCGAGAACGAGCAGGATGTGCCCCCGGCTGCACCAGTGGTCCGCGACGTACCCTGGCGTGTACTCAACCATGCGGACCCGAATCTCTCCCGCCTGGAGCGTCCTCCAGAACGCCTTGCCTGGAGCACCGGCATGCTCCGTGGGCCGGATGGCGCTCCAGTCGGTGGTGGCGAAAGGAATGTTGGAGATCTTCATTCGGCGGCCGCTCCAGCAAGGGTCCAGGGTCCAGGGTCCAGACAAGACGTCCCCTCCAGGAAACTGGAGGGGACGGTACCGGACCCCTTACCGGGCTCCGGTGTAACGCATCAGCACACGGCAACCACGTCGTCGGCCGGACCCGCCTTGACGTTGGTGCGGACCTTCGGCTTCTGGATCTCGGTGACGGTCACATCAACCTGCGCGGTGTTGGTCTGGTTCATTTCGTTCCTCGTGGGTTGTGCTGCAACGGGTGCGTGAAGCTGACTCCAATTCGAAGCCCGACATCAACACACCTGTTGACTATCATTAGCATGTTCCCAAATCACGTTCAAGCTACCTAGCGGCATCATCACGTCTAGCCTGAAGAACCGGAACATTGCGTTGCAAAGACTTCCCATGACGCAAGGCATTGTCAGACTTCCAGGTGCAGCGGCACTCAGGTGCGTCGTGACCCCTTCGCGTGGATGACAGCCTCATCGAGGCCCGGGTGTGCCTCAAGTCGTTCCGTTGCTCGCGACCCGGACTTCGATGGCTGGGGTTGCATCCACCCGATTGGAGCGAGCCTGACCCTCCAAGCCAGTCTGGGTCCGGAGCGCTTCTTCGTGGATGGCTTGGAAGATCGCCAGCACGAAGTCCTCCCCGAGATCGCTCTGCTTGCCGAGCAGCAGCCGGCTCTCGACGACAGCGTTCCAGCGCTCGAGCTGCAGCGGCGTCACGCTGTTTTCTGCCTTGATCTCTCCAATCTTCCGCACCACCGCCATCCGCTCCGCCAGCGTCTGCAGCAGGTCCGCGTCGAGCCGGTCGATCCGTCGCCGCAGCAGTTCGAGACGGTCGGCGAACTGCGGGTCCTGGGACGAAGGGCGCCGCAAGACCAGGGCGGCAAGCAGCGCAACGAGCGCGTCCGGCGTGATCTGCTGGGAGGCGTCGCTCCACGCAGCCTCTGGCGTGACGTGGGTCTCGATCATGAGCCCGGCCATGTCGAGGTCCATGGCGCACTGCGCGACCTCGGGGAGCAGGCGGCGATCGCCGGAGATGTGGCTGGGGTCACAGAGGACCGGCAAGGTGGGTGCCAGCCGCCGCAACTGGATCGGGATCTGCCAGTGCGGCGAGTTCCGATACCCATTCGTCTCCCCCATGGAGAAGCCGCGATGGACGGCGAGCAAGGAGCCGATTCCAGCGCGGTTGACCCGTTCGAGCGCGCCAATCCACAGTGACAGGTCGGGGCTGATGGGGTTCTTGACGAGAACGGTCGCAGGCACGCCACGCAGCGCATCAGCGATCTCCTGAACGGAGAAGGGATTCGCGGTGGTTCGCGCCCCGATCCATTGGACATCGATTCCGTGTGCGAGGGCCTCCTCTACGTGCTGCGCATTGGCGACCTCGACAGCGACGAGCAGTCGTGTCTCCCGGCGTACGCGTGCCAGCCATTTGAGCCCGACCGTGCCAACACCCTCGAACGCTCCCGGACGGGTGCGTGGTTTCCAGATTCCCGCGCGAAATACCGTCACCGCTGGAATGGCGTCGAGAGCGATTGCCGTCGCCATGACCTGTTCCTCGGTCTCGGCGGCACACGGCCCTGCGATGATCATGGGTCGATCAATAGACGCCATGGGCCGCTCAGGAGGAACGAGCTGCAAATCCAAGGGCTTCATCAGGGCTTTCCTTCGAGCAAGCGTCCGGCACGTCATGGACTCGCGTCACGCCACAGTGGCGTCAAGGAATAGCATATTCTAAATCCGCCATGATGTTGTCTGGCTGCCTGCGCCCAGTCGCCCCCTGGAATCAGCCTGGGTTTACCGCTCGCAACGCAGCGCGTGCTCGTACGTGTCCTGGCGCCGATGCCATCGCGGGTGCTGTTGGACCCCTTCGCGCTGAACCCGGGGTTGAACGGCACATTCGCAGCAGGTGTTCGGGTGAGTGCGCGTAGTGCAGGAGATAGATGGCCGTCACGCAATCAAAGACACCCAGCGTGGGCGCCGCGCGACTTGAGCTGGCGCGTGTACAGCCCGTCGCCACAGGCCAGATCCAGCATGGACTGTCCCTTCACGGAACCCAGCAACCACCCCCAAGGCTGTCCGCCTTGAGGGCAGTCGCTGACTGACAGGCTTTCCAAGGAACCCATCAGAGGCCTCACGCGGAGTGAGGGCCGCTGGGACGCGGCGCGCGCCAGCTACAGACGGACCTGGAGCTCGTAGCGGCGGTTCTTCGCGCGCTTCGCCTCGGTGTTGTCCGGCTTCACCAGGGGGCGCTCGGAGCCGTAGCCCACGGCGGTGATCTCCCCGCGCGGGATGCCCCGGGCGACGAGCTCCTTGACGATGGTCTCCGCGCGCTGCTCGCTGAGCGCCTTGTTCTTCGCGGCGTCACCCGTCGAGTCGGTGTGGCCGGAGACCTCGAACTTGTAGCTGGTCACCCCAGCGGCGACGAGCTGCTTCTTCGCGTCGACGAGGGCGTTGGTGAGCTTCTTGAGCTTCGCATCACAGCCGGGGGCCAGCTCGGCCGTGCCCGTCTTGAAGCTGCACTGGTTCGCGCGGCCCTCCTCCGTCAGCTTCGTGTTGACGCGCTTCTCGACGGCGGCCTTGCCGGTGTCGCCCGCGGCCTTCTTCAGGGAATCAAAGGGGCTTTGCGCGGCGGCGACGCCGGGGACGGCCAACAGCGATACGGCGATGCAGAACGCCTTGAGCTTCATCCGTAGGACTCCTTGGGCTCCAGGGGGAAGGGAGCCCGGGCTGAAGGCTGCCGACGGCGGCGTGTCGCGTCCAGTCCGAAGACAGGGGCGGTGCAGGCCGCCCGGGGCGGAACCAGAGGAGCGCCCGCTGAAGCTGTCAGGACGGCTTCAGTCGCGCTCCAGCAGGACGTACTCGAGGACATAGGCGCGCAGCCTCTGGCGCACGTCCGCGCTGATCGTCAGCGTCGCTTGCGGATGGACGCGCGGGGCAAGCTCGAAGAGCACGAGCATGTCGGCCATCCCTGCCTCGGCGATGCGCTCCAGGCGTTCCAGGCCCTTGTCTGGAATGGTCTGGATCGTCGTGTCCTCTTTCTTCTTTGTCTTTTCCAGCTCATGGCCGCTGAGCGCGGCGTTCAGACACTCGAGTTCCTCGGTGGAGGTGAAGCGGCTGTCACTGTCGCTGCCCGTCATCTCCTTGCGGTGCGAGGGCTCCCCCATCCACAGCGCCTTGCACGCCGCGAACGCGAGCCACGCGGCGCCGTAGTGACCGTCGTACGTCGCCGCCACGCCGGTCTCCGTTCGCTCGGCGAAGCCGCGCGGCACCACCACGTCCGGCGTGATGACGAGCCCGAACCCCGGATTCGCTTCGAGCAGCTTGCGCAGCGTGGGCAGGCGCGGGTTGAGCACCAGCGCGGACGCGAAGGCCTCTCGCGCCTCGGCGCGCCGGCCCAGCCGCGCCAGCGCGTGCCCCTGGAAGAAGTGCCCGCGGTAGTCGTCCGGGTTGAGCTCGGCCGCCTGGTGGTAGTAGCCGAGCGCCTCCTCGGGCTTGTCGGAGAAGAGCGCCGCATCCCCACGGAAGATCCAGGCGTTCACGCAGCGCGGGCAGACTTCGGTGGCACGCGCATACAACTTCGCGGCCTCGTCGAAGCGGTCAGCCTGGTAGTGCGGCTCGGCCTCCGCGAGCAGGCGCTCTGACTCGGGGTCGTAGTGGGGCGGCGCGAGCGTGGCCGTGCTCCCCTCCCTCACGACTCGTGCATACGGCACCGGCTCGACCCGCTGCGGCCAGAGCGCGTCCGCCCAGCCCCCCGGCGGCGAGTCCTTCTCGCGCAGCTCGTACTTCACGGACGAGGCCTCCATGCGTTCGAAGATCTCCTTCAGCGACAGGAGGCGCTCCAGCTCCCCCGGAGCCGCTTGAGCAGTTTGCGAGGGCGCCGCACTCCGGGTGCTCGCCGTGGTAGAGGCACAGCCGAGCGTGAGCGACAGGAACAGGGACAGGAGGATGCGGTGCATGGTCCGCCTTTCAGGAACGCGAGCATCGTACGCGGGCCTCGCTCGCGCTGGTTCACGGAACCCTCACGCCTTGTTCATCGTTCGGGAATGGGCTGCCTTCCGCCCCGGCTCTGCCCATGGACTCGCGGGTTCACTCCTCGCCCGCGAAGGAGCCGATCAGATTCTCGAGAATGGCCCGGCCGGCCTCGTCCGTCGCATCGGCGGTCGCCCACACGAGCAGGTCTCCATTGACCGTTCCGGCGCCCCGAAGGCCTTCAGGCACGTGTGCCTTCAGCCAGTCCTCCGCCACACGCGCTTCCTGGTAATTGTTGAACAGGTAGACCGACGCCCGGACGGAGCTCGACGTCCAGGCCCGGCCGAAACCCGCCTGGGCGCCGAGGTCCTGGACCGCGGGAGCCGGAGCGACCGGCGAGAGCGCATCGCTGCCCGCGCCATGGCGCACCAGCGCCTCGCCCCGGCGGAGGGATGGATCGTTCGGGTTCACGGAGCTCCTTTGCGGTGGACCGCCTGCACACGCGCCCAGCAGCAGCGAGAGGAGCAGCGCGGGGCGGGCGGACAGCGTGAGCGGGATTCGCATGGGATTGGAGGACACCTCTGGACGGCGGCTCATGGCGCGCGCACCTCGCCCCCCAGCGCCATCGCCGAGCCGACGAAGGCCGTGACGCTCCGGTAGCCCGCGGGCGGCGGCTGCAGCGGGGCGGTGCTGCCCGTGCCCAGCTGGGTGATGCCCCGGGGCAGGCTGCGCCCCAGGTTCCACGTCCGGCCCCGGAAGTGGAAGTCCTCGCTGGAACACAGCACCGCGGAGAAGAGGTTGCTGGAGAGCGGGCCCACCGCGGTCCCGACCACCGTGGAGAGGCGCTGGAGCGTCGCGATGGGTTGGCCCACCGAGAAGCTCTCCGGCGCGGAGAAGTCTCCGCAAGGCTCCGGGTTGAAATACAGGGTGAAGCGGCCCACCGGATCCAGCGACACCGTGAGGTCCCCGTTGCTCAGGTGCTGGGGCGTGAAGGGCTCCGCGCGGAAGGTGAAGAAGGCGTGGGCCTCGCCTGGTGGACCGTTGAAGAGCGGCCCCTCCAGGTCCCCCAGGTGCGCGAAATAGCCCACGTCCTGCACCTTGCCATCAAGCGCTTCATAGAAGCGCCCGATGGCGTACCAGACGACTCCTGCGATGGGATGCATGGCTCACCTCGGCTTTGCGGTGGGTGAGCAGCATACCCCTGTCAGAAGGCCATCCAGCGCGCGGAGGACACCTTGTCGCCGAAGCTCCAGCTGTTCAGGTTGACCTCGTGGAGCAGGCCGTCGCCCACGAGGTCCTTGTAGCTGCCCTTGTAGTTCGAGTCGCCGTACAGCCGCACCCGCTGGCCCGGGGGAATGCACCAGCGGACCGCGGAGGCCTTGTCGTTGAATGCGTCGACGTCGTCGAAGCGCGCCCAGTTCTTCAGGCCCTGGTCCTCGTAGTCGAGGATGACGCCCCGGTCGCTGAAGTCGGAGTCGTCGTAGAAGTCGACGTAGGCGCGCCGGAGGTCCGTGCGGCAGGCCGCGTCCGCCCAGATGCCGCGGAACTCCACCAGCTTCACCGTCGAGGCGGGGCCGTCATCCGCGTGCTCGGTGGCGTAGAGGATGAGGCCCCGGTCGGGGCCCACGAAGACGCCAGCGGCCGCGTCCAGGTTGCACTGCCGTGAGCCATCGTTGCTGCAGTACAGGTGCTTGGAGGCGACGTGCTCCAGGCGCATGTGGCCATCGAGGTGCACCCGGTACAGGTGGGCGTAGTCGTCGCTCACCGCGCCCCAGCGCAGACCGCCCAGCCGCGTGCCCACCAGGTAGAGCTGTGAGTCATTGCAGTCCGTCACGAGGTTGAGGCCCTGGAAGGCGCCCCACTCCCCTTGCGGCAGCTCCGACGCCTCCCACAGGTCCACGCGCTGCCACTGGTTGGCCGCGGAGCGGATGTCGGTTTCCGTGGAGCGGAAGACCTCCAGCGCCTTCGCATCGAAGTGCCCGAGCAGGAGCAGGGAGTGCCCGTCCGACAGCTTCGTGAATGAGGCCGTGCCTGCGTTCGCCGTGAGGCCGTGGACATAGGCGAACGGGCCCGGCATGAGGGACGCGTTGTAGTCATACAAGGCGATGCGCCCCGGGCCCGGCCCCTCTTCCATGGGCAGCGCCAGGATGTTGCCCAACGCCTGCATTCCGCCGCCGTGACGGTAGCCGTCGAGCACCGGCAGCGCCGCCACCGCGACGTCCGCGCCCGGCGGCTGGGTGTCCTCGGGCTCCTGGATGGAGGGGCTCAGCCGGTTGGAGCGGAAGCGCCGCCCCTCCCCATTGCGGGTGGCCATGTGCACCAGGTGCCCCACGTTGCCCCCGGGTGCGTCATCCCGCTTGGACACGACGAGGTAGCGGCCCGAGCCCATCGCCAGACGTTGGATGCCCTGCCAGTGATTGGCGCCCGGATAGGCCACGTTGAGATTGAATGGACCGGGATGGAAGCCCAGCACCTCGCCATGGTCCCGCAGCTCCTGGAAGCGGAGCGGCACGTCGGGGACGCACAGGTTGCAGTCCGGGCTTCCCCAGACACAGGACGTGTCCCCGCCAGTCCCGAGGGCCAGCGGAGCCGCCGCCAAGGCGAGGCGCTCCCGAGGGAGCGCGGCGGGTCCAGGAGCGTCCGGCTCACAGCCAGCGAGCATCGACACCCCCGCCAGCGACAGGACCGCGGCGGACCCACAACGACGAAGGATGGAGTGCATGGCCAGGGTCACAGGGGTTCGACGGCGTCGTACACGCTGGCAAGGACTTCGAGGCGGTTCTTCACGGTCTTGGGGGTGGTGAGCTGTCTGGCCGTGACGACGATTGAGATTTCGGCGTCGTCCGCACGGCAGTCGTCATCACACTCGTGGTTCGGGGCATGCTCGTCGTGCATGCGCAGCTCGTACCGCACGCAATCCGAGTAGGCTTGCGCGAGCGTCTCGTACCCTTGCGTGCGCTCGTCCGGGTCGGCGGAGAAGATCTTCCGGACCGCGTTGGCCGCTGCCACCCCAGACAGCGTGTCCTCTGATCGCTGCTTCTTGTCCTCCTGAAGGCTCACGAACAAGCCGTTCCCGGAGGGGTTCGCCCACGACTCCGCGCGCGTCACGCTGCCCGAGTGATTCATGCACAGCATGAAGGAATGCCCATCCATCTGCGCGGTGCATTTGAACCAGATGAGGTAGAGCTTGCTCTTGTCCTTCAGCAGCCGCAGGGCGAGGTCCCGGGCCTCCTTTCGCAGCACCCTTCCCTTGCCTCCCGCCTGGTAGGTGCGGTGCTTGCGTCCCAGGATGTTGAGCATGCCCGCCGCCGTGCCATGGCAGACGCCCAGCGAACCTGGATCCGTTGCGACCGTGGTCTTTCCAAGCCCGACGATGTCCCGGCTCGCTTCCGGCACGCGGTCCAGGGGGTTCTGGATGTTCGCGCGCTTGCTCGGGTTCCAGCCCGTATCCAGGGGGTCGGCGGCGTTGCCCGCGTTGTTGATGATCAACTGGGCCCGCCCCGCCACTTCGTCCTCGGAGAGGTTATCGGGATTCTTCGCGAGCTCCTCCAAGACCAGGTCGATGGCCTTGACCCCGTCCCATTGCGCCAGGGTGGAGGTGATGTCGAGCCTGTCGATGGAGGGGGTCTGAAGGCAATATTGTTTCAGCTGGAGGGCCGTGTCCTTCAGGTCCTGGATCTGCTGCTTGTTGGCCGTGACCATCTGGATGTTCAGCAGGGCGTCGATCTCCTCGGCCTTCGTGCGGAACTTGAACAGGGTGACGTTGACGTCCTCGAGGGCATCAATGCACTGCCGGCAGATGGCGACGAGTTGGTTGCCAAGCATCCTGGCGGTGGCGCGGTTGTAGATCTTGCTCTTCCCGAACCCCAGGAAGCCGCCCGTCTCCGCCGGGAGGTCCCGGGTCGCCGTCCGCAGGTCCCTCAGGACATTCCTGAAATCTTGAGCGGTCGCCATCTGATCCTTCCTTGGAGCCCCCCACGACAGGCTTCCGCGCCCCTGCGGGCAGTTCGTCATCGCCTCAGCGATGAATGCCCCACGGATTGTATCATTTGTTGACAAGCCGGGCGCCGCGGCCTGATTTCTCCCGAGGCGCCCTGCCCTGCCAGGGGCCGTCAGTCCCAGCGGCTGGTCAGCTTCAGCTTCCACTCACGCAGCTTGCCGTTGCCCATGCCCGACGGGTTCACGACGTGCAGCTTCCACAGGCCGTTGACGGAGCCGTCGCGCGGGATGCCACGCGTCACCGGGATGCGCTTGGGCGGCGTGCCCTCGTTGGGACCGTCCCACAGGAGCGCCGTCTCGCCGCCCGGGTCCTCCAGCGTCAGCACCAGCCTGGACGGGTTGTTGTGCGCCAGGTCCAGCTCCACCGTGATGTCCTCCGGCACCGTCGCCAGCCCCACCACCGGCTGCGTCGACGTCTGGGGCGTCGTGTTCCCCTGCAGCGTCAGGTCCGCGTACGCCGTGAACTCGCCCGACATCCACGCCGGCCGGCACCAGCCCTCCACCGCGCCCGAGTCCAGGCCGTGGCACGCCAGCCCGTCCTGACACGGCACGAAGCGCGAGCACGACGCGCCGTCCCCCGGGGTGGGCGCCGCCGTCACACAGCGGCCGTAGGGGCTGGAGCTGTCGTACGGGATGCCCTCGCACTCGAGCCCGGAGCCGCACGTCGCCGCACCCGTGCACGGGTCGCCTGCCGCGCCCTGCTGGGTGGCCGTCTTCAGGTTCTGGAGCGCCGTCGCATCCACGGCCGGCAGCCGGCCCAGCTTCAGGATGTCGTAGAACGGCCGCGAGGCCACCATCGCGTTCGCCGCCGCCGCGGGCACGTTGTACGTGGCCTGCAACGCCGCCGCGGACTGCGTGTTCACCACCGCCAGCACCCGACGCGCCTCCGCGACGTTGAACGACACGCCGTGGAACGTGCCCACCCAGCCGTCCACCGGCAGCTCCACCCGGCCCGTGCCCCGGGCGTACGTCTCCAGCGCCGTCAGCGCCGCCGGCCCCACGTACAGGAGGTCATCCACCTGCTCGATGGAGACGAAGCGCCGGTCATCCGCCGTGTGCGCGATGCCGTCCGGCCCGTTGCGCCAGGTGATGATGCTCTGCGCCGCCTGCGAGTTGAGCGGCACCTGCGTGTCCAGCACGGAGAAGGTGGTGGTCCAGTCATTGAGGAACAGCACCACCCCGTTGCCCGCGGGCGTGCCCGACGCGAGCTCCTGCGTCTGCACCGCCAGCGCGGCGGCCGGCGTGTCCGACACCGCGGCAGCGCCGCAGCTCAGGAGGAGGGGAACCGAGGAAAACGACAGAAGACGACGGAGTCTGGAGTTCATGGCCTCCATGTACTCCATGACGGGCCGTGTGTCGGCGACCGTTCAGGTCCTGTCTTGATACAGCGCGATGACACCGTGGACCTGGTCGGTGACCTGCTTGAGGCGGTCCGCCGCCGTGTGGGTTGCCTCCACCCGGGCCACCGAGGCCTGCATCAGCGCCGTCAGGTCCGACACGGCGGTGAAGATCTGCGACACGCCCGCGGACTGCTGGCTCACCGACGCCGAGATCTGGCGGACGGCGTCCGCGTTGCCCTTCACCAGCCCGGACAGCATGCCCAGCCGTTCACCGGAGGCGCGGATGGTCTCGATGCCCCGGCCCATCCGTTCGCCGCCCTGGCGGGTGAGGTCCACCACCCCCTGGATGCGCGAGCGCGTGTCGTCCAGCACCGCGCGCACCTGCTGCGTGGCCGCCACGGACTGGGACGCGAGGCCGCGAATCTCCCGCGCCACCACCGCGAAGCCCCGGCCCACGTCCCCTGCCCTCGCCGCCTCGATGGCCGCGTTGATGGCCAGCACGTTGGACTGGTCCGCCAGGTCCTGCACCGTCCGGGTGATGCCCGCGATGCGTTCCGTGTAGGCCGCGAGCCCCTGGATGCGCTCGGAGAGGTCGGTCGTCTGCGCGCGCAGGTCCGCCAGCCCCTCCACGCTGCGGGTGATGGCCTCCTCCACCGCCGCGCCCACGTCCCCGGCCTCCTGCGTGGCCTCCAGCACTCGCGCGGCCTGCGCGGAGGCGACGAGCGACGTCTGGCGGATCTGCTCCGCCGTCACCCGCGTCTCATCCAGCGCCCGGGCCTGCCGTGAGAGTTCCTGGCGCTGCTCGCCGGTGGACTCCGTCAGGGTCCGCACGGAGTCGCGCAGCGCGTCCGTGGACCCCATCAGCGGCCGGACGACCTGCTCCTCCACCGCGCTCCGGGACAGCTCCAGCTGCGCCTCGCGCTCCGCCGCCGCCCGCAGGTCGCGCTCGCCCTGCACGCAGGAGGCGATGAGGAAGATGTCCTCGAACACCACCCACGCCGTGTGCTCCATCCACCGCCAGGACTCCTGGGCGTGCATGCCGAAGATGGACTCCGGCCAGAACATGCCGCGAAGGAAGTGGTCCACCGCCACCACGCCGCTGAAGGTGAGCAGCACCTTCCAGTCCCGGTAGATGGAGAGCAGCGCCAGCGAGCCGAAGATGTGGAAGTGCGTCTCGATGCGTCCGCCCATCAGGTGGATGAGCAGCGCGGACATCAACGCCTGCCCCACCGCGATGACGTGCCGCGTGGACTCACGCCCGGGCCGCGTGAGCGCGAGCACCACCGGCAGCCCGCCAAAGAGCAGCCCCAGCCCCACCGCGGCTCCCACGTGGAAGTGGACTGTGCTCCGCAATCCCTCCCAGGCCCGTGGTGACAGGTACACCGCCGCCACGATTCCCCCCAGCCACTGCAACGCCATCAGGAACACGAAGGTCCGGTCCGTCCGCCGGCCCAATGCCAGACGCTGCGTGGCGAACAGCTGTTGCGAGCGCGCGGACACGGCTGCTTCGGACAGCTGGATTCTCATCACGGGGTCTCACCGGAGGACGCCGTGGAGGCCGTCTGGAGGGCACAGCCGAAAACAGGCGCGGTGGCGACGCGGGGGTCTTCCGCGCGAAGGAGGTCGCGAATGGCGCCTGCCCCCGCGCTGTCACCTTCGTGGCCCCGCGCGGGGGTGATGCCCCCGCTGAAGCGATCCACGCCGTCCGGCGAGTAGAGGACCACCTGACCCGAAGTGCGCGCTCCCAGCTCACGCGCCACCTGGCCGTCCACGTCCGCCACGACCTCCACCCCTGGCAGGCCCACGGCGCGCGTCCACAGCTCCGAGCGCTCGAAGCCCGGCGGCGCCTGGCGTGGGGCCCAGACGAACACGTGCGTGGCGAGCCGCGCGCCTTCGCGGTCCAGGAGCTTCGCCAGCTCCGCGAGCGTCGCGCGGGAACACGGGCACTGGGGATGGAGGAAGACGAGCAGCGTCCACGCTCCTGGCGCTCGCGCGAACCGCTCCGGCAACCGGGACGGCGGCGTGGCCGCGAGCCCCGCGGCGCTCGCGTGGGACCACACGAGCCCCATCCCCAGCACGCTCGCCACGAGCCACCCGCCCACCAACCACGGCAGGGCCCGGCGCGGCAGCGCACTGTGTTTCAGTCCCGCTTCAAGGGATTCCCGGGCCGGGGCATCCACGGGGCCATGCGATACAACCGGGGCGGCCATGCACGGTCATGCTGAAGAGTTCCCGTGTCATTCGCAACGCATATTCAAGCAGGCAAGGCTATACAATCCTTAAACATGTAAAACGATTGAACCAGGGCGACGGGCGCTTCCCGGAGAGAGGAGCGCACGCCCTGCGGGCGAGCCCGGCCGTCCGCCCCTGAATCCTTGTTATCACCGCTCCCAAAGCCGGATTTCGGTGCCTGCACGGCGCACGAGCAGCGGGCTGGAGGCGCCGTCCACGGGCTCGATGCGGCCTGGAAGTGTCGCGGACTGGACGCACTTCCAGCCCCGCCCGGCGAGCGCGGCGTGCAACTGGTCGCCGAAGCCTCCGCCATAGGACGTGAGCAGGTGGGACGCGCGCAGCCGGTCCAGGAGGTCGCGGCTGGCGTCCTCGGAGAGGTAGTAGAGCACCTCCGCGAGCAGCACCAGGTCCGCCTCCAGCGCCACGTCCTCCGCGCTGGCCTCCACGATGCGCACGCGCGCATGGCCTCCCAGCCGCTCGCGCAGGCGCGTGACGAAGCGGGGCTCGGACTCCACGGCCTGGACGTTCGCGTCGGGGAAGAGCGACAGCAGGTGCTCGGTCATCATTCCCTCGCAGGCGCCCACGTCCACCACGCGCCGGGGCGGGACGGCGTGGCGCAGCGTCCCGAGCACCTTCGCGGTGAGGGCGAAGCGCTCGACCTCGTAGGTGGAGCGGGCGAAGCCCCAGGGGTCCGCGAGCTCGGAGAAGATCTCCGGCTTCGTGAGGGACAGGGCGCGCACGACGTCTCCGGCCCGCGCTTCTGTGAAGGCCTCGATGCCGGGCCCGTCGCGCACGGGGTCCGTGCACGCGCCCGAGCTGGCCCCGTCCGGACGCTCCCGATAGAGCGTGTTGAGCAGGCCCAGCTTGCGCTGGAAGGCCGCGTCGTCCAGCACCGTCCAGGCCGTGGGCCGGGCGCCCGTGGCGGGCACCCACAGCCGGTCGAAGACGCGGCTGACGAGGAGCGCCACCTCGCGGTGCAGGGGGGCGTCCTCCTGCGGGCTGTGGGTGAAGACGCGGACGTCGCCCCGGGAGCGCTGCTCGCGGCACCACGGCCCCACCTCCGAGGGCGACAGCAGCAGGTGCGTGCTCCGCGCGCCCAGGGCCCGGCCCACGGCCTCCAGCTCCCGGCCCGCGCCTCCGTCCTCCGTCACCACCGCCAGGTCCGCCCCCGGCGCCACCGTGCTGAACAGGCGGACGACGTCCTCCGGGTGGGCCACGACGATGAGCGCCGGGGACTTGTTGTTCTCAGCCATGTGCCGCACTCCTGTTTGAAAGTGATTGCGTGACGGCCTCAGCCGTGGGCCGCGCTCCAGTCCGACACGGCCTCCGCTTCCTGCTTCGGGAAGCGGAGCAGCGGGAGCAGCCGCTCGCGGATGAGCGGCTCCCAGCGCAGCCGCTCCGACAGCGCCCAGCCTGTCGCCAGCAAGAGGCGGCCTTCGTGCGCGTCGCGCGGGAGGCGGCGCACCACCTCCTCCGCCACGCGCTCCGCCGTGCGCAGCTCCTGCTCCCGCAGCACGCCCGCGGGCAGCGCCTTCCAGGCCTCCACCGTGTGCGCCAGGCCCGCCTCCCGGGCGTCCGCCGCCGCGTCGGAGACCACGAGGTTCGGGTGCGCGGCCTCCGACAGGCCCTGCCGCATGCAGACCTCGCGCAGGGCACGCCTGGCGCCGCTCACGCCGGAGATGACGCAGATGGCGCCGCAGCCCAGGGCCTCCAGCTGCGCCAGCCCGTAGGACTCATACAGCGACTGCCCCAGGGACACGTCCGTGGCGCGGTGCAGGTCCTCCCGCGTGAAGTCCAGTCCAGCGGGCCACGTGGGCTGGTTCACCAGCGCGATGTGCAGGCCCGTGTCCTTCGCGTTGAACGCGTCCACCCGGGCCTTCAGGGCGCGCAGGTTGTCGGACGGCTCCGCTTCGTTCCACTCCGTCACCATCACCAGCAGCGCGGGCTTGCGCTCCGGCGGCAGCAGCGTGGCCAGGTGCTCGCACACGTCCACGTCGCGCCAGAGCCCCTTGCAGACCTCGTCCCGTGCGATGTGCGCGAGCAGCAGGCGGAAGCCCTTTCCCCACTGCTTGCGCGCATGGGCCAGCACCCGCGCCCGCGACGCCTCCTTGGCGTCCCAGCCCGTCTCGATGGGCCGGTGGCCGTGGGGCACCACCGTCACCGGGTGGAGCCCGTAGCGCGCGTCCAGGAAGCGCAGCTCGTCCGCCACGGAGGCGCTCACCGCGCCCACGCGGTCGCACAGGTGGCCGTTGCGCAGGATTTGGAAGTTGGGCCAGGCGCCGACGGGGTACACCTGGTCCAGCGTCCGCCCCTCTTCCAGCCCCAGGCGCTGGATGTTGTAGAAGCGCGCGTCGGACGCGCCCTGCCCTGCCTCGCCGTACTCCACGAGCACGCGGGGCGTGCGCACCTCGCCCGCGTAGTACACGGTGCGGCACCAGTCGCGCCCGTCGAGCAGCGCCTTGTACGCGAGCGGCAGCGACAGGTGCTCCTGCGCCAGGATGACCGTCCCCGCCCCATCCTTCGGCCGCAGCCGCTCCAGCGCGTCGAAGACGGGCTCCGCGAGGACGATGGCCAGCATCGCGTCATGGTCCAGCGCAGGCGCGTCCAGCAGGCCGTGCCGCACCGCCTTGCGGAACAGGCGGTTCACCCAGGGCGCCGCGCCCAGCCGCGTGCCGAAGCGCTTGCGCCACACGCGCGACAGCCCGCGCCACGCCGCCGGACGCCCGCCCCGGCAGTCGAACGGGAGGTCCACCCCCAGCAGCGTGTGCAGCCGCGCAAGGAACCGGGGCAGCGTGCCCATCCGCACCCGGTAGCCCCGGAGCACGTCGGTGAGGTCCACGAGCAGCACCTCCACCGGACCGCCCGGAGCGTCGCGCCGCCCGTAGACGAACGACACGTCGTGCTTCTCCTCCACCGGCCGGAAGACGCGCGTCCACCGCTCCGGGTTGTCCGGGCGCAGGCCGCTGTAGAACACCTCGCCGTGCGCCTCCAGGTCGCGCGCCAGCGACTCCTCCGGCGCGTAGCTCCCCAGCCCGCACGGCCGCACCGTGGGGCTCACCAGCAGCGTGCGCGGGAAGGCCTGCCGGTACTCGGGCGCGGACAGCAGGTGCTCCAGCACCACGCCCATCCCGCCCAGCGTGCGCGTGGCCTCGTAGGAGAGGTGCACCAGGAGGTCATCGTCCATCCCGGGCGCCCACGGCTCCCTCGCGCTCATGGCGCCACCGTCCAGACGCGCTCGCACATCCCCCGGCCCGCGCCCAGCCTGCGCGCGTGCGCCTCCACCGCGGGCAGCGTCTGGGGCTCTATCTGGCTGGCGTAGAAGGACAGCCCGCGCAGCTTCGCGGGCCACACCGCAGTCATGTCCACGCACCGGGGCGACAGCCCGAGCGCCCACGCGTAGTCGACAATCTCGTCCTCCGGGTGGTGCGCGGAGTACGGCAGGTCCTCGTAGTAGACGACGCCCCGCTCGCCGCGCAGCGCCCGCACCGCGTCACGCACCAGCAGGTGGTCCACGTGGCTGGAGATGCCCAGCGGCACGTAGCAGATGGCGTCCTCGGACACGCTCGCCAGCACCTCGTCCAGCGCCAGCAGCACGCGCGAGGCCAGCGCCGCCCGTGCCTCCTCCGTCTCCGCGGGTCCCCCGGGCGGCGAGCGCAGGCTGGTGTCCCGGAAGCCCAGGTGCACCAGGTCCGCGCCGTGCGCCCGGGCGAACCGCCGGTCCTCGCCCATCCGCAGCGACGTCACCGCCATGGCCCTCGACGGATCCACCGGCAGCACGAACTCCCAGCAACTCTGAGAGAAGACCGTGACGAGCGTGGGCACGATGCCCCGGGGCACGCCCAGCAGGCTTGCGTACGCGCCCAGGGCCACGTCGTCCGGATGCGGGGAGAAGAAGACGTGTGCCGGCCCCTCGTCCCTGCGGTTGCGCGCGCGCTCAGCCACGGACGCCTCCCGCGGCGAGCGGCGGCGCGGGCCACGCGTCCAGTGGCAGGTCGTGCAGGTCGCCCTCGGGCGTCACGAAGCCCAGGATGACCACGCGCTCCCCGTCGTTGTGCACCGTGTGCCGGAACGCCCGCACCGGCGCGTCCAGTTCGCGCGTCAGCCCTTCGGAGAAGCGGCCGGAGGTGATGAGCCAGTGCCCCGTGTCGTTGGGCATCAGGCGCGGCGTGTTCCCGTCCAGCCACACCAGCCCCGGCCGCGACTCCCCCAGGTTGAAGGTGAAGAAGCTCTTGTCCGAGTGCGGCTCCGACGCGTGCGCCACCACCTCCCGCCGGCGCCGCGCCGTGCTGGGCGCGTGGTACTTCACGAACCGCACCGCCCCTTCCGTGCGGCGGCGGAACAGCCGCGTGAGCCCGCCGGCACGCAGGCCGTAGCCCAGCTCCAGCGCCTCCAGCAGCACGATGCCCACGGCGTGGCAGGCGTCGTACGCGTCCTCCGAGGCCTCCAGCAGCTCCCGCACCGGCTCCGGCACCTGGCGGCGGCGGAAGCCCGTCCACGTCGCGGGCTTGGCCATGAACGCCTCGATGGGTTGCCTCACCACCGGCGACTCCGGGTACCAGGTGGCGTTGTAGCCCGTCTGGAACACCGTGGCCGCGGGCAGGAGCGCGTGCAGGTACGGGTGCGCCAGCAGGGCGTGCTGGAAGGTCGCCTCATAGCGCTCGAACAGACCCGCCAGGGCGTGCCGCTCCAGGAAGGCGGTGGGACGCTCCAGGTAGAAGAAGCCGCGCTCCGACAGGTGGGTAATCAGCCGCCGCGCGAAGGACTCCCGTTGGCGCGGCGTCCCGGACACGAAGTCCTCCAGCTTGAGCGGCCGGATGTCCGTGAAGCGCTGGGGCTGTCTGCGCACGAGGCCATCCCGCGCGGAGGTGAAGGGTCTGGGAGGCAGGGACGGGGCCGGTGTCCGGGGCGCGGTGGCGGGCATGGGATGTCGGGTCGTCATGGGTGGGATTCAGGCTGGAACGTGTCGCAGGTTACGGGTGGCGTCTGACATGCGTGGATCCGCCCGGACCCGTCTCCGGATCCAATTCCTCTCAAACCCAGCCACCTCCCAGGTCACCCGGCACGCACGCTCCGTCGCTCACGCCCCCGGGCGCCGGGAGTCACGGACGGAGGCCATCCGTCCACCCGGGAACATCCACTTTTCACTCAGGAGAACGACCTGGGCAGGTGGGTCTGGAAAGCACCTCCGGGAGCGCTGTTTTCGCCGGGCTGTGCGGGTGGGAACAGCGATTGAGACATAGAGGCCGGTGCCTTGACGGGGGCACCCGCGCTCGCGCTCCAATTCCTGTCATGCCTCCGCATTTGAGACGTCTGCTCATCGCCGCCCTGATGGCTGGCACCTGCGCCTGTGCGCGCCACCCCGTCTCGCGGGACGGCGAGGCCCTGGCGCTCCTGCCACAGCCGGTGCTCGTGCGCGAGGGAAGCCCGCAGCAGGTGGTGCTGCCTGGACTGGCCCCCGGCGAGTAGTACTGGGGCGTGTACGCGGCGGAGGAGCCGCCCGTGCCGCTGTTCCAGAAGGCCCGGAGGCTGGTGGTGCCCGGGACGCCCGAGGCCCGCACACGCGACGCGTTTCCGCCCTTGGAGCGCTGAGCCCCGCTGCTCCTTGTCACCCGCTCGACGCGCCTTCCCAGACGGCTGACGCGTCATGCGCCTCCGCTGACATGTCACACGGCGACGAAGACGACGTGCCGTCGCGCGTCTCGTCCCAACAGCCCAGGCGCATGACCGCGGCATGTCGATTGCTGTCTCGCTCCGCACTTGAACCTGGAGGATGCATGCGCTTCATGAGCGGAGTCGTCGTCGCGGTCGGTCTTCTTGGGTGCGGGGGTTCGGAGGCCGATCAGGCCTCCTTCGAGCCAGTGGGTCACACGGACCAGGAGATCGTGGGAGGCATCGAAGCCCGGCCGAACTCGTTCCCTTGGATTGTCAGTCTGCAGCAGTACGGCAGCCATTTCTGCGGGGGCAGTCTGGTGCGAGTGGGCAACAAGGAGGAGAGCGACATCGTCCTCACCGCTGCCCATTGCGTCTATGACGGTCCCACCAACGTCACGGCGGTCGTCGGGGCGCATGACCTGAAACACCCCACGTCCACGCAAGTGAGCGCCCAGGTGACGAAGGCCGTCCACTACCCTCAGTACAACCCGGACACGACGATGAACGACATCGCCGTCCTCAAGCTCGACAAGCCCATCAAGTTCGACACGAGCGTCGCCGGGGCTTGCGGCCAGTCCTCGGGCATGCGCCCCAACCTGGCCCCTCAGCTCGCGGGCGGCAACACGCGCGTCCCTGTTTGCCTCCCAGCCCCCGGGGAACGCGTCGCTGAAAACACGATGGCGACGGTCGCGGGCTGGGGCCTGACACAGGAGGAGGGCTACGACACGTCCAGCCTATTGCTGCAGGTGGGAGTCCCCGTCCTGCGGCATCAGGACGTCGCCAACGGCTACAGGTCACAAGGAATCGTCATCGACGAGAGTGCCATGCTCGGGGCCAGGTATCCGCAGGGGGGCAAGGACGCATGCCAGGGCGACAGCGGCGGGCCGCTCGTCGTCAAAGGCTCCCAAGGCTACGTACTCCAGGGCATCGTGAGCTTCGGGGTGGGCTGTGCGCGGGCAGGGCTGCCCGGCATCTACACGCGGGTCTCCAATTACATCCCGTGGATCAACACGCAGATTCAAAACCTCAGCACCGTCAGGTAGGGCGCAGGGCCTTCCACCTCAAGGGGAGCCCCAACGGGGGCCTCACCTTCTCATCCCAGTGGCGGCGGGAGGCTGACCTGGCCTTTATGATGGCCACCGTGTCACGGGCCGTCCGCCGCAAGGCGCCTGTCCCCCTCCGCCCCCGGTGAATGCATGTTCGTCGCTCTTGGAGTCCTTGCTGGCGCCGCCGTGCTCGTGCCCATCGCGCGCTGGTGGTTGATGCACCGGGTGGGCACGCCCCGTGCGAGCGAGCCCTTCGACGGACACGTCTACCGGGTGGGCAAGGCCGTCATCGCTGAACGGCGCTGCGAGCGGCCCCGCGCCACGGTCATCGTCATGCACGGCTTCGTGGCCGACATGCGCTACTTCACGCACCACTACCGCGAGCCCGACCTCCAGCTCATCCTGCTGACGAGCTGCGACTACCACCTGCCCATCACCGACCCTCGCGAGCAACCCGCTCCCTGGGCGAAGGTGCCTGCCGAACCGGAGGGCACCATCTCCCATGACGCCGCGGTGCTGGTGCAGGCCCTGGAGCACCTGCCCCGGACGGACGTCATCCGCGTCCATGGACATTCGCGTGGAGGCGCCGTCGTCCTGGAGGCCGCGAAGCTGCGTCCGGACCTGTTCGAGCGGGTGGAGGTGGTGCTGGAGGCGCCCGTGCTCCCGCAGGCCCGTCCCTACCGGAGCCTGACGCCGTCGCAGCTCTGGCTGCTGCCGTTCCTCATCCCGTTGTGGCGCATGGCGCCGATCGCGCGGCACAACCGGGGCGCGTGGGGGCCGCTGGAGAATGCTCGCAAGCGCGAGCTGATCATGGCGTTCCCGTTCAACCCGAAGCGGGTGGCGACGATGATGGCCAACCTGCGGGACATCGACGCCTGGAGTCAGTCGCGCGATGCGTCCGTGTTCGGCAACGTGCGGCGCGGCACGGTGCTCGTCCCGGGGAAGGACCGGGTGCTGGAGTCCGCCTCCATGCGGGAGAGCGCCGTGCGCGCGAAGCCGGGGCTCAACGTGGTGGAGCTGGACGGGTGCAGCCACTTCGTCCTGTGGGACCGTCCCGATGCCATGCCCGTGCTGGCTCGCGACCCGGAACGGTCCACGGGCAACGGGTGAGCCTTCGCGCGGGACAGAGCTACGCGCTCTTGCGCCGCCGCATCATCGCTTCGTACGAACGGCCCACGCCCTGGGAGAGGATGAGCAGTTCGCCCACGTCCGGCGGGGTGAACTGCTCCGCGCCGTTGTCCACGTAGAGCAGGTGCACCACCTTGCCGCGCACCAGCAGCGGCAGGATGACCGCGGTCGTGGGGAAGCCTCCGCCGAGCAGCCGGTAGAACATGCCCATCGCCGCGTCGCGCTTCACCGGACCGACGTAGTGGGAGCGCAGGTCGCGCACGAGGCGGAAGGTGCTCTGGTCGCGCAGCGGCACGCCGATGCGGCGGACCCCTTCGTCGTTCACGCCCTGCCCCATGCCGTGCCAGCCCGTGACGAGGTTGCCCTGCACGGACAGCAGCAGGCACCGGCGCCACTTGCCCATCGCGAAGCGGAGCACCGTGCGGGCCACGTCCTCGCGGTCCGAGCTGCGCGCCAGCTCCGCCTGGGCCTCCGGGAACGTGAGCGGCGTCGGAGGAGGAACCGCCGGCTTCGCGGCCACGGGCGGGCTCACGACAGCACCCGGGGGCATCGCACCCGTCGCGCCGGCTTGAGCCGCCACCTGCGCGGGCACACCGGCACCCGCCTGGGCCGCGACGTGCGCGGGCACACCGGCACCCGCCTGGGCCGCGACGTGCGCGGGCACACCAGCACCGCCACGCGCCTGCGCCGCGGCGCCCTGCGCTCCCGCGCCTTGGCCCGCCTGATACGGAGGCACGCCCTGTGTACCGGGTTGGCCAGCGAGGTGCGCGGGCACTCCTTGCGCGAGATGCGCAGGCACGCCCTGAGCTCCAGCCTGGGCCGCCAGATGCGCAGGCACGCCCTGCGCACCAGCCTGGGCCGCGAGATGGGCAGGCACTCCCTGCGCCGTGGACTGGGCGGGGACGCCATGTGCTCCGGGCTGCGCCGCGACGTGCGCGGGGACTCCTTGCGCACCACGCTGCCCCGCGACGTGCGCGGGCACTCCCTGCGCCCCTGCGCCCTGCCCCACGGTGCTCGCTGCGCGGGCCGCCTGCGCGGGCACTCCGGGTACCGGCACGGACGGGGCCATGTGCGCGGGGATGTCCACTCGCGGCGCTCCGGGCCTCTGGGCCGCGGGCGGCACGGGCGCTCCGGGACGCGACTGCGCTGGAACCGCGGGTCGGCCCTGGGGCGGCGCGGCCACGGGCGCCTCCATCACCTCCTCGCCGGTGATGATGATCTCCCCTTCCAGCACGTCCGCTTCCGCATCCGAACCGCCGCGCAGCGCCTGCGCGTAGACGGACTGGAACTCCTCCTCGCTCATCAGGTCCGGCGGCCGCTCCGCCGCCTTCGCCAGCTCCGCCGGCGCGCCCTTCGCGGGCCTCGGCCGGACCGCTTCCATGTCGATGGCCCGCAGCTGCCGGAACGCCTTCGCGTGCCGCCGCAGCAGCTGGTTCATCCGGAACTCGGGGATGACCACCGGCACCACGCGCTTGCCCGTCTTGAACGCGATGGCGTCCAACGTCGGGAAGTCGTGCGGGTTCACCACCGCGACGCTCAGCCGCGTCGCGTCCGCCCGCATCGGCAGGAACTCCTTGTCGTCCGCTTCGTTCGGGTGCACCAGCGCCACGGCCTTCGGGTCGGGCACCATCTCCCCGGACGCGTAGGCGCAGTTGTGCAGCTTGCCCAGCGCCTTCGCCAGGTCCTGCTCGGTGAGGAGCCCCAGCTCCACCAGGTTCGTCCCCAGCCGGCCGCCGTGGACCACCTGCGACTCCAGCGCCTCCTCCACCGCCGCCGCCGACACCAGGCCGTCCTTCACGAGCAGTTCACCCAGGCGCATGGGCCCGCTTGTAGCCATGCCCCGTCACCCTCCGCAAGCACCCGGCCGGGCACGCACCCCTAGTCGTCCGGATGGTGGCTCAGCCCCACCCGGTTGCCCTCCGGGTCCCGCACGTAGAGCGTCCAGCGCGTCTCGTGCTCCAGCGGCACCCCCGCGCGGGCCAAGGTCTCCACCACCCCACCTCGCGCCTCGCGGGGAATCCGGAACACCAACATCAGCAGCCCCGGCGCCGGATGGCGGAAGGGCCCCACCTCCGGCATCCCGTCCACCGCCTCGATGGCCAGGAAGGCGCCCCCTGGGACGCCTACCCAGACGCTCCGCAGGGTGCCGTCCTCACGCAGGTGGCGTTTGAGTTCCGGAAAGCCCAGCAGGTCGCGATAGAACGCGGTCACGCGCTCCACGTCCTTCGCTTGAATCGCCACGTGGTGGAAGCCCTGAACGTCCTTCATGGGGTTGATGGTAGGGTCTGGCCGCCCATGGCGCGACTGCTCATCGTGGAGGACAACCAGGAACTCGCCTCCCTCATCGCCACGGTCGCGCAGACCCGGGGCCATGAGGCGCTCACCGTCTTCACCGGCGAGTCCGCGCTGGAGGCCCTGGGCCCCCACTCCCGCTTCGACGCCGCGCTGGTGGACCTGCTCCTGCCGGACATCCGCGGCAGCGAGGTGCTGGGCGCGCTGCGTGCCCACGCCATCCCCGCCATCGCCGTCAGCGGCGTCTACAAGGGCGACCGCTTCGCCCAGGAAGCCATCAAGGTCCACGGTGCGTGCGCCTTCTTCGAGAAGCCCTTCGAACTGGACGCCGTGCTCAACGCGCTGGAGGAGGCCGCAGGCGTGCCGCCCGTGACGCACGGGGAGCTGCTCGACGAGGTGGACCTGCTCGTCCTGGAGGAACTGGTCCAGGAGACGCCCTCGCAAGACGAGCCCGCGCTCGAGTCCGTCGACGCCGCGGCCGGGCCGGCCGGGCCGTCCGAGCCGTCCGAACCGGCGCTCCCGGAAGAGGCCCCCGGCGTGTCGGAGGCCCTGCCCCTGCCCTTCGCCCAGCGCGGCGCCGTGTGGACGGAGGCCGTGCCCGCCCCCGCGCGCCAGCGCCGCCAGCTGCCGGAGTGGTCGCTTGGCGGAGACCTGGCGCACACGTCCGTGCCGCGCCTGCTCAACGCCTATTACGAGGCCCGCCACCACGGCGAGCTGAAGCTGCGCCAGGGCACGGTGCTCAAGGTCGTCTACTTCGAGGCCGGCCGCGTCGTGTACGCCGCCTCCAACCTGGCCCCGGAGCGCTTCGGCCGCTTCTGCCTGCGCAAGGGCGCGCTCACCGAAGCCCAGCTCGCGGAGGCCGCAGGCTACGCGCGCGAGCACTCGCTGCGCACGGGCGACGCCCTGCTCAAGCGCGGCCTCTTGAGCCCCAAGCAGCGCCGCCAGCTGCTGGAGGAGCAGGTGAAGGACATCCTCTGGTCCACCTTCGCGTGGACGGAGGGCGGCTACGGCTTCAGCCCCATGCGGCCGCAGCGCGCGGACCTGGTGCCGCTGTCGCTGTTCCCCGGCGACCTCATCCTGGAGGGCGTCGCGCGCACGGAGACGCTGGTGGCGCTGCGCCAGCGCATGGCGCCCGGACGCCGCCTGTTCCCCGCGGCGGATCCGCCCTACGGCCTGCACGAGCTGAAGCTGGACGGGCCGCAGGCGATGCTGCTCGCGTTCGCGGACGGCACGAAGACGGTGGAGGACCTGCTGGCCCTCACCGACCTGTCGGAGCGCGAGGCCCTGGCCACCCTTCGCGGCCTGGAGCTGTCCGGCGTGCTGGAGGAGCGGCAGCAGACGCCCAACCGCCGCCAGCGCATCAGCTTCGGGCTCTGACGCCCCGCCGGCGCCGCGCGGCCCACGCCAGCGCGCCCAGCCCGAAGGCCGTCACGCCCGAGCCCCCACCGGAGCATCCGCAGCCCGACGTGGAGGCAGGCGGCGGCTCCGCCCGCGACACGACGACGTCGCGCAGCGTCGCGGTCCCCGAGTACGTCGGCGAGGTCAACAGCACCGGGCGCACCACGTACGTGAGCGTCGCGGTGGCGCCCGCGGGCAGCGGCACCGGCTCCACCTCGAAGTGCTGCTCCGTCACGTTCACCGGCGTCACCGGCCGGCCGTTCAGCGTCACCGACTGGGGCAGCACCTGCGCGCCGGTGACGGTCTCCGCGTAGCGGATGGCGCTCACGCCGCAGGCGGTGTCGTTGCGCAGCGTCACCGTGACGCCGAGCTGGCCGGAGTCGCTGCCCAGGCCCGTCGTCTCCGTGCGCCGCTCCACCGTCACGAAGGGCCGGGCGCCGATGCGCGCCGCGTGCTGCCGCACCGCCCCGCTGGCGCCCTCGCCCGTGGCCGTCACGTCCAGGATGACGTGCTCGCCCACCAGGGTCTCCAGCTGCGTGTCCACCGTGGCCAGCGCCACCGAGTCCCCCTGGGAGACGAACGGCGCCAGCTCCGGGCCCCCGGAATGCGCCCACGTCAGGTCCACCGCCGAGCAGGCCCCCTCCGGAATCGTCTGGTGCAGCGTGCCCCGGGCGCCCTCGCCGCAGGTGGCGATGAGCTCGCCGTCCAGCTCGCCCAGCTCCACGTCGCGCGCTTCCCTCGAGAAGGGCGTGAGCGCATCCGGCGTCGTGACGGAGCCCGACGCCACCGCCTCCTGCACGCGCGCGCGCACGGTGTAGCTGGCGCCGCCGCAGGTGGGGGGCAGGTCCAGCTCGAAGGTGCCCGCGGCCCACGGGTACGTCTTCGTGTCGAACACGCGGCTCGGGTCGGACGGGTCCTCCAGCGTCACCACCGTGGAGAGGGCGCGCATGCCCGTGCAGTTGACCGGCGGGTTCGTCGTCACGCGGCCGCGCACCTTGCGCTCCTCCGGCGGCTCCAACGCCACCTCCGTCCTCACCAGATCCACCGGCACCCACCGAGGCTTCACCGCGACGTCCACGTCGGACGGGGGGCCGTCGAGGGCGTAGCCGTCCACGGTGATGCGGTTGAAGGCGCGCAGCTTCAGCTGGAGCGTGTCCACGCACGTCGCAGACGCGAGCAGCACGGAGTTGCCCTCCAGGGGCTCCGAGCCCACCGGGCGCCGGTTGTTCCCCAGCAGGGCCAACACCGACACGCCCGAGGGGTTCTCCAGCACCGACCAGAACGTCGACACCGGAGGCAGTCCCGGCGTCGGCGGCGTGCCCGGAGGCGCCGCGCACAGGTGGGTCGCCTGGGGGCTCAGGGCCGCGCCGGAGTAGACCTCGCGCGTGCCACTGGTGAACGGCGCGTCGGGCGGTCCCCACGGGTGGAGCTGCACGGGGACCGTCGTCGGCAGGGAACCCAGCTCGCTGTCGTACGCGCGCACCTCGTAGTTGTAGGCGGTGATGCCCTCCTTGCAGCGGTCCGCCCGGGTGGAGGGCGGCGTGAGCGTGGCCACCCCCACGGCGTCCACGGTGAGCACCGGCGCCCGGGCGGGCGTCGTCCAGGCGTACTTGACGGGCTCGCAGCCGGTGGCGCCCCGCGTGGGGGTGAGCGTGCCCGGGGGCCCGCCCATGAAGAAGGCGCCGCTGTCCACCGACAGCGTGGCCCCCTGGGGCGCGCCGGGCGCGACGGTGTGGCGCAGCTCCAGCGCGATGGCCTTCGGCGTGTCGTGCGCGCGCAGTCCGTCGGAGGCCACCACGTCCAGGAAGGACGTCTGGCTCGCGCAGATGCCCGGGGGCGCGGTGAGCTTCAGCTTGAGCCCGCTGTCCTCGCGCGAGTCGAGCGGCTCCTGGACGACGGTGAGCGGGCTGCCCGGCGCGCGCACCGTGGCCGAGAGCCGCACGGCGTCCCCGTCACCGTCGCGCAGCTTGAGCTGCACGTCCTGCGTCGTGCCCTCGTCCACGCGGAGGCTGGCCGGCAGCTCACTCACGTTGGGCGCGTTCGCGTTCTCGTAGATGAGGACGTTCTGCGCGTACCCGTTGAGGATGGCGACGCAGTAGGACGCGTCCGCGCAGGCCAGCTGCAGCGCGGACTGGGTGATGCCCAGGGGCAGGTCCGTGTTCTGCCGCCAGAGCGTGCCGGGCAAGGCGGGCGGCGTCACCGGCTCCGCGCTGAACGCCGTCACCTTGCCGTCCGATTGCTTGAGGAGCAGCAGGCCGAAGCCCGTCCCCGCGCTGGAGCCGCTCGCCACGTCGAACGCGAGCGCGTCCACCGCGCCGGGCGCCAGCGGGATGGGCTCGAACGGAGTGGCGGAGCCGCCCAGGGTGCCTCGAAACAGGGCCATGTCGTTGCCGAAGAACGCGAGCGGCTTGTCCGGCGTCGCACCTGGCAGGAGCGCCACGCTGCGCGCCGGGTTCAGCGAGGGGCTGCCCACCGCGGTGTAGGACACCGCGCTCGTGCCCCGGTACCAGACGAAGTTGGCCTTGGCCGAGGACACGGAGAACAGCGCCTGCGGCAGGCCATCCGCCTGCGGCGGCAGCACCGCGAGCTGCGGCTGCGCGGTCTGCCCCGGCTGTGGAGGCGCCAGGACTCCCCACTCGGCCGTGCCGCCATCCCTCGGGACGAGCGAGGAGCGGAACTGCGGGGTCGTCAGGGGCAGCTCGGCGGCGACGGCGTAGCCCACGCCTCCGTCCGCGGTGACGTGCACGGCGCGCACCTCGACCTCGTTGCCGTCGTTGGGGAACAGGTGCTTGCCGTCATCCGCCGGGGAACAGCCGCCCACGCTCCGGAGCGTGCCATCCGTGCGAATGCCCACCACGCAGTCGGGGGCGCGCAGGAAGCTGCCCGCCATGCCCTCGTTCAGGGTCGTCACGCCGCCGTCGCGCGACACGTACAGCTGCGTGTCGGTCGCCACGGCGAAGAAGCCGGGCCGGAAGACGGTCACGGCCTTCGGGATGCCCGTCTGGGTCTGGACGTTGGTCCACTCCGCGCGAGCCACGCCCGCGCACAACCCCAGTCCCAGGATGATCCGCCAGACTCGCACGTTCGACGTCCCTCTGCCCGGCGACTACCAGGCCACTTCCGCCCGGAGATAGAGGCGGTCCGGAGCATCCTCCGGTTTGGCCTCCAGACCCAAGCCGCTGAAGCCCAGGACGGTGTACCCCAGGGCCACCCGAAGGCGCTCGTCCAGCCGGTAGGCCACTTCCGGCCGCAGCGCGCTCAGGCCCTGGCCATCCGCCGCGGACGTGCGCCGGGCGGCCTCCACCGCGACCTCCAGTCCGCCCAGCACCCGCACCGCGGGCCGCAGCGTGCCCGTCCACACCCAGCGCGAGGACTCGCCCAGGCTGGAGCGTCCGACGTGCAGGCCCGACGCCACGGAGAGCCGCTCCCCCAGCCGCACCGCTGGCATCAGCGACACCGTCTGGAGCACCCGGTCCCCGAAGGCGAAGCGGGCGCCGGGGGACAGCTCGCGCGTGAGGCCGTAGCGCGCCACCACCAGCCAGGGGCCGGGCCGCCAGACGAGCGCCGCGAACCCTTCCGCGAACCGGGCCTCCAGCCCCTCCCGGCCCGCGGTGTGCGCGAAGTCCAGCCGTCCGGAGGCCGTCACGTCCTTCAGCAGCTGCGCCTCGGCGGCCAGCGCCAGCACCACCTGGGTGCGGTCCACCGGGCCGGAGGCGCCGCGCGCGGGGGTGCCCTCCTCGTGGCGCAACTCCGCGCGCACGTCCGCCCGGAAGCGCTCGCGCAGCCACTGCGCGGACACGCTGGCCACGTCGCGCGTGAGGTCGCTGGCGATGTCCAGCGGCAGCGGTTGGCGCACGCCGCGCTCGTAGCGGGCGCCCGCGCTGAAGCCGCTCTGGCCCGCCGCCCACTGGAAGCCCACCGCGCGGGCCCGCCGCACCGCCATGGCGTCGTGCGCGCTCACGTCCTCCACGAACACGGTGGTGCCATCCCCCACCTCCGTGCGCGCGCCCGTCACGGCGCGGCCCGCGCCGAAGTCCGGCCCGTCCACGTCCACGGAGTAGCCGCCGTAGTACGTCTCCCGGCCGCGCCGCACGCGCGCATCCAGCCAGGCCTGCGGGCCCAGCTCGGGGCCCCAGCCGCCCTTCACCCCGACGGTGGCGTCCTCGTCCAGCACCACGTCCACGCCCGCGGAGGTGAAGGTGTCGTCCATGCGGCCCAGGCCAGCGCCGCGCTCGTGCAGCCGCTGCCGGTGGCCCGCGGACAGGGTGAGGCGCGAGGACAGCGCGTAGTGGCCCGCCACGCCCAGGGACGTGCGGCCTCCCTCGAGCGCGTCGCCCTCGCCAGGAAGGTCGGTGGCGCGCAGCCAGCTGTCGCGCAGCTCCACTCGCGCGCCCCAGTCGCCGCGGTCGTAGCCCACGGCGGCGCCCAGCGTGCGGGCGCCAAAGGGCGTGTCCTCGAAGGGCAGGCGCGGATCCGCGGAGCGCCGCTCGTCGCCCAGGAGCGTGAGCGCCACCGGGCCCACGGGCTGCGTGACGCGCAGGGACAGCTGCCGGAAGCGCGCGGCGTCCACGTGCGCGCCGTCGGAGAAGCCCCGGGAGCGCTCGCGCCACGCGGCGTCCACGGAGCCGCCATGCGCGGGGCCCAGGACACCGGGGCCGCTCAGGCGCAGGCCCACCGCGCCGCCGTGGTCGTCCTGCGTGCCCACCGGGCGGAGGAAGGACAGGCCGCCGTCGTCCGACACGCCGAACACGTCCGACTCCACCGCGAGGCCCCGGCTGCCGGCGGCCTCGGCGAGGAGCGAGTAGCCGCCCAGCTTCGTCTGGCCCCGCCCCGACAGCAGCTGGAATGGAGCCCCCAGGCGGCGCTCGCGCACGGCGGCCAGGCCGACGGTGGAGTCGCGCCAGCGCGCCCAGGCCTCACCGCCCACGGAGTCGCGTGGATCGCCGGTGTGCAGCACGGCGTAGTCCACGACGAGCACCGGCTCCGGCGCCTCGGTGAGCGCGTCCGTGCGCAGCAGTGACACGCCGGCGAGGAACGACAGCGGGCGCGCGAGCAGGATGCGGCCCGCGAGGTAGTCGATGTCGTAGTCGCGGCCGCGGATGAGGTGCTGCTCGCCCAGGGGCAGGCCGGTGACGCCGTCGCGCACCTCCACGCGCACCAGCTCGGAGCCCTCCGCCACGGTGCCGCCCCCCAGGTAGTAGAGGCTGCCGCCGGTGGCCTGCAGCTCCTCGTGCGCGGGCGTCGCGGCCAGGCCGCGTGTCGGATCCACCAACCCTCCGGCGAACACGTCCAGGCCCACGCTCACAGGGCCCAGCTGGTCGCGCAGCTCCGCGTAGGGGCCGAAGAGGGGGCGGTGGTAGCGGCCCACCTCGCGGTCCTGCAAGAGCGCGCGGTAGGTGCCGAAGCCCGCACGGCCATACGCGTCGTGCCGGGCCTCCAGGCGCAGGCGTCCTTCGGCGGGGTTGGGCGTGAGGGACACGGAAGCGTCGCCCCACTCCGCCGGCACGAGGTCGGGGTCGGGCCAGCGGTCGAAGCGCTCGGGCAGCCGGGGGCGCAGCCAGTCCGCGAGCGGTGCGTCGTGCAGCTGGCGCAGGTCGGTGTCGCTCAGGTCCAGCTCCCCCACCACCTGAACGGGCCCGACCTGGGCCTCGCCGTGGAGGGCGCCCCGGCCCCGCAGCCGGAAGCCGCCGCCGGCCGGCGCGATGCTGGCCTCCACGTCGAGCAGGCCCACGACGAAGGGCTGGGCCCGCGCTTCCACGGACACCGTCACGGTGCTCGAGGCCTGCGAGGGGGGCGCCAGCGTGAGGGGGACGCTGTTGCGTCCCGGCACGAGCCGCACGGGCAGGCGGACCTCACCATCGGGGCCCGCGTGGAGGCTCGCGTCGGGAGACGTCACCTGGGTGCCGGGGGGCACCTCCAGGCTCAGGAACGTGTCCCCCGCGGGCACGGGCGCGTCCGCGGAGAGCCCGTGCACGGCGCCCAGGCGATTCCTCTCCCGAGGGATGACGAGCCAGCCGTGCTCACCGCGTCGCACCACGTCGAAGGACTGCTGGGTGAACTCCACCGCGCCGCCCGGCGAGGTGGTGGTGATGACGAGGGTGTTTCTTCCTGGCTGGAGCGGCACCGTCGCGAGCCACGCGCCGGACTCCTCCACGGTCGCGTCCACGTCGCCCGCCCGGACCCGGTCGCCGGGGGAGGCCTGGCCGCTGATGACGAAGCGCAGGCCGCTGTTGGCGACGTGTGCCTCGGGGGGACGGCCGGGTGCGGTGGCGGCGGACGCGGAGGGGCGCGTGGGCGGAGGCCGCACGGCGAAGTCCTGGAGGACGGCGGCGCCCCAGGGCACCTCCACGGTCGCGATCCGGGGGACCACCTGGCTGGACGGCGGCAGGCTGCGCGGATCCACCTTCAGCGCATGGCGTCCGGGGCGCAGGTGCGGGCCGTCGGTCAGGTCCGGCACGCGAGAGTCCACGCCGGTGAGGTGGTAGCGGCCGAAGGCATCGGTGCGCACCTCGCGGCCGGTGGCCAGCACCAGCCGCACGTCCGCGAGCCCAGGCTCGTCGGGGCCGCAGAGGCCATCGCCGTCCACGTCCACGCAGACGCGCCCCGCGATGGTCGACGCCTGCGCGGGCAGGTCCGAGGACAGAGCCTGCGCGGATGCCACGGACGACAGCAGGAGCAGGACGAGCACGAGGCCCACTGTGGCGGAGTGGCCGAAAGCCCTCCGCCATGCGCCTTCCGCACGCCTCCCACGACGCGACGTGTCCTCACGATCCCTCCGGGCATCGCGTGTCGCCGTCTCGGGCACGAACATTCCGGTGGGCACGGGCACCTCGCCGCACGCAGGCGCGTCCTCCCGGCCGCTCCTGGTCGCGGGCACACCGCCATGCGCCGGGCGCGGAGACCTCAAGGCCGCACCTCTTCCACCGCCGTCACGCCGGTGCGCACGTCCGCCACGGACACGCTCACGGGGCCTCGCGCGCCGCGCACGGTGAAGCGCGTGAGCCCGTCCTGCACGGACTCGTCACCCCGCTCGCCCTCGGACAGCGCGACGTGCACCGGCCGGTCCTTCAGCACCTGGCCGTTCGAATCCTCCACCCAGCACGTCACCCGCGCGCCCTCCACGCGCACCCGCACGTTGACCGGCAGCGGCGGCGCCAGCTCCACCCGTTGCACCACGGGCGCGGGCACCAGCGGCGCGGACTCCGGGAACACCGGCCCCCGCGGCCCCAGCACGTGCACCGTGACGTCGAGCCCCGGCCACACGCCGTGCGACACGCGCACCTTGCCGGGCACCACCGTGCCCACGTCCACCGTCCCGTCCTCCCCCGTCACCTTCTCCACGCCGTTCACCCGGAGCGGCTGCCGGGGCACCGGCCATCCCGCCAGGTCCACCACGCCCGCGACGAGCGACTGCCCCCTCCGCCACACCGCGAGCCGCGCGGGCTCCGTGCCTGTCGGGCCATAGGCGCGCACTGTCAAGTCCGTGCCCGGCCCGAGGAGGTCCTGCGGCGCGGTCCACGGCAGCGTGAAAGTCCCGGGCGGGGACTCCACCGCCGGGCCCGCCGTTCCCAGCGTCGACGACAGCGACACCTTCGCATCCGCACGGGGCTGCCCTGCCGCATCCCGCGCCGTCACCACCACGCGCGCCGTCGTGCCCGCGTGCACCAGGGGCTCGGACACCGACACCGTCACGTCGCGCACCGCGCCCTGCACCAGTTGCATCGGCAGCGACTCGCGGGAGCCGGGGCCCCGCTGCGGCCACGCCGCTTCGATGCGCTCATCCTCCGCGAGCGTGCGCGGCGCCGTGTAGCGCCACTCCAGCATGCCGTTCGTGTCGCGCTGGGGCCCGTCCAGCCGGCCGTACTTCGCCTTCACCGTGACGCGCGCGTCCGCCACGGGGAGCCCCTTCGGATCACTGGTCGCGCACAACAGCCGGGCCTGGGACACGCCGTCCGCGGGCAGCCGCTGCGGGTTGAGCACGCACGCCAGGCCATCCGTGGGCGGCAGCTGGAGGTCGATGGCGAGGCGCTCCACGTGGCCTGAATCGTCCTTCACCTCGCCCCGCGCGAGCGAGTAGCCCGGAGGCACCACCAGCGGCAGCACGAAGCGCCCGCTCGCGTCCACCGGCACGGGCCCGAAGCGCTTCCCCGCCACCTCCAGCGACACCTGACCGCCGGGCTCGCTCCGGCCGGGCAGGTCCACCGCCGTCGCCAGCGGCACCAGCAGCCGCCCATACGCCCCATGCACCGACTGCGGATGCGGCCACGCGGACAGCGCAACGAGGATGGCCGCCTCGGGCAGGCGCGTCGGGGGCAGCACGTAGCGAGCGGTGTACGTGCCCGGCCCGGTGTGCTGGAGGTCCTTCACCTGCCCGGTGCTCACGCGCAGCACCGGGGGCGCGCCGCTGTCGTCCGGCGTCCCATCCGGCCGCAGCCTCCGCACCGTGAGCATCGCCTCCTTGTCGCGCCCCTTCACCGGAAGCGCGGGCTCCAGTGACAGCTCCATGTGGCTCGCGGGTGGCCCCACGTCATAGCGGGCCCGGGCCTCCTCGCCGTCGCCCTGCACGCGCACCACCACCTCGCGCGCCTGGGCCTTCGGCACGACGACGTAGGTGCGCAGCGGAGGAGCGTCCGGTCCGGGCTTGAGCTCCGCGCCCTCCGCCGTCACCGAGGACGGCGTGAACGCCACCGGCTGGCCTCCGGCGTCCCTGCGCACCACCGCGACCGTGAAGCCCTCCGGAGGCACGGGCACGTCCGGACCGAGCAGCTCCAGCGAAGCCGCCCAGACCGGGGCACAGACCAACACCAGCGCGGTGAGCAGGAGACGTTCCAGGGCGTCCCGACTCTACAGGGCCCTCCGCCGGGACTGCACGACTTTGCTGCCACCGGGCACGGGAAGGGGCCCGCCGTCGGCCCCGGGGACAGCGCCATCAACCCGCCCCACCCACGAGGTGGGCCCGCCCGGGCAGGACCCGCGGGCCCGGCCGGCGGATCAGGGCGAGGTGCCGCCGGCACTCTCCCGGAAGACCCCGGTCTCGACCTCGAGGGTCCCCGGCTTCTTCGGCGCGGGCGGAGTGACCAGGACCAGCTCGCGTTGCGCGTCCTGGCGCGCGCCGCCCACATCCACGGCGCTCACCTGGACGGTGTTGCTGCCCTTCTTGAGCGCGACGTTGACCGTGAACCTCCCGTCCTTGTCCGTCGGCACGCTGACGCCGTCCACCATCACGCGGCTGCCCGGATCCGTCTGGCCCACGACGGCGACCTCGGGCTTGCGCTGCGTCTTGCCGGCGGGCCACTCCATCTTCAGGAACACGGTGCTGGGGATGGGGACGGGCTCGGTGGGAACCTGTCCCGGGCGCACGATGGACCGCTGGCCGGCGCGGACGATGACGTACTTGCCCTCATTGTTGGCCAGCTTCACGTCGCCCTCGCGCGTGCCCACGCTCACGGTGCCCTTGCCGTTGTTGCTCATGGTGAAGGTGCCCTGCGTGGTGCTGGCCTCCGCGGCGTTCTCCTTCCCGTTCTTCGCCTTCAGGACGAAGGTGTGGCGGACGTTGGGGCGGCCCCGCACGGTGGCGGTGGCCATGCCGTTGGCCAGCAGCATGCTCGACAGCTGATCCGACAGCTCCTCCACGGAGATCTCGGAGTCGGACTCCATGCGCAGCTCCACGGACTCGCCGTTCAGCAGCACCGCCCAGGCTCCAGGGCCCGTGCGCACCACGTCCGTCGGCCGCAACGGCATGTCCTTCCGGGCGGACTCCCACGCCCCCTCGCCATGCCGCACGTCCACGTTGCCCTCGAAGTGGCTCAGCACCAGCTCCACGGCCTTCTTCTGCGCCACCGGCGCGGTGACGGTGCGCTTGGGCGCGGGCGGCGGCAGCGGAGCGGGCGTCTCCCGCAGGAAGACGAACCAGCCCACCGGCAGCGCGGCCAGGATGAGCACGAGCCCGACGAGGAAGGGCACCTGTCGCTTGCGGGAAGGGGGAGCAGCCATGCGAAGCCCCTAGCTAGCACACCGCGGCGGATTCTATGCCCGGGGCAGCACGATGGTGAACCGGGCCCCCTGCCCTGCCTCCGAGCGGACCTCCAGCGTCCCCCCGGCCTCCGTGATGATGCGCCACGCAACGCTCAGGCCCAGGCCCACATTGGACCAGACGTCCTTGGTGGTGAAAAAGGGCTCGAAGATGCGCGGCCGGATGTTCTCCGCGATGCCCTTGCCGGTGTCCTCCACCTCCAGGATGCACATCCCGTCGCGCTCGCCCGTGCGCAGCGTGAGCCGCTTCACCGGCGTCTTCATCATCGCGGTGCGCGCGTTGGACAGCAGCGCCAGCACCACCTGCGACAGGTGCCCGGGGTCCGCCTTCACGCGGGGCACGTCCGCGCTCAGCTCCGTCACCAGGTCGATGCCCTCCCCGCGCGTCTGGTTCTCCGTGAGGCTCAGCGCGTCGCGCACCACCGCGTTCAGGTCCACGGGCCGCAGGTCCGGGCGCTCGCGCTGCTGGGAGAAGCGCAGCAGGTTCTGGGTGATCTCCTTGCAGCGCTTGGCACTCTGCTCGATTTTGCGAAGCGTCTCGAAGTCCGTGTCGTCCGCCGCCCGGTCCAGCAGCAAGAGCTGCACGTTGCCCAGGATGCCAGCCAGCGGGTTGTTGATTTCGTGTGCCACGCCCGCGCCCAGCTGCCCCACCGCCGCCAGCTTCTGCGCCTCCACCAGCTGCAGCTGCGCCGCCCGCAGGTCCGCCGTGGCCTCCTCCACCCGGACGCGCAGGTCGTCGTTCCAGCTCATCAGCCGCGCGCGCGACGCCTCCAGCTCCTCGCCCATGCGGTTGAAGGTGGACGCCAGCTCGCTCAGCTCGTCCTGGCCCTCCACCGGCAGGCGGCGCTCCAGCTCTCCGCGGCCATAGGCCTCCGCGCCCTGCACCACCTGCGCGAGCCGCCGGTCCAGCCGTCGGGTGAAGAGCGCGCCCAGGGCCAGCAGCACCAGCAGCGCGCCCGCCACGGACGCGAGCACCGTGGTGCGCAGCTCCCGCACCGGCGTCAGCGCCAGGGCCTCGTCCTCCGTCACGACGACGCCCATCTCCAGCGCGTCCACCCAGGCCACGCTCACGCGGCGCGCGGGGTCCTTCAGCTGGAAGCTGCGCCCGGTGTCCGCGCCCTGGAGGGGCCCCAGCGCCTCTCGCAGCTCCGGCTCCAGCGCCGCCATGCGCCGCGTGGGCTGGGAGCTGGCCAGGATGCGCCCCTCGGTGTCCACCACGTCCAGCCGCGCGGACCCGTCGTTCGCGCGCCGCGCGAGCAGCGCCTCCAGCTGGGTGAAGACGAGCTCCGCGACGGCGTAGGGGGCCTCCTCCGAAGCCCCCAGCTTCACCGCCACCGGCACCGCGGCCACGCCCGAGCCCGCGTGCACGTACGCGCTGCCCAGCGCCGCCTGGCCCTTGCCACCCTTGCGGAACTGCTCCACCGGCACCGCGTGCGCCAGCTGCCGGACGCTCGCGGCGTCGAAGGCGGGGTGGTGCTCCAGCGGCTCCGCGCTCCGGAACACGGCGGGCCCCAGGGGCTGTCCGTTCGCGTCCGCCTGGATGACCGCGCTCACCGTGGTGGACTGGCCGTACAGGAGCATCAGCATGCCGCGCACCTCGTCGGGCGTGGCGCGCTCCCAGGGCAGCAGCTCCGCGGACCGGGCCAGGCCGTTGACGACCTCCATCAGGCTGGCCTCCACGGCCTCCGCGGTGGCGGTGGCGGTGGCGCGCTGCTGCTCGTCGATGCGCTGCGCGAGCGCCTGCTCCGAGCGCGACAGCAACAGGAAGCCCACGATGGCCAGGGGCAGCACCGTCGCGGCGAGCATGAAGAGGATGAGCTGCTGGTAGAGCCTCATCCAGTGACGGACCGGACCACGCGCTCCAGGTCGCTGCGCAGGAAGACGGAGCCGGGAATCGCCTTCGCCCGCTTCTTCATGTCCGCGGCCCGGCGCGCCAGCTCCGCGTGGTCATGCGCGACGCCGTCCGTCATCACCGCCACCACGGACACGCTCATGATGGGGAACTGGCGCATCTCCCCGAAGCGGTCCTCCGCCTCGATGTGGCCGCGCTCCCGGTCATGCCGGTCGTAGTAGAGCGGGATGATCCGGTCGAAGGCCTCAATGGCCCGCTGGCACACCCGGTCCACGGACTCCACGGAGGTGATGAACACGAAGTCGTCCCCGGCCACGTGGCCCAGGAAGTCCCCCGGGGCGCCTTCCTGCTGGAAGATCTCCCGCATGAGGTCGCCCGTCTGGCGCACCACGCCGTCCGCCTTCGCGAAGCCGTAGTAGTCGTTGTAGGCCTTGAGGTTGTCCAGGTCCAGGTAGCAGAACGCGAACGGCTGGCGAGCGCCCAGCCGGCGCTGCACCTCGCGCTCGATGGCGGTGGACCCGGGCAGCTGCGTGGTGGGCGACGAGGACAGCTCCTGCTCCTTGCGCCGCAGCATGCTCTCCACGCGCGCGCCCAGCTCCAGCGCGTCGAAGGGCTTGGTGATGTAGTCGTCCCCGCCCAGCTTCAGTGCGCGGACCTTGGACGACGTCTCCGTGCGCGCGGAGATGAAGATGACGGAGATGTGGCCGCTGGCACGCTCGGCCTTGATCTCCTCCAGGAACGCGAACCCATCGCCATCCGGCAGCGTGACGTCCAGGAGCACCGCGTCCGGCCTGCGCTCGCGCAGGGAACGGCGCCCCTCCTCCACGCTGTGCGCGACGCCGACCTCGAAGCCCAGCCCCTCCAGCACCTCGCGGCAGATGAAGGCGATCTTCACGTCGTCGTCCACCACCAGCACGCGCCCGTGCTGCGCCCCGGCGCGGCCCCGCGCCAGCGAGTCCACCGTGGCCAGCAGCTTGTCGCCGGCCAGGGGGCGCACGAGGAACGCGTCCGCGCCGGCCCGGAAGGCGCGCTGGCGTTCGTCGAACGCGGAGGTGAGCAGCAGCGGCGCGCGGCGCGTCTCCGGATCATGCCGGAGGATCTCCGCCAGCCGCAGGCCGTCCACGTCTGGCAGCCGCACCGACACCAGCACCACGTCCGGGTGCAGGTTGCGCGCGGCGGAGAGCCCCTCCTCCGCGGAGCCCGCCAGGCGCACCCGGTAGCCCCGGGCGCCCAGCAGGGCCTTCATGATGTGGCCCACCTCGGGCTCGCCCTCGATGATGAGCACCTTGCCGCGCGTGTCCGCGCGGATGGGCTGCGGCGACGGCAGGAGCGTGTCCACGGCCGCCTGCGACAGCATCTCCTGGGGCGGCTCCGTGGGCAGCACGGCGATGAAGCGCACGCCGTCGTGAGAGGGCTCGGACCAGATGCGGCCGCCGTGGGCCTCCACGATGTTGCGGCAGATGGGCAGGCCCAGGCCGGTGCCGCGCACGGTGCGGTTCGCCTGGGTGCGGGCCTGCTCGAAGCGGTCGAAGATGCGCTCCAGGCTCTCTTCCGGGATGGGGTCGCCGCTGTTCCAGCAGGAGAGCACCACGTAGCCGGGCAGGCTGGACGTGGCGCGCAGCTCCACGCGCACCTCGCCGCCCTCCGGCGTGAACTTCACCGCGTTGTTGAGCAGGTTGTTGAGCACCTGGTTCACGCGGTTGGGGTCCACCATGGCGCGCAGCGGGTGCTGCGGCAGCAGCGGCACGACGCGGATGCGCTTCTCCGCGAAGGCGGGCCCGTACTTCTCCACCACGCGCTGGACCAGCTCCTCCAGGTAGATGCGCTCGAAGCTCATCTTCAGCCGGCCCTGCGCGTACTTCGACAGGTCCAGCAGGTCGTCCACGATGCTGTTGAGCTTCTCCGCGGAGTCCTTGGCGAGCGACAGGTAGCGGTGCTGCCGCTCGTTGATGTCCCCCGCCATCCGGTTGAGCACCAGGTCCAGCGCGCCGGTGATGGAGGTGAGCGGCGTGCGCAATTCGTGGCTCACCATGGAGACGAAGGTGTCCTTGCGCTCCTCCAGCCGCTTCTGGTCGGTGATGTCACGCAGCACCACGCACACGCCGCGCAGGGTGCCGCGCGCGTCGTTGACGGGCGTCACGGTGGTCTGCACGGTGCGCTCGAAGAGCTTCACGTCCTCGCGCAGCACCTGGTGGCCGCTGTACTCCAGGTTGCGGACCAGCTGGAACGGCTGGAAGCCCAGGCGCTCCTCCAAGAGGCGGTTGGAGGGCACCTGCCCCTCCTCCCCCGCGCGCAGGATGCGGCGGGCCGCGGGGTTCATCACCACGATGTCGTTCTTCTCGTCGGTGAGCACCACGCCGTCCGCCATGGACGCGACCATGCGCTCCATGCGGTGGCGGGCTTCTTCTTCCGCGGACCGCAGCGACTGGATGGCGTCCGCCGTCTGGTTGGCGAGCACGTCCAGCAAGAGCCCGTCGTCCTCCGTGAACGCGTCCGCGCGGTGGGAGAACAGCGACAGCATGCCCACGGGCTTGCCAGCCGCGGTGAGGTTCACCGTGAGCTGGTTGGGGTAGACGACGGGGGACGCGGAGTCCTTCGTGGTGGTGCCGGTGACGCGGGTGATGACCCGGTCCTCCGGGAGCGTCAGGCCGCTGCTCTTGCGGTACGCGCCGAGCATGGACTCCTTGACGCCCAGCAGCGCCTCCTCCCCCACGTTGCCCACGCAGCGCAGGCGCAGCGTGGCGCCGCGCTGGCCGTCCGGCGCGATGAGGGCGGCGCCGCAGTCGTACGGCAGCACGCGGGCCACGGCGGTGAGCACGCGGTCGATGATGGCGTCGTAGCTGGCCGGGTCGTTCGCGCTGGCGCGGCTGACCTCGTAGAGGACGAAGAGGGCCTCCACCCGCTGGTGCAGCTGGCGGATGAGCTTCTCCTTGTCCTTCTTGAGCTGGGCGAACTCCACCGCGTTCTTCACGGTGATGAGCAGGTCGTTCACGTCCCAGGGCTTGGTGACGTACCGGTACACCTGGCCCTGGTTGATGGCCGCGATGATGTCCTGCGGGTCCGTGTAGGCCGTCAGCAGCAGCGTGGTGACGTCCATGCCTTCCGAGCGGGCGGCGTTGACCAGGTCGATGCCGGTCATCTCCGGCATGCGCTGGTCGGTGACGAGGACGTCCACGGACTCGGTACGCAGGATTTCCAGGGCTGCCTTGCCGTGGGGGGCGGTGAGGACGCGATAGCGTCGCTGGAACATCCGGCTGAGGATGTCCAGGACGTCGGCCTCGTCATCGACGAAGAGCAACGTGTGGCGGAGGTCGGACACGGCGGCGCCAAGTGTACGCCGAGATCAACGCGCCTCCTCAAGCTGCGAGAGCGACGGGTTGAGGGCAGCACGCACGGTATGGGTGGGGGTACTGAACAGATTGACTCTACACGTATGTTCAGGGAGCATGGGACACTGAAATTCTGTTGCCCATCACCGCCAGAGCAGGCGGGCGACCGAGCGAAGGAGTGCGGCCATGGAAGAGCTCACGGAGCGCCAGCGCGAAATCCTGACCTTCATCGTGAAGGAGACGGAGGTCCGAGGCTTCCCCCCGACCATCCGGGAGATTGGGGAGCACATGGACATCCGCTCGACCAACGGGGTGAACGACCACCTGAAGGCCCTGGAGCGCAAGGGCTACCTGACCCGCGGCGAGCAGCAGAGCCGCTCGCTGGTGCCCACCAAGCGGGCGAGGCTGCTCCTGGGGCTGGGGATGAAGAGCCGGGAGTCCGGCATGGTGGAGATCCCCCTGCTCGGCAAGGTGGCGGCGGGTGCGCCGGCGCTGGCGCAGGAGCACATGGAGGACTCGGTCAAGATCGACAGCTTCCTCTTGGGCGGGGTGAACGGCCGGGAGGTATTCGCGCTGAGGGTCAAGGGCCAGTCGATGATCGACGACGGCATCCACGACGGGGACTACCTCTTCGTGAAGAAGACGCCGTCGGCGCAGCCGGGTGAAATTGTCGTGGCGCTCATCGAGGACGAAGCCACGGTGAAGCGCTACTACCCGGAGCAGGACCGCATCCGCTTCCAGCCGGCGAACGCGACGATGCAGCCCATCTACGTGAACCGCTCGGACTTCCGCTCCACCATGATCCTGGGGCAGGTGGTGGGCGTGTACCGGAAGCTGCAGGGCGGCCGGACGTAGGTGTTGCGGTGATGCACCGCCCGGGCACGGTGTGGGCCCGGGCGGGGGCTTCAGCGGACGGGGCAGGCCCCGCAGTCGAGCGAGTGGCCGCAGCCGTCAGACTTCGGTGAACCGCATTCCCGTGGCGCGGATCCGTTCCAGGGCGCGCTTGATGTCCTCGGAGACGATAAGGGCGATGGACCACCCCCACGTGCGGAACACTTTCGCATCTCCGACCTGCGTTGGATCGATGCGCAAGCCGTCGACGTCGCGGTACTGGCCCACGCGGTCCGGACGTCCATCTTGAGGCGTCCACCGGATCACCTCCTCGGACGCCTCGTCATCGATGCAGCGAATGAGCCGGGTCGCGACGAGGATGGAGTACGGCCCCACATGCTCCCGGACATCCACTGGCACGAACTGGATGTCCTGCGCTGCCAGCCCTGAAAAAATGGCTGCGACCCGAGGATGAACCACCGGCGTGCTGAATCCAGCCAGTGAGAACTCGAGCGGCGTTCCCGGATGCTCCACGGGAATGCTCAGCGGCTGTGGAGAAGCCACAGGTTGGCCTTCCCTGAACATCCAGGGGTCTTCCACCTCGTTCCCCCTGGCATCATGGGGAACGCCAAGGTCCCATCGCCCTGGGATGGTGACGTCATCAAGAAGCCGGAAGTAGCGCCGTGGCATGGATGGCTCCGGAGTCACTCGCTTCGCATGAGCAGTTACCCGCGGTGCATCCACGCACCTACGGGCACTTCACCACGCCACCATCCGTCGCCGCCGCGGCCACCCGGGCGCATGCGGCCTGGACCGTGGCCGTGTCCTTCAGGTCACGCGCGAGCCTCGCGGTGGCCAGCTGCAGCTCCGTGTTCTTCGCGTGCCCCGGCTCCGAGCCCAGGCTCGTCAGGATGCGCAGGGCGTCCTGCTTGCGCCCCAGCGTCGTGAGCAGATCCGCGAGTTCCTGCATCTCCCCCACGTCCGCCCCCGACACCGTGTCCAGGGCCTTCTGCAGCTCTCCTTCCGCCGCCGCGCGGTCCTCCACCGCCAGGTGCGCCCTCGCGAGCGCCACGTGGACGATGGCGCGGTCCTTCACCTTCAGCGACTCGCCGTAGGCCTTCAGCGCTTCCTCGCGCTTGCCCAGCTTGAGCTGGATCTCCGCCACCAGCTCCCACAGCGTCGGATCCTTGGGCGACTTCTTCGCGGCCTCCTCGTACGCCGCCGCCGCTTCCGGCAACCGGCCCGCGCGCACCTCCGCGTCTCCCAGCGCCGTCAGCACCTCCGGCGTCCGCACGCCCTGCCCCGTCGCCTTGCGCAGCAGCCCGAGCACCTCGTCCTGCCGCCCCTGCTTCGTCAGCACGTCCACCGCCCGCACCAGCAGGTCGGACTTCGAGGCCTCCGGCGCGGCTTCGGCCGCCTGCGTGAAGTCGCGCACGGCCTCGTCGTGGTCGCCGCGCTCCTCGGCCAGCTCTCCCAGCTGCTCCAGCGCGTTGAAGTCCTTCGGATGCAGCGCCAGCGCCTTCTGTAGCGACTGCCGCGCTTCGTCCTTCTTGCCCAGCTGCGCCTGGATGAATCCCAGCCGGCTCCAGTTGGTGGAGCGCTTCGGATCCAACCGCAGCGCGGCCTCGAACTCCTTCTCGGACTCCTCCAGCCGGCTCATCGACAGGAGCACCTCTCCCCTCGCGGCGGGCAGGCGCGGGTCCCCGGGGGCCAGCGTCTTCATCTCGTCGAAGGACTTGAGCGCGGCGTCGAACTTGCCCTGGAGGTACTCCGAGTTGCCCCGGAGGTAGAGCCCTTCCGCCTGGTCCTTCGGATCCATCTTCGGCGTTTCGGTGCAGGCCCCGGAGGCCAGCAATGCGAGGAGCGGCAGGGCGCGCAGACGCGAGGACATGAAAGGCTCCGGAAGACTCAGAAGTGGTACGCGATGCCGGCGTTGACATCCAGGTTGAGGCCGTCGCCCGCGCCGTCGTCGGCGAGCCCCAGCACCGCCTGCGCGATGTTCGTCCCCAGCTCCAGCTGGAAGGCCACGTGGCCCACCAGCAGGTACTCCAATCCCACGAACCCTACGACGGACGGCAGCGGGCCCGTGTTCTGGAAGATGCCGTAGTCGCCGAACGCCAGCTGCACGCCCAGGCCGAAGCCCCAGTAGGGCCGCAGGGACGTGTCCAGGCGGTGGTAGTGCCGCGCCCCCACGATGCTGGGCAGCACGTTGACCTTGCCCTCGTCGGTGCCGCCAGCGCGCACCAGCGTGAAGCCCACCTGGACGAAGCCCTGCCATTCCGGGTGGAACCAGTAGCCCACCTCCAGGTCCAGGCCCGGATTCAACGACGACAGCTTGTCGATGAAGCTGTTGTTGAAGCGCAGCCCCATCGTCAGCCCACCGCCCGGCGACGACACGACCGCGCCGCCGCCCAACAGCGGCCGGGCCGGAACGGCTTCACCGGGAGACTCCAGGGCAACGCTCAACTCGTCGGACACGGCGACGACCGTGCGCAGCAGCTCGCCGTCCTCGGAGGCCTCCGCGCGCGGCCTGGCGATGGTGCGGCCATCCTGCGTGTCCACGAGGCTCGCGGTGAGGAGGTACTGGCCCCCGAACCGGTCCAGGCGGCCCGTGAGGACGTAGCGCGCGCCTGTCAGCGAGGACAACGCCTCGACGCAGTCGCCCTTCTCGCACGGGGTGCCTCCCAGGAGCTGCCGCTGGCGCTCGGGGTTGATCCGCGCCTGGAGCTCACGCTGGGTCAGCACGCGCAGCAGGGGCGACTCCGCGAGCCGGCCCGCGATGAGCGAGGTGATGCCCTCCGCCGCATCCTTCCCCGCCGCGTTGGCCTCCAGCGGCAGCACCGCCACCGTGAGTGGCGCGGCCGTCGCTTCGGCCGACGCCAGTTCAGGGGACGGTGAGGGAACGGCCATCACGTCCTGCGCGAGGGCAGGCGACGTCAGCGATACGAGGGATGCGACGAGGAACCGGGGGAAGCGAGACACGCGCGACACTCTACCCTCCTCCCGGCCCGCGCCCAGGGGCTCCGTGCCCGCTTCCCTGCCCGCTCAGGCCTGCTGGTTGAGCTTCGCCGTGACGAAACGCACCGCGGCACGGGGGCTGAACCGCAACGAGAAGGCCGCCAGGCGGTTGAGGACGCCGTGCACGGCGAGGACCCGCCCCTTCATCATCGCCGAGTAGGCATGCCCCGCCACCTCGGGTGCTTCCGCCACGCCGGACCGCTTGAACAGCCGCGACTCCGAGTTGCCCGCGCGCGCGGTGAACTCCGTCTTGGTGGCGCCAGGGCAGTGGCAGGTCACCGTCACGCCGGTGCCCTCCAGCTCGAACGCGAGCGCCTCCGTGAACGACAGCACGAACGCCTTCGTCGCGTAGTACGTGGCCATGTACGGCCCCGGCTGGAAGCCCGCGGTGGACGCGATGTTGAGGATGCGCCCCTGCTTGCGCTCGCGCATGGGCCGCGCGAACAGGTGCGTGAGCTTCAGGAGCGCGGTGCAGTTGACCTCCACCATCTCCGCCTCGCGCCCCAGGTCCTGATCCAGGAACGGCCCGGAGGATCCAAACCCCGCGTTGTTGACGAGGAAGTCCACCGCGAGCCCCAGCTCCTGCACGCGCGCGAAGAGCTGGTCGGGCGCGGAAGGCTGACCCAGGTCCGCTGGCAGCACGTGCGCCTTCACGCCGTGCGCCTGCTCCAGCTTCCGGGCCAGGGCCTCCAGCTTCGCCACGCCCCGCGCGACGAGGATGACGTCGTGTCCATCCTTCGCGAACTGCTCCGCGAACTCCACTCCGAGTCCCGCCGACGCGCCGGTGATGAGCGCCACTTTCCGCGACATGGTAATGCCTCCCGGCGCGCCGATATAGCAGAGCGCCAGGGAGCCGCGCTCCGGCGCCCTCTCCGGAGCAGGACGGCCCGCGCACAAAGCGGTTGCCCAGGGGGATCCACGGCCATATTCGGAAGGGAACCCCGAGGACGTGGAGCCCGGCATGGAGCGGATGGACACCCTCGAAGCACTGCTCGCACGCGGACGGACGGAGGACGTAGCGCTCGGTGCGCCCGGCATGCAGGGCATGACGTACGGCGCACTGGGGGAGCTCACCGCGAGGGTCCGCGAGCAGCTGAACGCATGGGGCCTGGGACAGGGAGACCGCATTGCGCTGGTGCTGCCCAACGGGCCGGAGATGGCGGCGGCCTTCCTCGCCGTGGCCGGCGCCGCGACGACCGCGCCGCTCAATCCCGCCTACCGCGCGGACGAGCTCACGTTCTACCTGGAGGACCTCCAGGCCCGTGCGCTCGTCGTGCTCGAAGGCACGGAGGGACCGGCCCGCGAGGTCGCGCGCGCACGGAGCATCCCGCTCATCGACTTGAGTCCGACGCCGGAGGGACCCGCGGGGCACTTCACGCTCAAGGCCGTGCAGCCCCTGTCGGGCAAGGCACAACGTCCCGGGCCCGCCGCCGCGGACGATGTCGCGCTGGTGCTGCACACGTCGGGCACGACGGCGCGGCCCAAGCTGGTTCCGCTGACGCACGCGAACCTCAGTGCTTCGGCGTGGCACATCGGCGCGCAGCTGGGCCTGGGCCCCACGGATGCGTGCCTCAACATCATGCCGCTGTTCCACATCCACGGGCTCGTGGCGGCGGTGCTGTCCAGCCTGGGGGCCGGAGGCCGCGTGGTGTGCACGCCGGGCTTCAACGCCCTGCGCTTCTTCTCCTGGTTCGAGGAGGCTCGCCCCACCTGGTACACGGCCGTCCCCACCATGCATCAGGCCCTGATGGAGCGTGCCCGCCGCAACACGGACAGCCTGAAGGACCACCGCCTGCGCTTCATCCGGTCCTCCTCCGCGTCGCTGCCACCGCAGGTGATGGAGGAGCTGGAGCGCGTCTTCGGCGTGCCCGTCATCGAGAGCTACGGCATGACGGAGGCCGCGCACCAGATGGCCTCCAACCCGCTGCCACCGCGTCCCCGGTACGCGGGGTCCGTGGGGCTCGCCGCTGGCCCGGAGGTCGCCATCATGGACGACGCGGGCACGCTGCTGCCTCCGGGTGCGCTCGGCGAGGTGGTCATCCGGGGCCCCAATGTCATGTCCGGCTACGTGAACAACCCCGAGGCCAACGCGCGCGCCTTCACCCACGGGTGGTTCCGCACCGGCGACCAGGGCACGCTCGATGCGCAGGGCTACCTGCGGCTCACCGGCCGGCTGAAGGAGCTGATCAATCGCGGCGGAGAGAAGGTGAGCCCGCTGGAGGTGGACACCGTGTTGCTGGATCATCCCGCCGTGCAGCAGGCCGTGACGTTCGCCCTGCCCCACCCGAAGCTCGGCGAGGACGTGGCCGCCGCCGTCGTCCCGCGCGAGGGCCACAGCCCCACCGAGCGCGAGCTGCGTGACTACGTGGCGTCGCGCGTGGCGGACTTCAAGGTGCCCCGCCGCATCGTCTTCCTCACGGAGCTGCCCAAGGGGCCCACCGGCAAGGTGCAGCGCATCGGGCTCGCGGAGCGGCTGGGGCTCACGTCATGAGGATCGCCATCTTCGGCGCGGGTGCCATTGGCGGGTTTCTCGGCGTCAAGCTGCTCCAGGCCGGCGCGGACGTGACCTTCATCGCGCGAGGAGCCCACCTGGACGCGATGCGCGCGAACGGCGTCACGCTCACCAGTGGCGGCGAGACCGTCACCGTGCGCCCGCATTGCACGGACGCTCCCGACGACGCGGGTCCGCAGGACTACGTGTTCCTCACGCTCAAGGCCCACGCCCTGCCCGCCGCCGCGCCTCAAATCGCCCGGCTGCTGGGCCCGGAGACAGCGCTCGTCACCGGCATCAACGGCGTGCCCTACTGGTACTTCCACGGACTCGAAGGCCCGTACGCGGGCCGCCACATCGAGAGCGTGGATCCGGGCGGCGTGCTCCTGCGCACGCTGCCTCCGGAGCGCGTCATCGCCACGGTCGTGTACCCCGCTGCGGAGGTCGTCTCTCCCGGCGTCATCGTCCACACGTACAACGACCGCGTAACGCTGGGCGAACCTGATGGCAGCAAGAGCCCGCGCGTGCAGGCCCTCTCGCAGCTCATGATGAAGGCCGGGCTCAAGTCCCCGGTGCGCCCCCACATCCGCGATGAAATCTGGGTGAAGCTCTGGGGCAACCTCGCCTTCAACCCGCTGTCGGTGCTCACCGGCGCGACGCTCGACGTCCTCTCCCGCCAACCGGACCTGCGCGCCGTGGCGCGGGCGATGATGGTGGAGGCGCAGGCGGTGGCGGAGACGCTGGGCACTCGATTCCTCATCGACGTGGATCAGCGCATCCAAGGCGCAAGCCAGGTCGGCGCGCACAAGACGTCCATGCTCCAGGACCTGGAGCGCGGGCGCCCCATGGAGATCGACGCGCTGCTGGGCGCCGTCGTGGAGCTGGGCCAGCTCGTGGGCCGCCCCATGCCCACCTGCGAGAACATCCTCGCACTGGTGCGCGAGCGCGCCCGCCACTCCGGAGGCTACCCGCCCCGCGCGACGCCCGACGCCACCTGAGCCGTCGAGACAGGAGCGCTGTCCCGACGGATGAGAACGTGAGAACCCTGGGGAGACGGGCCGTCGGCGGCGTGCTGAACGAACTGGTCCGACAATCGGACCAGTTGGGGACCGTGGCCGGGCGGGGTCCGCGCCCTCCGAGCCGCACGAGCTGGTCCGACAGTCGGACCGGGTGGAGCCGTGTCGGGCGGGAGGTGGCCCCCCTTCACGTCCAGGAAGTCAGTCGGACGCGGACGGCATCACGCCCAGGTACTCCAGCGGATCCGCTGGCTTCCCATCCACGCGCACCTCGAAGTGCACATGCGGGCCGGATGTGCGGCCGGACTCGCCCACCGTGGCGATGACCTGCCCTCGCCGCACCTTCTGTCCCGTGCGCACTCGTAGGTCGCGGTTGTGCGCGTACAGGGTGATCAGCGGCGAGGCGTGCTCCACGATGACGATGAGGCCGTAGCCCTTCTGCTCGCCCGCGTAGAGGACCGTGCCCTCCTGTGCCGTCTTGATGGGCGTGCCCGCGGGCGCCGCCAGGTCGATGCCGTCGTGCGGCTCCTTGCCCTTCTTACCGAAGCGGCCATACAGCACCCCGCGCAGCGGCCAGTCGAGCAGCCCCTGCGTCGCGAGCCTCGGACGCGACGGCGCGCCCGGCCGCCCCGACACCACGCGCGCACGCGGCGGATCCTCGCGGCGCGACACCGCCGGCACCGAGCGGCGCGGCGTGGACACCGGCGCCTGCCCCGGCTTGGAGAGCACCAGCTCCGGCTCCTCGTCGGACAGCGGTCCCGGGTCGCCGTACTTCGGGGGCTCCTCCCCCGGAATCATCAGCTCCTGGCCCACGGACAGCTCGCGCGGATCCTTGATGCCGTTGGCCCGCGCCAGCTCCTCCACCGTGATGCCGTACGTCTTGGCGATGCGGTACATCGTCTCGCCCGGGGCCACGCGGTGGCGCACCGCCACCAGCTCCGGCTCCTCGTGCGTGGGCCTCAGCGCGAACGACAGCGGCTTGCCGTCACTCGTGGTCGCGGAGCGCGCCCCCGCCGTGTCCAGCTGCGAGGAGGAGGCGGCCTGGGTGCCCACGCAGCCGCTGAGCAACGCGGCCGCGAGCAACACCCAGAGCGCCCTGCCCGCTCGGCTGGAGCCGCCCGGCCCCAACCTCAGGCACCGCCAGCCGAACCATGCCGCTTGAAGCCCTGCAGGTTCCACCCCGAGAGCTCGGGGATGCGACCGTGGTCGGTCATCTCGAAGTGCATCGGCGTCACCGACACGCGCTTCTCGTCGAAGACGGCGTTGCAGTCGCTGCCCGGGATGTCCTGGTGCTCGTACTCCGTGCCGCCAATCCAGTAGTACTTGCGGCCGCGCGGGTCCTCCTTCTCCACGACGTTGTTGCCGTAGGAGTGCCGTCCCTGCCGGGTGATGACGTAGCCGTCCGGCTCCACGCCCCCGGGGATGTTCACGTTGAGGAGCATCCGGGGCGGCAGGGGCCGGGACAGCGCCTCCGTCACCAGCGCCCGTGCGAAGCGGCCCGCCGGCCCGAAGTCGAACGGCCCCCGCGTCACCAGGCTGAACGCGATGGCCGGAATGCCCAGGAACGCGGCCTCCATGGCCGCCGCCACCGTCCCGGAGTACATGACATCGTCCGCCAGGTTCGCGCCGTGATTGATGCCGGAGACCATGAGCTGGGGACGATTGTCCTTCAGCAGGTGGTTCACCGCCAGATACGAGCAATCCGTGGGGGTGCCGTCCACGGAGAACCACCGCTCGCGCACCTCCTTGATGCGCAGCGGCCGGTGCAGGCTGATGGCATGGGAGGCGGCGCTCTGCTCGCGGTCAGGCGCCACCACCCACACCTCGCCCAGGGGGCTCACCGCCTCCACGAGCGTCTGCAGCCCTTCGGAGAAGTAGCCGTCGTCGTTGGAGACGAGGATGCGGGGGCGCGAAGTGCTCACGGTCACTGCTTCTTCGCGAGCGAGCGGAAGGCGGTGCGGCCCGCGTACCGCGCCCCGGCGCCCAGCTCCTCTTCAATCCGCAGGAGCTGGTTGTACTTGGCCACGCGGTCGGAGCGCGACGCCGAGCCCGTCTTGATCTGCCCGCAGTCCAGCGCCACCGCGAGGTCCGCGATGGTGGTGTCCTCGGACTCGCCGGAGCGGTGGCTCATGATGGACGTCATGCCCGCCTTGTGCGCCATGCGCACCGCGTCGAACGTCTCCGTCAGCGAACCAATCTGGTTCACCTTCACCAGGATGGAGTTCGCCGTGCCCGTCTGGATGCCCTTGGACAGGCGCTCCACGTTGGTGACGAAGAGGTCGTCGCCCACGAGCTGCACCTTGTCCCCCAGCGCGTCGGTGAGCTTCTTCCACCCCTCCCAGTCATCCTCCGCCATGCCGTCCTCGATGGAGATGATGGGGTACTTCTGCGCCAGGCCCCGGTAGTACTCCAGCAGGCCCTGCGAGTCGTACTCCTTGCCCTCGCCCTTGAGCTTGTACTTCTTGGAGCCCTTGTCGAAGAACTCGCTCGCGGCCACGTCCAGCGCCAGGAACAGCTGCTCGCCCGCCTTGAAGCCCGCGGCGTCGATGGCCTCCATGATGAGCTTGAGCGCCTCCTCGTTGGCCGGCAGGTCCGGGGCATAGCCGCCCTCGTCGCCCACGCCCGTGGCCAGCTTGCGGCCCTTGAGAATCTTCTTCAGCGCGTGGAACACCTCCGCGCCCCAACGCAGGCCTTCCGCGAAGGTCTTCGCGCCGGCGGGCACCACCATGAACTCCTGCACGTCCACGCGGGTGTCCGCGTGCGCGCCGCCGTTGAGGATGTTCATCAGCGGCACGGGCAGCGTGCGCGCCTGCAGGCCGCCCACGTAGCGGTACAGCGGCAGGCCGTGCGCGTCCGCCGCGGCGCGCGCGGCGGCCATGGAGACGGCGAGGATGGCGTTGGCGCCCAGCTTGGACTTGGTGGGCGTGCCGTCCAGCTCGATCATCCGCTGGTCCACGGCGACCTGGTCCACGGCGTCCATGCCGATGAGCGCGGGCCCGATGGTGTCGCGCACGTGGTCCACGGCCTTCTGCACGCCCTTGCCCAGGTAGCGGCCCTTGTCGCCGTCGCGCAGCTCGTGCGCCTCGTGCTCGCCGGTGGAGGCGCCGGAGGGAACCGTCGCGCGGCCACGCGAGCCGCCCACGAGCAGCACTTCGGCCTCCACGGTCGGGTTGCCACGGGAATCGAGCACTTCACGCGCCAGGATTTGAGCGATCTCGGTCATAGGCGGCCGTTTCTACGAGGCACGGCCAGAACGGGCAAGCACGCTCGCATGGGCCGCCTGCTACAGTGTCCAGCCGCCGAATGCCTCCTCCTCCCAAGCGCCGCGCCACGGGCCCCGATCCGCTTCCTGGTCAACGCGCCCGGGGTGCGCTGCTGGGCCTCGCCATCGGCAATGCCCTGGCCGTCCCCACCGCGGGAAGGCCCTTCTACGCGCCGTCCTTCCCCCAGCTCGCCGAGGGGCCGTACCAGGGCATGCACGGCGGCGGACAACACGACCTGCGCAAGGGGCAGGTGACGGAGCCCACCCAGCTCGCGGTGGCGCTGGCCCTGAGCCTGCGCGACCTGAAGCGCTATGACGCGGGGGACGCGCTCAAGCGCTACCGGGCCTGGCAGTCACACGCCATCTCCGTCAGCGAGCCCATGCGGGAGCTGTTCCAGGAGTGCGACGCCAGCCCCACGCCCCAGCTGAAGGACGCCGGCAAGCGCGTCTGGCAGAAGAACTTCCGCCGCCTGGCCCCCGCTGGCGCCCTGCCGCGCGTGGTGCCCCTGGGCGTGCACCTGGCGAAGGACTCCTTCGCCCTGGCCAAGGCCGCGCTGGAGGACACCGCCCTCACGCACTTCGACCCGCGCAGCCAGTTGGCCAGCGCGGGGCTGTGCGCCGCCATCGCCAAGGCGGTGACGGGGGGCCCGAACCTGAAGGCCGCGGACCTGCTGCCGGCCGCGGAGGTGGGCATCTCCCTGGCGGCCGCCGCCCTGGGGAAGCAGGAGAAGGACTACGTCCAGGAGGTGTCCCAGGCCGCCGGCCTGCTGCGCGAGGACCTGGCCCTGGCGGCCAAGGACGACCCTCAGCTCTACGGCCCGGAGCTGCACATGCACCGGCCCGGCAATAACGCGGTGCGTGCCGCGTTCCGGCTGGCCTTCTGGGAATTGCTCCACGTGCCCACGGCGGAGGCCGCGCTCCTGGACGTCATCCACCGGGGCGGCGACACGGAGGTCCATGCCTCCGTCACCGGTGCGCTGGTGGGCGCCTTCCACGGTGAAGGTGCGCTGCCGGAGGAGTGGCGCCAGAAGGTCCTCCTGGCGCTCCAGCCCTACAACCCCCTCCAGAAGGGGACGGTGCTGTGGGAGGTGTACCACCCCCGGCACCTGCTGCTGCTGGCCCCGGCATGACGCACCCCGCAAATGCGAAGCCCGCGGGGGCCGTCCGGTGAGGGGCGGCCCGTCCGCGGGCTCCGGGACACGCCGTGGCTCCGGGGCCACGGGTGGGATGGGTCATCAGCCGAGGAGGTCGATGACGACGACGCCTCGAGACGGCTTCTCTTCCTCGGTGTCCGTCCTCCGGTGGGGACGGTCATCGGGTGCAGGCAGTGGGAGTTCCACCACCGGCCGCTCGTAATCCTCGCGGCGGAGCCGCTCGCGGCGCTTGATTTCTTCAATGATGAACGCGTCGAGCATGGGTTCGGTCTCTCCCTCAGCCTACGTACCCCGATGTACGCCCGCCGTCCCGCCCCCTTACCACTTCCACATCTCTCTGATGCAAATTAAGAACCCCGGTTTCTTTCTGGGAACGCAGCCCTGATTCCGCATGGCTGCTCGTCCAGCTCCCGACATCCGGGACAGGGCAACCGTGCCACGGATGTCAGGGAGACGTCCGTGGACGTTCAAAATTCGCCTGATCCTAATGCGTCCACCGCGCGCCGCAATACGACTCATTTCAGGTGGCCCCCCTGCCCTCGCGCGGCACGGCTCCAGCCGAAAAG
>NZ_RAVW01000059.1 GCF_003611585.1 Corallococcus exercitus | reverse complement strand
TGCCCACCCTCACCTCCGCGCTGCGCGCGCTGGTGGAGAAGAACCCGGACGACGCGCAGCTGAGAGGCGACTACGCCCAGGTGCTCGCCTTCTTCCGCGCCTATGACGAGCGCGAGCACACCGCCAGCGCCGAAGCCGCGCTCGCGGCGGAGAGCGCCCCCACCGACGCGCGTCTCCAGGTCCTGGCCGCCAACACGCAGACGGACGACCTCAACGAGCGCCGCCGCTTCCTGGAGGCCGCCGTGAAGGCGGACCCCACCTACGCCCCCGCGCGCCTGGCGCTGGCGGACCACGAGATGGACCGCGGCCACCCGGAGCGCGTGCAGCCGCTGCTCGCCCCCATCCTGGAGCAGGACGACGGCCGCGCCGTGCCGGGCGCGCGCCTGCTCCTCGCCCGCGCGGCGGAAGCCCTGGGCGAGCGCGCCCGGGCGCATGCGCTGGTGGAGGAGGCCTTCCGCCAGCAGCCGCGCGTGCCCCGCGTGGTGCGCGTGGCCGCCGCGGCGTCCCGTCAGATGGGCCGCGACCAGGAGGCCATGGACCGCATGCGCGTGGTGCTGGCGCTGCGCTACGACGACACCAACACGCGCCGGCAGCTGGCCTCCATGCTCGCGGACGCGGGCAAGGTGGACGCCGCCGAGCGCGAGTACGCGAAGCTCACCGACCTGAACCCCTTCGACAACGGCAGCCGCGTGCGGCTGGCGGAGCTGAAGGCCGCCAACGGCGCCGTGGAGGAGGCCACCGCCCTCTTCACCGAGGCCAAGGCCCTCTCTCCGGATGAGCCGGAAGTCTACGAGCGCGAGGGCCGCGCGCTGCTCGCCGCCGGTCAGCGCGAGCCCGCCCTGGCCGCCTTCGAGCGGTCGCTTCAGCTGCGCCCGCAGAACCCCGGCCTCAAGGAGGCCCTGCGCACGCTCAAGGGCGAGTCCGAGAGCGCGGGCACCCAGTACCTCGTGGACGCGAAGCCGCTGTCCAAGGAGGCCGAGGGCTACATGAACGAGGACGCCCTCTACCTCGTGGACAACACCTACGTGCGCGTGCAGAAGAGCGGCCTGTCCAGCCGCATGCAGCAGATGGCCGTGCGCGTGTTCAACCAGCGCGGCGTGGACGCGTTCCGCAGCGTCCCCATCACCTACTCGCCGGACCGTCAGGAGGTGCGCGTGCTGCGCGCCCGCGTGACGAAGCCGGACGGCTCCGTGGTGGACAGCTACGGCGACGCGGACCGCAACATCAACGAGCCCTGGACGGGCATGTACTACGACGCCCGCGCGCGCGTGCTGTCGTTCCCGTCGCTGGCCGCCGGTGACACGCTGGAGCTCACGTACCGCCTGGACGACACCGCGCAGGACAACCTCTTGTCGGACTACTGGGGCGACGTGGAGAGCGTGCAGGGCGTCTACCCGAAGGTGCGCTTCCAGTACGTCGTGGACATGCCCAAGGAGCGGCCGCTGTACTGGAACAAGAGCCGCCTCGCTGGCGTGGAGCAGCAGCAGGAGTCGCCGGAGTCCGGCCGCACCGTGTACCGCTTCGGCGCGAAGCACGTCTCCAAGGTGGTGCCGGAGCCGGGCATGCCGGGCTGGGCGGAGGTCGCCCAGAACCTGCACATCTCCACGTACAAGACGTGGGACCAGGTGGGCCACTACTGGTGGGGCCTGGTGCGCGACCAGCTCCAGCCCAACGCGGAGCTGAAGACCACGGTGGACCAGGTGCTCACCGGCGTGGACCGCAAGGACCAGCTGGCCGTCGTGCGCGCCATCTACTCGTTCGTCGTCACCAACACCCGCTACGTGGCGCTGGAGTTCGGCATCCACGGCTTCAAGCCGTACCGCGTGGACCGTGTGCTGGCGCGCCGCTTCGGTGACTGCAAGGACAAGGCGAGCCTCATCCACTCCATGCTGAAGGTGGCGGGCGTGGACAGCCGGCTGGTGCTGCTGCGCATGCGCAACCTGGGCTCGCTGGACGCGGAGCCCGCGTCGCTGGCGGCCTTCAACCACGCCATCGCGTACGTGCCGAAGTTCGACCTGTACCTGGACGGCACCGCGGAGTTCCACGGCGCCAAGGAGCTTCCGAGCGCGGACCGCGTCGCCAACGTGCTGGTGGTGGACCCCAATGGCACGAGCAACTTCCTCACCACGCCGGAGGCGAAGGCGGACGACAACAAGACGACGCTGGCCATGGACGTGGCGCTGCGTCCGGACGGCGGCGCGGACGTGAAGGGCCAGAGCAGCGTGTCCGGCCAGTCCGCGCCGGACTACCGCCGCGCCTACCGCCCGGAGTCCACGCGCAAGTCCACCTTCGAGCGCGCGTGGGCGCAGAGCTTCCCCGGCCTCACCGTGCGCGAGGTGAAGCTCAGCGACACCACCCGCCTGGATGACGACGTGTCGCTCGACTTCGCCATGGGCATCCCGCGCTACGCGGAGGTGCTGCCCGGCGGCAGCCTGCGCTTCCTGCCCTTCGGCACGGGGCGCACGTATCAGCAGGCGTACGCGTCGCTCGCCGAGCGCCGCTTCGACCTGGTGATGCAGAGCCCCTGGGTGAACACCTTCAAGCTGCGCTACACGCTGCCCGGCGGCTACACCGTCACGGAGCTGCCCCAGGCCGTGGAGGAGACGACGAAGTTCGGCCACGTGAAGCTCAGCTACCGCGTGGAGAACGGCGCGCTCGTCGCCGACGGCGAGGTGGCCCTCTCCGTCGCCCGCATCAAGGCGGACGAGTACCCCCAGTTCCGTGAGTTCCTGGGCCGCGTGGACCGCGCCTTCGGCCGCCGCATCCTGCTCCAGGGTCCGGGGCAGAAGACGGCTTCGCGGTAATCGCGGACAGTCGCGGCGCCTGTCTGGCGCCGCTTCGCACGGAGGGCTTGACCCGGACGCGGCCCTCCGTGCTTAAGCAGAGACATGCACCTTGCACGCGCGCTCGTCCTTGGCTGCCTGCTGGTGGCGGGGGCCGCCACCGCCGCTCCCGTCGTCCAGCTTCCCGAAGGCGGGCGGGCGGTGGAGGTCATCCCCAAGGGCGTGCTGTGCGGCCCGGTGCGCGGCGGCTGGGTGCTGGGGCCCGAGGGCCGCACGCTCAAGCCGCCCACGCGCGCGGAGGAAGCCAGCCGCACGCTGGAGCTGAAGGTCGCCGCGGACGAGGCCGCCTGCGCCACGGCCACCGACACCGTGGTGGTGGTGGCCACCGGGCCCTTCCCTCGCATCGACAGTGCCTCCACCACGTTCTACCCGGACGACGGACGGCTGGAGCTCAAGGGCACCGGCCTGAAGAACGTGTCCATCGTCTGGTCCGGGACGCCCCGGGGCGCGGCGGATCCAAAGACCGCGACGCTGGACGGCCAGGAGGTCTGCCTGGAGCCCAACGGCCCCTCCGAGTGCGCCGTCCCGGTGACGCCCGGCCTGCCCACGGACGCGACGCTGTCGTGGGTTCCCGCCTACGGCCGCAGGGGCGCGGACGTGACGACGTACGACGCCAACGGGCGCTTCCTGGACGACGAATACTTCCGCCTGCGCCCCGGCCGCACCGTGCTCACGCGGCCCCTGGTGCAGTCCTCCGGCGTGGACCTGTCCAAGGGCCCCGGCTACGCGGCGGTGACGCACTCGGAGGCCGTCGCGTCCGTGGACTGCGGCACCGCGCGCTGCGAGGTGACGGAAGGCGCCGTGTCCATCCGCAACGTGCCGGGGCTGAACCCCACGGTGACGCTGCGCCTGCGGCTGGTGCCCCGCGTGTTCTTCGCGAAGGGGGACGCGCTGGAGACGTCCGTCGCGGAGACGCTCCCCGTGCTCGCGTGTCCACTGTCCGCGGTGGAGGGCACGGTGCTGCGCGACGCGGAGGACTCCGGGCTGGTGATGCGCCTGGACGCGGCCTGCGCGCACGACCCGCGCGGCCTGTTGTGGACGGTGAACGGCGCGCGCGTGCGCGTGGAGCGCGTGGTGAAGGCGCAGGACGGCACCTACGTGCTGCTGCGCACCAGCGGCACCAACGAGCCGCAGGTGACCGTCACCGCCATCACGTCGCGCGTGGATGGCACGGTGGTGGCGTCGGAGACGGCGGACACCAAGCCCGTGCCCGACCCTCGCGCGACGCTGGAGCTGCCCGGCCACGGCACCATCGACTTCGTGCCCACCAACCGCCCGGCGGAGGTGACGGTGGCCTCCAATGGCGGCCTGGGCCGCTTCGTGCTGCGGCCGCTGGGCGGCGCGTACACCGTGACGACGCGCGAGTCCGTCACGCTCATCCAGGGCGAGGCCACCGCGGGTGGCTTCGTGTCGCTGCGCTTCGGCTACCGGCTGCCCACGCTGCCGGCGGAGCTGGCCACGTCCGACCTGTTCGTCACCAGCGAGCGCGTGCAGCGCGCCGTGCGCGAGGCCAGCGTGCCCACCAACGTGGAGAACCTGGTGGAGTTCATCTGCGCGGACAAGGAGGGCAACGACGAGAAGCTCGCGCCCAGCCGCCCGCACCGGGTGGACTACGCCATGCGCAACACCTGCCGCGTCATCATCCACCGCGAGCGCCTCACGCCGGAGGAGGGCAACCAGGAGATCACCCTGCGCATCACCGTGACGAAGTCGGACGGCTCCGTCCGGGGCGAGAGCAGCGTGGACCAGCGCCTGTTCCTGCGCCCCAAGGGCGACGTGCGCGTCATCCCCGTGCAGGGCAACCTGGGCCAGTACGACCGCATCCTCGTGCAGGTGGCGCACGTCGCGGATGAATCCCGCTACGCCCTCTCCACGGTGGACCGCACGGGCCTGCCGTCCGCGCAGTGGACCGCCATCGTGCGCGGCGGCATGTTCCGCCTCTACACCATGGCCACCATCCCCGCGGGCCTCTACCGCGCGACGCAGCCCTCGGGACAGCTGGCCGTCAACTTCGGGGTGCTGTCGCGCCTGGCGCTGCTCAACAACGAGGGCCAGGAGCGCCTGCTGGGCATCGAGATGGGTCTGATGGGATTGGGCCTGGTGCCGCAGTCCGGCGACATCCAGTTCCCGCCCACGCTCGCGGCCGTGCTGGGGCTGGGCTTGCGAGTGCCCATCGGCCCGGGCGCGGCGGTGGGCGCGCAGGCGTGGATTGCCCGCGAGTTCCGGGGCGATATCACCCGGCGCACCAACGGAGCCCCGGGCACCGACACCGTGGTGCCCTCCAGCAAGTGGTCCTTCATCTTCGGACCCAGCATCTCCGTGGGCAACGTGGGCTTCAACCTCTGAAGCCCGCGCCGCGCCCCGCGGCTACTTCCCGAGCAGCGCCTTGAGCAACCGCCGCACCTCCGGCGGCCCCTCCACGCGGTACGCCGCGCGCGTGTGCTTGTTGCCCGCGTGCACGGTGATGCCACCCGGGGGCACCGCCGCGAAGAGGTCCTCGTCGGTGACGTCGTCGCCCACGGCCAGCACGCGCACGTCCGGCGCCTCCTGCTTCAGCACCTCCACCACCACCCGGCCCTTGTTGACGCCCTTGGGCCGCACCTCCACCACCCGGTCCCCGGGCAGGATGTGCATGGGCTCCTGGGAGAACTTCTCGAAGAGCAGCAGGCGCAATTCGCGCGCCTGGAGCGCGCCGAACTCCGCGTCCACCCTGCGGTAGTGCCACGCGAGCGACGCCGTCTTCTCCTCCACGAACGAGCCCGTCACCCGCGCCGCGAACGCGTCCAGCACGGGCTTCACCTGGGACTTCCACTCGAAGGACACGCCTGGCAGCGCGTGCCACGGCTGGCCCCGCCGCATGCGCGACCACAGGCCGTGCTCCGCGTGCAGCCCCACGGGCAGTTCGCCGAACCACGCCTCCAGCGTCTCGCGCGGGCGGCCGCTCACGATGTGCACGGACAGGTCCGGCCGGGCGGACAGCTCCTGGAGCAGCGTCATCAACTCCGCGTCCGGCGCGGCCTGCTCCGGCGTGGGCGCGAAGCCCACCAGCGTGCCGTCGTAGTCCAGGAACAGCACCTTCCTGCCCGGCCCCTTCAGCTTGTCCAGGGCGGTCATGCCGTCCGGCAGCGGCGGCTTCTCCGCCACGGAGGGCAGGCCCTGGAGCCGGTCCAGGAAGCTGGCCACCCACCAGTGCACGTCCCGCGTCTTCACGCCCGCGCGCAGGCAGCGCATGCGGTCCTGTCGCTCGGGCTTGGGCATCTCCAGCGCCTGCTCGATGGCGTCCGCCATGCCCTCCACGTCGTAGGGGTTCACCAGCAGCGCGTCGCGCATCTCCGACGCCGCGCCCGCGAACTCGCTGAGCACGAGCACGCCGTCCTCGTCCGGGCGGGCCGCGCAGAACTCCTTGGCCACCAGGTTCATGCCGTCGCGCACGGGCGTCACCAGCATCACGTCCGCGCCCCGGTAGAGGCTCACCAGCTGCTTCTCGTTGAGCGACCGGTAGAGGTAGTGCACGGGCGTGCTGTGCACGGTGCCGTAGAGGCCGTTGATGCGGCCCACGATTTCGTCCACCGTCTCGCGGTACTCGGCATAGGCCTGCACCTGCGTGCGGCTGGGGACGGCCACCTGGATGAAGCGCAGGCGCCCGCGCAGGGACGGTTCGCGCTCCAGCACGCGCTGCACCGCGAGCAGGCGCCGGGGAATGCCCTTGGTGTAGTCCAGCCGGTCGATGCCCACGAGCAGCCGCTCGCCGCGGGAGCGCTCCTGCAGCGTCTTCACCTCGTCCAGCACCCCGGGCTCTCCCGCCAGCGTCTCGAAGGCGGTGGCGTCGATGCCCATGGGGAAGGCGCCCACGCGCACCTCGCGCCCCTGGAAGAGGACGCGGTCGATGTCCGTGTCCAGCCCCAGGTGCCTGAGCAGCGTGCCGGAGAAGTGCCGCACGTAGCTCACCGCGTGGAAGCCGATGAGGTCCGCGCCCAGCAGGCCCTTGAGCAGCTCCCCGCGCCGGGGCAGCGTGCTGAAGATTTCAGACGACGGGAACGGGATGTGGTGGAAGTAGCCGATGCGCGCCTGGGGCAGGCGCTGGCGCAGCATCCCGGGCACCAGCATGAGCTGGTAGTCATGCACCCAGATGGTGTCGCCCGGCTGGTAGTGCTTCGCGGCCAGGTCGGCGAAGCGCTCGTTCGCCTTGCGGTACGCGTCCCAGTCCCGGTCCTGCCGGGGGACGCGGTCCAGCATGTAGTGGCACAGCGGCCAGAGCACCCGGTTGGAATAGCCCTCGTAGAAGCGGCTGACCTCGCTGGCGGAGAGGTACAGCGGCACGCAGCGCAGGTCCGACAGCTGCTTCTCCACCTGCGAGCGCTGGGCGTCCGTCAGCCGGGAGACATCTCCGGGCCAGCCGATCCACAGGCCTCCGGAGCGCTCATGCGGGCGGCTGAGGCCGGTGGCGAGCCCCCCGGCGCTCCGCACCACGGAGACGGAATCCTTCTCCGCCTTGACGGTGACGGGAAGACGGTTCGAGACGAGCAGGAGTCGAGCCATAGACCCACTAGCTCTATTCACCCCCTGCGGAAATGGCTACCACCTTCCGTGCCGGGCTGACGGTTACCGGCCCCTGCCCCGCCCGAGTCCAGCCGAGCCGGGCCAGCAGCGCGGGCTCCCTGCCGGCCTTCCAGATGAAGGCATCCAGCACGTAGTGCGTGGCCTGCGGCAGTGCAAGCAGCGGCACCACGAGCGCCAGCACATCGGCCTCCAGGACAGGTCCACTGTCGCCAAACAACACCGGGCGGTCGTGCCACACGAGCACGTCCCACAGCCCCTCCTCCAGCAGCGCCAGCACGCCGAGGAACAGCAGGAAGCCGGGCAGCCCCGCGCGCAGGAGCACGCCCAGGCCGCCGAAGCCCCCTTCCGCGTGGCGCCCGCGCGCGTAGCGGAACAGGAGCGCGAAGTACGGCACGCCGTGCAGCACCACGTTCATCACCGTGAAGGCGAAGTCGTCCCGCGCGAGCACGATGCCGCCGAACCACGCCACCCACGTGGCCACCACCAGCAACACCTTGCCGGCCTGCACGCCTTCGCCCCGTGCGATGCGCAAGGCCTGGAAGCCCGCCCACAGCGTCAGCACCGCCGCGTGCGCGCCCAGCGCCACGGTGCCCGCCCACGCGGGGAGCCCGGCGAGGAAGTCGTTCTCCACGAACCACCAGAAGGCGCGGGGCAGGTTCGCGTGCCACCAGACGACGGGCCCCAGCGTGGCGGCGTAGACGGCCGCCGCGTCCAGGCGGTGCTCGAAGGGGGACACGCGCGCCTTGCGGCCATAGAGCGCCACCCAGCCGTACTGCTGGCGGATGAAGTGGAACAGCGCCACGTACGCGAACAGGCTCCAGAACGCGGCGGGCGAGGCCATGTACGCGAAGACGCCCACCGCGTACGCGGCGAGCGGCGCGCCCACGTAGAGGCCCGGGCGGCGCGACACCTCCTCGCCGTCCAGGTACGTGCGGAACAGCGTGGACCAGACGTGCGCCACGTCCACGCCCACCACGAACAGGAGCCACGCCCACGCGGGCGTGTCCCCCACCGCCCCCAGCCACGGCGCGGCCAGCACGAAGGCCACCGACACGAGCGCGCTGCCGGCGAACACGGTGAGGTCCACGCCACGGCCGAACAGCCAGGCCTGCGCGGGCGAGAGGAGACGGGGCATCGGGACCACGAGCCTACCAGCCCTCCCGCGACGCGCATTCCCTCGCGGCCCTCACACCAGCCCTTCGCGCACCAGCCCCTCCGCGCTGGCCAGCACCGCCTCCGCCGCGGGGCGTGCCCGCCAGCCCAGCAGCCGCGCTGCCTTGGCGGTGCTGAACTCGCGCCGCACGCCCAGGTTGCTCACGAGCTGGCGGAGCTCCGGGTCGAACAGGGCACCGAAGCGCACCAGGAGGTCCGGCGCCATCCGCGTGGACACCTTCGCGGCGCGTGCCCCCAGGTGCTCCCGCAGCAGCCGGGCGACGTCGGAAAGCCAGAGGAAGTCGCTCGTCGCGGCGAAGCGCTGTCCCGCGGCCTCCGGCGCCGTCATGGCCTTCAGGTGCAGGTCCACCAGGTCGCGCACGTCCACGATGGTGAAGCCCAGCCTCGGCAGCCGGGACATCTGCCCGCGCAGCATCCGCGCCAGCATCTCCAGCGACCCGGAGACGTCCTGGCCCATCACCGGCCCCTGGATGACGGAGGGCAGCACCGTGCTCAGCGTCATCGCGCCGCCCGCCTGTTTCACGAAGGCCCACGCGTCCTGCTCCGCCAGCGTCTTGGAATGCGCGTAATGATTCACGCCCTTCTGGGTGAGGTCCGTCCACACGGTCTCATCCGTGGGCGGGGCGCCGTCGCCAGGAGGCCCGGACGGAAGCGCGGCCATCAGCGTGGACGTCATCACCACCCGCTTCACGCCTGCCTTCGCGCCCGCCTTCAGCACCCGCAGCGTGCCCTCGCGCGCGGGGCGGATGAGGTCCTGGTCCTTGAACTCGCCCACCGCCATGGGGGACGCGGTGTGCAGGATGAAGTCCGCCCCTTCCGCCGCCCGGGCCCAGCCCTCGTCCGCCAGCAGGTTCGCGGCGAAGACGGAGAGCCGGTCTTCCGGGTCCACCTGCCGGCCGATGTCCGCCCGGAGCGCACTCTCCCGCGCCAGGCTCCGCACCGTGGTCCGCACCCGGTAGCCCTGCTTCAACAGGGCCACCACCGTCCAACCTCCCAGGTAGCCGGAGCCTCCGGTCACGAGCACCGTTTCGGCCTTCGAGTCCTTGCGCATGGTCCAACCCGCCTCATCCTGCTCCCAGGGGAGTAGGTTTCAAAAGGAGAGTGGGTATATGTTGGTAACTTCGGCGCACTTCAAGAAGGCACCTTCGTGAAACTCGGTAACCTCGACCTCCCCTCGGAGGTCTGCCGCTCCGTCGGGGACGTGCTCGGCCGCATTGGCGACAAGTGGTCCGTGCTGGTCATCGTGATGCTGGCGGAGCACCCGCTGCGCTTCAGCGAGCTGCGCCGGTCCATTGGCACCGTGTCGCAGAAGATGCTCACGGCCACGCTGCGCGGACTGGAGCGCGACGGCTACCTCACCCGCACCGTCACACCCAGCATCCCACCGCGCGTGGACTACGCGCTCACGGAGATGGGCCGCGACGTGCTGGTGCCCCTCAACGCGTTGGCGCAATGGGCGCTCGCGCGCCGCGAGCAGGTGGAGGCCGCGCGCCGTGCCTATGACGCGAAGGCGGAGAACACGGCGTCCCCGGACGAGGCGACAGGCGAGTCCGCGTAGCCTTCGCGGGCGAGAGGAGACGGGGCATCGGAAAGCGGAGGATAGCAAACCTCCGGCCCTGCCCCGGTCTTGGAGCACCCACCTGACTTACCCGGTATTCGGCCAATCCCTTGCATTTGAGCAGGGATTGAGGCGCCAACGGCTCGCACCCGGGAGCCAGGACCCGGCGTGTGTGTGATTCCCCATGGCCAAACCGTTAGGCTTTGGCCCCGGCGCGCCCTCCTTCCCGGCGGTTTCCCTTCGGAGGGGCGCCTCTCCACATCCATGCGCCACGCCTCACCGGTTCCGGCCTTCCGGGACGCGACGTCCTCCGTGCTGCTCTGTCTCCTCCTCGCCGCGCTTCCGGCCCTGGGCGCCGAGCGCGCGGGGCCCTGGGAGGGTCCGGCCTTCACGGCCTCCGCCTCCGCCATGGCCGCCAGCGCCGCCAGGCTTCCCGCGCCCGCCGGGGGCGGCGACGTGGAGGTGCTGCTGCGGGAGGGGAACTACCAGGAGCTGGGCCCCCACCGCTGGCGCACCACCCAGCGCAACGTCTTCCGCATCCTCACCGCCGCGGGCGTGCGCGAGTGGGCCGAGGCCCGCGCCGAGTGGTCCCCCTGGCGCCAGCAGCGCCCCGTCCTGCGCGCCCGCGTCATCACGCCGGATGGGAAGGAGCACCCGCTGGATGAAGGGACGCTGCACGACGCGCCGGTGGAGGACGCGGCGCCGGACGTCTACAGCGACACCCGCGCGTTGCGCGCGCCGCTGCCCTCGCTCCGGCCCGGCAGCGTCGTGGAGGTGGAGTCGGTGGTGGAGGACACGCAGGCGTTCTTCGACGCGGGCGTCGTCACGCACTTCTACTTCGCCAGCCCCGTGCCCGTGCGCAAGGTGCGCCTGGTCATCGACGTGGCCCCCGCCACCCAGCTCGCGCTGCGCGTCCAGGGCCTGCCGCTGGAGCCGCTGCCGCAGCACCAGTCCGACCGCAAGCGGCTGACCTTCGAGGGCGGGCCCTACGCCGCCGTGACGCCCCTGGAGGCGGACCTGCCCGCGGCCCAGGCCTTCCAGCCGCACGTGGCCTTCTCCACGGGCCGCTCCTGGAACGAGGTGGCCCGGGCCTACGACGGCATCGTGGAGCAGCAGCTGGACGGCGCGTCGCTCCAGGCCCGGGCCCGCGCGCTCGCGAAGGGCTCCAAGGACCGCCGCGTCGTGGCGCAGCGGATGCTGGAGGAGGTGCGCGAGTCGGTGCGCTACACCGGCCTGGAGTTCGGCGCCGCCGCCATCGTCCCCGCCCCGCCGAAGCAGGTGCTCGCGCGCCAGTACGGCGACTGCAAGGAGATGTCCACGCTGCTCGTGGGGCTGCTGCGCGGCGCGGGCATCCCCGCCCACGTGGCGCTGGTGCGCTCCGGGCGCGAGGACGTTCCGGAGCTGCCGGGCATGGGCTTCTTCAACCACGCCATCGTCCACGTGCCCGGCACGCCCGCGCTGTGGATCGACCCCACGGACCCGGGCGCGGAGGCCGGCATGCTCGCGCCGGAGCTGCAGGGGCGCCACGCGCTGGTGGCCGCGCCGGACACCCAGGGCCTCACCGTCATCGACGAGGCGCCCGCGGCGGCCAACACCGCCCTCTTCACCCGCACCGTGGAGTTGTCCGACGAGGGTCCGGCCCGCGTGAAGGAGACGCGCGAGCTGTCGGGCTCGCTGGCGGTGCAGTACCGCCGCATGCTGCGCGCGGTGCGGCCGGACGACCTGCGCCGCAACCTGGAGGCGCTCGCCACCGCGCAGTACCAGGGACAGCTGGAGGGGATGAAGCACACGTCGCTGGAGGAGGGCACCGGCCCCTTCCGGCTGGAGCTGGACGTCGCGTCCGCGCGCTTCGCCACCACGGGCTGGCGCAGCGTGCGCGTGCCCCTGCGGCTCGACTCGCCCCTGGCGTGGCTGCCGGACTCGCTGGACGACGTGCGGGAGCTGCTCCCGGACGAACTGGGCCGCAAGCCCGCCCAGCCCGCGAAGCGCAAGGCGGACCTGGTGCTGCCGGTGGCCTACCGCGCGGAGGTGCGCTACCGCCTGCGTCCCCCGCGGGGCTTCGGCGTGCGGACCGTCCCCCGCGACGAGACGCTGTCCCTGGGGCCCGCCACGCTCGCGCTGGGCTACACGCGTGAATCCGACGGCGGCCTCACCGCCACCTTCCGCTTCGACACCGTGAAGCGCCGCTACACGCCGGACGAGGTGACGGCGTTCCGCGCCGCGCTGGCCACGTTCGCGCACCGGGCGCCGCTGGAGGTGGAGCTCGAGGACCGGGGCGCGCGGCTGGTGGAGGCGGGCCGGGTGAAGGACGGCCTGGACCTCTACGAGAAGCGGCTCGCGTCGCGCGAGGGCCCGGCGCAGGTGCGCGCGCGCTATGCCGGCACGCTGCTGCGGCTGGGCTTTGGCGCGCAGGCCCGCGTCGAGGCGCGCCGGGCGGTGGAGCAGCAGCCGTCCTCGCCGCTGGTCCACCACGTGCTCGCGTGGGTGTTGCAGCATGACGCCCAGGGCCAGCGGCTGCGGCCGGGCGCGGACCTGGAGGGCGCCGTGGCGTCGTGCCGCAAGGCCATCGCGCTGGAGCCGGACAACGTCGCCGCGAACGTGCTCCTGGCGGACCTGCTGGAGCACAACCGCGACGGCGAGCACTTCGGCCGGGGCGCCCCCCTGGCCGAGGCCGTGGCCACGTGGCGCCACCTGCGCGACGACCTGGGCGCGCGGGACGTGGACGACCGGCTCATCACGGCGCTGTTCCGCTCGGGCGCCACCGCCGAGGCGCTGGAGGCCGCGCGCGCCGCCGCGCCCTCCGACCTTCGCGCGAACGTGCTGGTGATGACCACCGCGGAGCGCCAGGGCGTCGCGGAGGCCATCGCGGAGGCGGACCGCGAGTTCGAGGGACCGGACGCGCGCCGTCAGGCATTGGCGCTCGCGGGCAACCACCTGCTCACGCGCGGCCGCGCGGACGTGGCGGTGAAGCTCTTCGAGGCGGCGCTCAAGAACGCCTACGACCCGGACCGCCAGTTCCAGCTGGAGCTGGCGAAGAACGCCCGCGACGGCAAGAACGCGAAGGAGGAGAAGGGACCGGAGGCGCTGGTGCGCCGCATCGTCAAGGCGGCCTGGACGTCGCGCGACGTGAAGGACTTCAAGGCCGCCATCCGCCCGCTCATGTCCAACCGCGACCGCGAGGACAGCACGCTGGCCCGGAAGCTGGAGCTGCTCCACGCGCAGGCCTCGCGCTTCGCGCGGACCTCCCTGGACTCCGTGGGCGAGTCCTCCATGGCGGACCTGGCGGTGGCGGCGCTCGACCTCAAGGCGGAGGGACAGGAGAAGGTCGGCTACCGGGTGCGGCTGAAGTTCCTGCTGGGCGCGCAGGTGTACGAGGACACCTGGTACGTCGTGACGGAGAGCAACCAGCTGCGCCTGCTGGGCTCCGTGACGGATCCGCGTCCGCTGGGCGCGGAGGCGCTGCGATGGCTGGACGCCGGCCGGCTCAAGGAGGCCCTGGTGTGGATTGCATGGGCCGTGGCGGACACGCGCGAGGTGGCGCCGGGCGGCCTGTCGCCCCTGGCCTCCTTCGCGAACACGCTGCGGGGCTTCTCCGGGGCGGAGGGCGTGACGCACCTGCGCGCCGCGTGCGCCTACCTGGGCGCGAGCACCGGCGACGCGCGCGTGCTCGCCGCGCTGCGGGCCCAGGCGCAGTACGCGTCGGGCGAGGAGCGGCACCGGCTGATGATGGCGCTGGCGGTGGCCCTGCGCGCGAACGGCCGCGACCCGGACGCGGAGGGCATCCTGGACGAGGTGCGCTCGGACGTGCCGCAGTCCGCGGAGGCCTTCTGGCTCAAGCGCGAGCTGCTCGCGGAGCGCGGCCGGTGGGCGGAGCTGCGCCAGGTGGCGGAGAGCCGGCTCGCGCTGCTGCACACGGACGGCCTGGGCCTGGAGTCGCTGATGGTGGCCTCCCTGAACCTGGGGGACTGGGCGAACCTGACGCAGGCCACGAGCGAGCTGATGGACGCGGGGACCGCGGGCCCGGAGGCGTACCGCACGCTGGCCTGGGCCGCGCTGCACCGCGGCCGGGTGACGTCCGAGGACATCGCGTGGGCCCAGAAGGCCGTGCGCCTGGGCGCGGAGGGAGACACGAAGCCCACCGCCCTGCTCGCCGCGCTGCTGGTGGAGTCCGGCAAGCTGGTGGAGGCGCGCAAGCTGGTGGACGACGCCGTGGACCAGGGCGGCGCGGAGGTCGCCACGGACGCGGGCCTGCTCTACGCCAAGGCCCGGCTGGCGGAGGCCTTCGGGCTGGCGGAGGCGGCCCGGGGCCTCTACCGCGCCGTGCCCGCCGACGACACCGCCGACACGCGCTCGTTCCACCGGCTGGCGCAGGCACGCCTCCACCGGGGTCGCGGCGGCGCGGCCCTCACGTCCGCGTCCCGGACCGAGTGAGCGACCCGCTCACAGACCCTCCGTGAGGCCCACCCCCTGCGGTTTTCCACGAGGGTCCGCCACCACCGGTGGCGTGCTGCCGGGTCAGAAAATGCGACCGGTAGCGGCCCCAGCGGACAGCCGCCGTGGAATCTTCCTGAGACAAAGGTATGGCTCAAAGACAACAACCCGACACGCGTGACTAACTTGCAAGGATTTCCTTTCCGGGCGTTATCATGGACGTTGTCACACAGGCGCAGGGCCGACCGTGGAGGCTTTCATGTCCGGAATGGCGATGATGGATGGCATTGTTCACACCGCGGATCTTGAGTGGAAGCCGCTCGGGCCTGGAACCGCCTACCGCCTGCTGCGCGTGAGCGCGGAGACGGGCGTGTGGAGCGCCATCCTGAAGATGGAGAAGGGCGCCGTCTTCGCGCCGCACAAGCACCTGGGCCCGGCGGAGATCTTCATCCTCTCCGGCTCGACGCAGGACCGCCTGGGCATCACCCGCCCGGGCGACTACGAGTTCGAGCCGCTGGGCGCCGAGCACCCCGCCACCACGGCGCTGGAGGAGTCGCTCATCCACTTCACCGCGCACGGTCCCATCGCGTTCCACGACGACAAGGGCCGCATCGTGATGCTGCTGGACTCGGAGTTCTTCCTGAAGGAGCAGCAGCAGGCGCCGCAGTACAGCGTCAAGAAGGCGGCCTGACGGGCCGCCTTGCTGTGTTTCACCCGTCGGGTGTCTGACATTGATACCCGACGTCAGGGCCGGCGGCCTCGCTTCAGGCCGCCTCCAGCAGGCGCAGGAAGGCCCGGGCGGCGTCGGCGTCGCTGATGCTCCCCAGCCCCTCGCTCACCTGCAGCTCCGTGGACACGACGCCGGGCACACGCGTCTGTCCGAAGCCTCCCGCCACCCAGACGCGGTCCTCGCGCGCGATGCGGTCGCGCTGGCGGTTGTAGGCCTGCGGTGAGCCGCGCAGGAACACGTGGAACATGTTCGTCTGCACCGGCTGCGGCAGCACGGTGACGCGCGAGTCCGCCGCCAGGAGCGCGGTGAGTACCTTGGCGCGCTTCACGTAGCCGGGGATGGCGGCCAGCGCCGCGTCGAGGCGCATGGCGGCGGAGGCCACCAGCGGGGCCAGGTGGTACAGGTTGCCGCCGTGCCGGTGGCGCCATACGCGCGACTCCTTGATGAAGTCGCGGCTGCCCACCAGCATGGCGCCACCGATGCCGCCCACCATCTTGTAGAAGGACACGTAGACGGAGTCGAAGCCCTTGCAGATGTCCGCGTAGGGGCGGCCGTAGAAGGGCTGGCTCTCCCACAGCCGCGCGCCGTCCATGTGCAGCTTCACCTTCTTGTCGCGGCAGGTGCGCTTGAGCTCCTGGAGCTGCTCCCACGTCTGGAGCTGCCCGCCCAGCCAGCGCACCGGCAGCTCCACGCTGACGCTGCCCAGCACGTCGCGGGAGTTGGCCACGTCCTCCGCCAGCAGCGGGCGCGTCCACGGGCCCAGGTACACGGCGCGCAGCTGGTGCAGCACGGAGTACGCGTCGTCCTCGTGCAGCACGTGGTGCGACGACGGGTGCACGCCCACGGTGCGCACGCTGCTTGCGTCCGCGTAGATGCGCAGCGCGATGAGCTGCGCCATGGTGCCCGTGGGCATGAAGCACGCGTCCTCGAAGCCCAGCAGGTCCGCGACCTTCTTCTCGAAGGCCTGCACGAAGTCGCCGTTGCCGTAGACATCGCTGGACAGCTTCTGGCGCTGCATCCACTCGCCAATGCGCGCGTACTCCGCGCCATCGTCGGACGAGGAGCGCACCGGCAGGGACGCGGTGCAGCCCTGCCGCAGCTGTTCGTACTCCGCCTGCGAACCCGCCGCCGCGCCCGCCTTCGGGGCCGCGACGCCCGCATCCGACGCGGGGACTCCGGCGAGCCCCGGCGACTTCACGGTGCGCAGGGAGGGCGTGCCTCCGTCCGGAGCCGCGTCGGCCCGTCCGGGGAACAGCGTGGAGCCCGCGAGCAGGCTGGTGAGTCCGAGGAACTCCGCCCGGCTGAAGCGACTGTCCTTCATGTGCCCTTCCCTCCCGCTTCCGTTGGCTACAACCAACTGGCGCTCGTGCGCCCCATTCCCGCCAGGGCCCGCTCCGCGGCCTGCACGCCGAACCAGTTGGCCTCCTCGAAGAGGGCCATGCCGCCCAGGTCCGTGTGCGCGAAGTGCAGGTGCCGCCCCAGGCTCTGCTGCGCGGCGCGGCGCGCGTCACCCCAGAGGAAGCCCGGCTGGGGCCGCACCATGGCGTGGCCCCAGCGCTGCACCTCCAGCCGCTGCGCGAGCGCGCCCACCCCGGGGTGCGCCGGCAACAGGTCCGCCATCACCAGCGCTTCCCAGTCCCCGTACGTCGCGGAGAGGGCCTGATTGCGCTCCGCCTTCACGTCCGCGCCGGCCATGGGCAGGTACCAGGTGAGCACCGTGGGCCCGCGCGCGTCCTGGCGCAGCGACTGGTGCGTGGCGACCACGTAGCCCAGGCTCCGGCTCTCGTAGAAGACGTTGTCCCAGGCCAGCGGGAAGCCCCGCGACGCCGGCGGCGCGGACACCGTCAGGTTCGCCACCACCCACGGGCTGTAGACAAAGGCATCCATCCACGCGGGCCGCGCCTCGCGCCAGGGGGCCACCACGTGCGCGGCGACGAAGCGCGGGCACGCCAGCACCACCTGGCGGGCCTGGAAGGCGCGGGGTGCCCCGGTGCGCGCGTCCAGCGCGTGCACGCGGCAGCCGTCCTCGCCCGGCTCCACCGTGTGCACCAGCACCTGCGTCTCCAGCTGGCGCGGGCCCAGCGACGACGCCAGCTGCTTCACCAGCCGGCCGTTGCCCTCGGGCCAGGACAGGAAGCCGTCGCTGCGCTCGCCCTTCCCGTTCTGCCGCGCGGCGAAGTACCAGATGCCCGCCCAGGCGGAGACGTGCTCGGAGGTGGCGCCGTAGTCGTCGCGGCACGCGTAGTCCACGAACCACTTCAGCCGGGGCGAGCGGAAGCCCTCCGCCTCCATCCACCGCGCCATGCTCAGCGCATCCAGCGCGGTCCACTCCGCGTCGTCGCTGGAGAGCGCCCCCGGCACCGCGAACGCCTTGCGCCCCTTCGCGTCGCGCGCGGCGGCGAAGGCATTCATCCGCGCGTCGAAGCGCTCCAGCTCCGCCAGGTCCTCGGCGCTCGCGCCCGCGCGCAGGTACAGCCCCTCGTACCAGTGGCCCTTGTAGAAGACGCGCTCGTCGGGCTCCTGGATGAGCAGCTCCTCCGCGAACGACGGGTGTCCGTCCGCGTCCACGCCGGTGACGGCGTCCATCTCCCGCAGCAGGCGCATCACCGGCCCGCGGTCCTCCAGGGGCGACGGCAGGTAGTGCGCGCCCCACGGGAACGCGGACACGCCGTTGCGCCCGGAGCGCGACGTGCCCCCGGCCTCCGCCTCCAGCTCCACCACGCGCACGTCCTTCACGCCCGCGGCGGACAGACGCCACGCGGCGGACAGCCCGGCCACGCCCGCGCCGACAATCAGCACGTCCACCGGCTCGAACGTCTGCGCGCGCGGCAGCGGCCCGCCGCGCAGCTTGTGGCCGGTGTCCACCGCCCGGTCCACGATGGCGCCGGGCACCAGCGCGCGAGGGGCCGGGTGCCGCGCACAGGCGCTCGCCACGGAGGCGCCCAGGAACGCGGCCACCAGCTCGCGCCGCGTCAGTTCCACCGGCGCCACTCCTCTTCGTAGTAGTGCACCAGCACCTGGTTGTTCAGCCGGTTCACCTCCGCCGGCAGCGGCGCCATGTCCGGAGAGAAGCGCGTGAGCCCCTCCAGCGTGTCCTCGTCCAGGAACGCCAGCCCCTCCGGCAGCGGGCGGTGGCGGGCGGCCGGCTCCTGCGCCACCAGCACGTAGCCCCACTCTCCGAAGGATGGCACCAGCGCGTGGTACGGCTGCGTCCAGAAGCCCGCGGCCTTGAGCGTGGTCTCCACGCACCAGAACGAGCGCCGCGCGAACAGCGGGCTCGTGCTCTGGATGACCGCCACCCCGCCCGGCGCCAGACGCTTCTTCAGGATTTTGTAGAAGCCCGTCGTGTACAGCTTCCCCAGCGCGAAGTTGTTGGGGTCCGGGAAGTCGACAATCACCACGTCCCAGGTGTTGGTGCCTTCCGCCAGGAACTGCATCGCGTCCGTGTTGATGACGCGCATCTTCGGGTGCGTCATGGAGTGTTGGTTGAGCGCCGCCAGCTCCTTGTAGCCCGTGGCGAGCCCCGTGATGGCGGGGTCCAGGTCCACCAGCGTGATGGACTTCACCTCCGGATACTTCAGCACCTCGCGCGCCGCGAGCCCGTCCCCGCCGCCCAGGATGAGCACGTGCTCCACCTTCTGCGCGCGCACCATGACCGGGTGCACCAGGGACTCGTGGTAGCGGTACTCGTCGATGCTGGCGAACTGGAGGTTGCCGTTGAGGAACAGCGAGAAGCCCCGCTTGCCGCGCGTGACGATGATGCGCTGGTAGGGGGAGCTCGTGGCGTGGACGACCTCGTCCGCGTAGAGCTGGTCCTCGTAGAACGTGGTGAGCCGGTCCCCCAGCGCGAAGCACACCAGCAACCCCGCGCACAGCACCACCGCCTTGACGCGCAGGCGCACGGGGTTGGCCAGCACGGGCGCGAGCAGCCACGTGCTCCACAGCCCCACGCCCGCGTTGAGCAGGCCAAAGAGGAGCGACGTGCGCACCAGGCCCAGCTTCGGCACCAGCAAGAGCGGGAACGCCACGCTGGCGGCGAGCGCGCCCAGGTAGTCGAACGTCAGCACCTGGCTGACCAGGTCCTTGAACTTGAGCTGGTCCTGCAGGATGCGCAGCAGGAGGGGAATCTCCAGCCCCACCAGCGTGCCAATGGCCAGCACGCTGCCGTACAGGACGACGGGGAACACGCTGGTGAGCGTGAAGGTGAGGAACAACATCGGCGCGCACAGGCCGCCGACGAGCGCCACGGCCAGCTCCACCTCCACGAAGCGCTGGGCCACCCCGCGCTCCACGAAGCGCGACAGGTAGCTGCCAATGCCCATGGCGAAGAGGTAGCCGCCGATGACGGTGGAGAACTGGGTGATGCTGTCCCCCAGCAGGTAGCTGGCGAGCGTCCCGACGATGAGCTCGTAGATGAGCCCGCACGTCGCGATGACGAGGACGGTGAGGAAGAGCAGCGTCTTGTTCAAAGCGTCACGTCGTTCAGCCGCTGATGGCCGCCGCGATGATGATGGCCAGGCCCAGGATGAAGGAGCCGATGACGATGCCCAGCGAGACGTTCTGGTCGACCTCGATCTCCTTGTGCACGTCGTACGGCAGGATGAGGCGGATGACGTAGAAGCCGGCCACGAACACCACCAGGCCGATGAGCGAATAGATGACGCTCGCCAGCACTCCCTGCAGGGTGACCACCACTCCGAGCAACAGCATCACTTGCCTCCCATGAATCCACCGGTCCACAGCAGCACGCCGCCGGGACCGCGCTTCACATCACCGGTCACCCGTCCGCGCTCCTCGTCACTGAACGGGGCCCAGCCCGTATAGGTGGCCCACGCGTACGCCAGGAGCACCAGTCCGCCCAGGTACCTCATCGTCCACCTCTCGTTCCTACAGGTTGCTTTCCTTCCAGCGTTCGGTCTCGAAGCTGTTGGCGAAGAAGAACGACAGCGCCGGAATCACCAGCAGCAGCACCAGCGCGATGACGAACCAGCTCTCGTTGGGCGTGTCGTGCGTGAGCACGACCTGGTAGCTGACGACGGGCCCCAGCTGAGGGCCCGTGAGCTTCAGGGCCGGGTCGAACGACGTGGTCGTCCGCAGCACGTACCGGCCCTTGGGCACCGACGACAGGAACACGCTGCCGTCCTGGCCGCCCTCGCTCCAGGAGCCGTCGCTGTCGCGCCCGTGGTAGTAGCTGACCTCTTCGTAGAAGCTCACCACGTCCTGCGTGTCCTGGTTCACCAGGTCGCCCTGCACGCCCACCCACGCGTTGTCGATCGCCTGCGACATGGTGACCTGCGCCCGCACGTTGCCGTCCCTCGAAAGCTCGAAGGGCGGGCTGAAGTGCATGGCGTCGGGGGAGCCGGAGGTCGCGCTCCGGGGCAGCGTCACCTGCAGGTCCAGCACCCGCGCGTTGAGCGCGCGCGCGTGGAGCACGGCCGACAGGGCGAACAGGCCCAGCAGCCACACCGCCGACCAGAGCAGCGTCTTCATCATCGCCTCGCGGCGCGTGTTGGGCTGGCTGGGCGCGATGCCCCGGGGCCTGGGTAGCGGCTCCTTCAGCTTGAACGCGTCACGCACCTGCTCCGGCGTGAGGTACTCGCCGTGGGTGTACGTGACCTCGTTGTCGGTGGCGTCCTCGTTCACGGAGTACGGCGGCGCGACGTACTCCGTGGCGCGCGCCTGCTCGCCCTGGAAGACCTTCCAGTAGAACTCGCCCACCACCGCGTCGGTGACGGCGGTGACGGACTGGAAGGCCTTGTAGCGGCGGCGCTCGTAGAACGCGGACACCTGCGGCACGACGCTCGCGTCACCGGCCGCCATGGGCTTGAGGAACACCCAGTGGCCGTTGGACTCCATCAGCCAGGTGAAGCCGCGCGCCGGGTGGTAGAGCAGGTACTCCATCCACGGGTAGCGCGTGCCCTCCACCACGCACGAGCGCTCCTGGTAGCCGATGCAGATCCACTCCGCGCCGTCGAGCGTGCCCTTCTGCCCCAGCGCGAGAGCCGCCGGCAGCTCCGGCTTCTGGAGCAGCTTGAGGAAGGCCAGCTTGCCTTGCGCCACGCTCATCAGCGCGCCGCAGTAGGGGCACGCCACGCGCAGCGTCTGGTCCGGCGCGCGCAATTCCAGCGGGCCGTTGCAGTTGGTGCAGCGCGCCTGTTGGAGCTGCGCCTTGCGCACGCGCGGACGCAGCTCCCCCGGGGGGATGCCCAGCTGGGTGAGCTCCAGCTTCTGCCCCAGGAACACCTCCGGGTCGCGGTCGCGCGTGCCGAAGTCCAGCGTGACGAACAGGCCTCGCGGGCCGGTGGCGTCCACGTAGTAGCTGTCCGCCTCCGGATCCACGTCGCTGGGGAGCTGGCCCTCCGCGGCGACGACGCGCCCGTGGCCGCGCTCCTCCACCACCAGCGGCCGGTTGCGCAGGCGCAGGCGGTCGCCGGGGTGCAGGTCCTGGAGCTGGATGCCCTCCTCCACGCCCGCGTCGGAGAGCAGGTGGAAGGCGCCCTCGGACTCGCTGAGCCAGCCGGTGCGGCCGTCGGACATCTCCACGTACCACTCGTCCCAGGGGCCGGCGCCGTGGTCCTTCTGGAGGTGTCCGACGATTTGATACGCGGTGCCGTTGACGCGGCCCTCCAGGCCCAGGCGCAGCGGAGAGTCGGTCTCCACGATGCGGGCCACCTTGCCGTGGGCCTCCAGCTCCGCGCCCACGCGCGCCACCATCGTCTGGCAGTAGGCGCACACCACGACCTGCGCGGAGCCGACGGAGAACTCCACGCTCGCGCCACACGACGGACACGCCCCCTGCGTCACGCCTCCACCCCTCTCGACAGCTCGCGCACGCGGCAGGACGTGGCGCCCAGGTGCTTCGCCGCCAGCGCGTCGAAGTCCGGACGCGCGCGGGTGCGGCAGCAGTAGACGTTGAGCGCGGCGAAGCCGTGCTCCGGGAAGGTGTGGATGGCCAGGTGGCTTTCGGCCAGGAGCGCCAGGCCGGTGACGCCGCCGGGCTCCGGGAAGACGTGCCACTGCGGCTGGCCCACGACCTTCAGGTCCATCAGCACGACCAGTTCCTCGAAGAGTGCCGCCAGCGCGGCCGCGTCCTTGAGCCGCTCGGGCGCGCAGCCGCTCGCGTCAACCAGCCATTCCTGTCCGGTTGTCACAGGGAAAACCTCCGGGGGTGCAGCCCTCTTTAACACGCTGGAGCCCGGTCGAAAGCCGCTAGGATGCGCGCCCCATGCGCACCCGATTCCTGACCGCTGGACTCCTCTGCCTCGCCCTGACCGCGTGCTCCAAGGACAAGGAGCAGCCTCCGGCCGCGAAGGCCCCTCCCTCCAACTCCCAGGCGGCTCCCCGCACGGTGAGCCTGCAGACGGACGCGGCCTCCGCGACGGGCTTCCAGAAGAAGGCCCTGGAGGGCCAGGACCTCTGGGCCACGATGGAGACGAACCAGGGCACCATCGTGCTCAAGCTCTTCTCCAAGGACGCGCCCAAGACGGTGGCGAACTTCGTGGGCCTGGCCACCGGCGAGCAGCCGTGGATCAACCCCAAGACGGGTGAGCGCGTGGAGGGCAAGCCGCTCTACGACGGCGTCATCTTCCACCGCGTCATCCCCGACTTCATGATCCAGGGCGGCGACCCCACGGGCACCGGCCGGGGCGACCCGGGCTACCGCTTCGGGGACGAGTTCAAGAGCAACCGGGACTTCGACAAGAAGGGCCTCCTGGCCATGGCCAACGCCGGCCCGGGCACCAACGGCAGCCAGTTCTTCATCACCACGTCCACGCCGCAGTTCCTCAAGGGGCGCCACACCATCTTCGGTGAGGTGGTGAAGGGCTACGACGTGGTGGAGAAGATCGCCAACACGCCGCGCAACGCGCAGGACAGGCCGGACACGGACATGGTCATCCAGCACGTCACCATCAGCGACGCGCAGCCGTGAGCCTCCGCCCGCGCCACGTGCGCACGAAGCTGGGAGAGCTGAACTGCCACGTGGTGGACGCCCTCCCGGAGGGCGCGACGCCGGAGCTGGTGGTGGTGTTGAGCCACGGCTTCGGCGCGCCGGGCACGGACCTGGTGGCGCTGGCGCCGGAGCTGATGACTGCCGCGCCCCGGCTGGCGCAGGCCGTGCGCTTCGTCTTCCCGGAAGCGCTGCTGTCCCTGGACGCGCTCGGCATGCCCGGAGGCCGCGCGTGGTTTGAAATCCCCATGGACATCCTGATGGGCCGGGGGCGCGACTGGGCGCAGTACTCCCAGACCGTGCCGCCGGGAGCGCCCGCCGCGCGCCGGGCGCTGATGAGCGTGGTGGCGGCGCTCCAGGTGCCCCTGAATCGCGTCGTGCTGGGAGGCTTCAGCCAGGGCGCGATGATGTCCACGGATGTGGCCCTGCGGCTGGAGGAGTGCCCCGCCGGGCTGTGCCTGCTGTCCGGGGCCATGGTCGCCGGGAAGGAGTGGGAGCCGAAGGCCCGGGCCCGGTCGTCCCTGCCGGTGTTCCAGGGCCACGGCCGTCAGGACCCGGTGCTCCCCTACCCGGAGGGCGAGCGGCTGCGCGCCATGCTGACGGGCGCGGGGCTGACGGTGGAGTTCCTACCTTTCGACGGCGGGCACACCATCGTCACCGAGGAGCTGGAGCAGCTGGCGGCGTTCCTCGTGAAGCGGCTGGACGGGCGCTGACCCACGGGACGGAGGCGCAAGGGTGTATCAGGCGAAGGAGCTGACGGTGTCCACGCGGGGCCGGGGCCTGGTGGACATCACCGGTGAGGTGCAGAAGGCGGTGAAGGGCACGGGCATCCGTGAGGGCCTGTGCACGCTGTTCCTGCACCACACCAGCGCGTCGCTGCTCATCAGCGAGAACGCGGACCCCGTCGTCCAGCGCGACCTGGAGGCGTTCTTCTCCCGGCTGGTGAAGGACGGCGATCCGCTGTTCCAGCACGACGCGGAGGGGCCGGACGACATGCCCGCGCACGTGCGCACGGTGCTGACGCAGGTGTCCCTGAGCGTGCCCGTGAAGGACGGAGAAGCGGACCTGGGCACGTGGCAGGGCGTCTACGTCTGGGAGCACCGCACGTCACCGCACCGCCGCCGCGTCACGGTGTCCGTGCTGGGCGGCTAGAGCCGCCCTCCCCCTGACTGCCCGGAAGCAGTTGATCCGCGAAGCCTCCCCAATTATCTAGTGCGCTATATAATAGCGAACGAGAGAATCCAGTCGTGGAACCGAAAAGCGTCGGCACGCAGCTGTCTTTCGCCCTCTATGGGGCGGCCAACCGGATGGTGCGGTTGCACAAGCCGTTCCTTGAGCCGTTGGGCCTGACGTTCCCCCAGTACCTCGTGGTCCTCGCGCTGCTGGAGGGTGCACCCCTCCCCGTCGGCGAGCTCGGCGCCCGCCTGGACATGGACACGGGCACCATCACGCCGCTGGTCAAGCGGCTCGAGGTGGCGGGGTTCGTCACGCGGAAGCGCGACCCGGCCGACGAGCGCCGGGTGCTGGTGGACCTGACACCCCGGGGACGCGCCCTCGAACCCAAGGTCCGGGGCATCCCAGGGAAGATCAAGACGGCATGCCAGCTGACCGACCGGGGGCTGGACGACCTTCGCCGCACGCTCGAAGCGCTCGCGCACCCGGCAGACGAGTGAAGCCCTCACAACCCGCAGCAGGAGACTCCATCATGAAGATTGGCATCGTCGGCGTTGGACACATCGGGAAGACCCTGGCGCGCAAGCTGGGTGCGGCCGGACATGACGTGAAGGTGGCCAACTCGCGCGGCCCGGAGACCATCGAGGCCGATGCGCTGGCCTCCGGCGCACGCGCGGTCACGGCTGCGGAAGCGGTGACGGACGTGGACGTCGTCATCCTGTCGATTCCCCTGAACCGTCTCCCCGGGATCGCGCCGCTCATCGCCAGCGTTCCTGCCAGGACGGTCGTCATCGACACGTCGAACTACTACCCCGCCCGTGACAGCAAGATCGCCGCCATCGAGGCCGGACAGGTCGAAAGCCTGTGGGTGGCCGAGCTGTTGGGCCGGCCGGTCGTCAAGGCGTGGAACTCCATCGGCTCCGCGTCTTTCGCGACCAAGGGAATGGCACCGGGGAGCCCCGGGCGCATCGCGCTCTCCGTGGCGGCGGACCGGGAAGCGGATCGCAAGGTGGGCATGGCGCTCGTCGAGGACACCGGGTTCGACGCATTCGACGCGGGCACGCTCGCGGAGTCGTGGCGACAGCAGCCTGGCGCGCCGTGCTACTGCACGGACCTCACCCGCGAGCAGCTGCCGACGGCGCTGGCAACAGCCGAGGCGGCGCGCTTGCCCAAGCGGCGCGACCTGATGGTGGCGGCTGTCGTGGAACGGGTCGGAGACGGCACCACGAATCCCGATGCGGAGTATGGGGTCCGCCTCAGTCGCGCCTTGTACATGTAGCCCGTCAACCGCCGGCTAGAGGTCGCGCACGGTGGCGACGACGGGCGCGCTCTTGCGGCGCTTCTTCGGCTCCTCGCGCGCCTGTCCGCGGATGCGCACCCAGGTGCCCGGGTCTTCCGGCGTCGCGTGGGCCATGGACCAGCCGGTGGGCACTTCCGGCGTCGTCCACCCGTAGAGGGCGCGGGCGTCCTTGGGGGCCAGGTTGATGCAGCCGTGGCTCACGGGTTCGCCGAAGCGGTCGTGCCAGTAGGCCGTGTGCAGGGCGAAGTCGCCCTCGAAGAACATGGTCCACGGCACGGTGGCCACGCGGTAGCTGGCGCTGCCCATGCGGCCCGTCATGTCGGCCTCCGCGAACTTCACCCAGATGCGGAAGAGGCCTTCGGGCGTGTCGGTGCCGGGCTTACCGGAGGAGATGAGCGTGGCGTAGACGGGACGGTCGCCCTCGTAGGCGATGAGCGTCTGGGCCTCCAGGTCCACGTCCAGCCAGCGCGCGCCGGGCTCCACGATGGACGGAGACGCCAGTGACCACGCGACGTGCAGGTCGTCGCGCGCCACCCAGTGGTCCTCCGCGATGCGGACCCACTGGCCGTCGGGGGACAGCTCGCGCACGGAGACGAGCGTGCGCGGCGGGAGCACGGTCTCGCGTTCGGCGCGCGCGTCGGGGGCTTTGCGCACCACCACGTCGGTGCGGGGCGCGGTGCGGGACTGGGCCCAGGCGAAGGGCATGGGCAGGGACGCGAGGGCTTCCGCGTCCAGACCGCTGAACTCGGAGGGGCGGTGTTCGCGAAGGACGCGCGCTTCGAAGTACTGGCCGTCGGAGGTGCGCCAGAAGGTGCGCCGGCCGACCTTCACCTGGCCCAGGAGCTTCACGGTGACGGAGCCCTTGAGCAGCACGCCCTGCCGTTTCTTGCGGGCGAGCGCGAGGCTCGGGTAGGCGCGCACGCGGTGGCCGACGACGCGAGCGTAGATGCCGGGCGTGAGCGCGCCCTCCTCCACGCGGGGCAGCGGGCGGACGCGGGGCTCGCGGAAGTTCTGTTCCAGGTAGCGCTCGCAGACCCAGCCGCGGGGCTCGATCTCCACCCATGTCTCGCAGTCCGGTCCGCGCATGGCGCCCTTCCAGCGCACGCGCATGTCCTGGGCCACGGTGCCCAGCGGAGGCGAGTCCTGCCGGGGCTCCGAGCGCACCGCGATGGAGCGGCGCACGCGTAGGGAGCCCGCGTCCGGGGAGTACGGAATGGCGTAGGGCTCCATGCCCGCATCGGCTTCCGTGAGCGGTGCTTCGGCGACGACGTCCTCTTCGCCGTCGACACCCGTGATGGGCGTTGTCGCGGGATCCGTCGGATCGGAGCCCACGGCGACAGCGGACGAACCTGGAGCACTCCCTCCGTCCAGGTCCTGCGCGAGGGTCTCCGTGCCCATCGCGGTGGAGTCATCCGATGCGGAGTCCTCCGCGTCGATCAACGGCTCACCGTCCGGTCCCAGTTCCAGCACGGGGACCTCGGACTCCGTGATGACCTGCGGCTCCTCTTCGCCGGGCAGGGCTTCGGGATCCGCTCCGACAGAGGCGGATTGCGACAGCGAAGGCTCCAGCGACAGCGCGCTGCCCGCGTCCTCCGAAGCCTCCACGACGCCCAGCAGGGCCGGCGCGGTGGCATGCGTGACGCCGCCGTCATCGGCCGGTTCGGGCGCGGTGGCCTGCCATGCGGAGCGCAGCGCCTGCGCGGACTCCGTCGGCGGTGCGGTCTCCGCGTCGGGCACGGGGGCTTGTGCCGTCACGGTGCCCGCATCCACCTGCACGATGGGAACGGGAGGCTCCACCGGAGCGCACGCGAAGAGAATCAGGGGGAGTCCGAGGGGGAACCAGCGGCGGCGCATACAGATCGCAACGCTACGGGTCCCCGCTGACATCCTCAACGTCGGCCCAGGTGCGATCTCCTGCGCGCGCAAGCGCCTGGGTGGGCAGGGCATGCGCCCCGAGCGGCGATTGCCACGAACGGCGGAAAGTGCCCTGCGCGGATCAGCCCCGGCCTTCCGCGGGCGGAATGCCCTCGGGCGCTTCCGGCGTCTCCAGGAGCTTGTAGAGCGTCTTGCGGTCCACGCCCAGCAGGCGTGCGGCCTCGCTCTTGTTCCCGCCGACGTGCTGGAGCACGTGCGCCGCGTACCGCCGCGACAGCTCCGCGAGGCTGGGCAGGTCTCCCGCGAGCCCCGTCAGTCGCTTGGGCGCGTCACCGATGGGCTCCGGGAAGTCCGGCGGCCCCAGCACGCCCGTCACGTTCAGCGCGAGCGCCCGCGCCATCACGTTCTCCAGCTGCCGCACGTTGCCCGGCCAGTCGTACACCGTGAGCCGCGCCATCGCGTCCGCCGTCACCACCGGCCGTACCCCGCCCCTCGCGTGCAGCGACGCGAAGTGCTCCACCAGCGCCGGGATGTCCTCGCGCCGATCACGCAACGGCGGCAGGTGCAGGTGCACCACGTCCAGCCGGTACAGCAGGTCCTCGCGGAACGCCCCTTCCGCCACCCTCGCCTTCAGGTCCTTGTTCGTCGCCGCCAGCACCCGCACCTCCACCTTCACCGGGACGCTCTCGCCCACGCGGCGGATCTCCCCCTCCTGGAGCACGCGCAGCAGCTGCGACTGGACCTTCATCCCCACGTCGCCAATCTCGTCCAGGAACAGCGTGCCGCCGTTGGCCTCCTCGAACAGGCCGCGCCGCGCTCCGGACGCGCCCGTGAAGCTGCCCTTCGCGTGGCCGAACAGCTCGCTCTCCATCAGCGACTCGGTGATGGCGCCGCAGTCCACCGGAATGAACGGCCCCCCTGAACGCGCCGAGCGCTTGTGCAGCGCCCGCGCCACCATCTCCTTGCCCGTGCCCGTCTCACCGGTAATCAGCACCGGCACGTTGCTCGTCGCCGCGCGAGCGACCTGCTTGTAGACCTCCAGCAGCGCCTGGCTGCGGCCCACCAGCGACGTGCGCTCCACCTGCTTGCGCAGCGTGCGGTTCTCCTCCACCAGCCGCTTCTGCTCCAGCGCCCGCTTCGCCACCCGCATGATGGCGTCCACGTCGAACGGCTTGGACAGGTAGTCGAAGGCGCCCAGCTGGATGCTGTCCAGCGCGCCCTCGATGTTGCCGAACGCCGTCACGACAATCACCGGCGAGTCCGGCAGGTTCGACTTCACCAACTGGAGCACCTTCAGGCCATCGCCCGGGTCGGGCATGGCCATGTCCGTGAGGACCAGGTCGAAGGACTGCTCGCCCATCCGCTCCGCCGCGCCCTTGGGGTCCGCCGCCTGCGTCACCGGCCCCAGCACGCCCAGGAGGCGCTGGAGCAGGTCGCGCGCATGCGGATCATCATCGACGACGAGGATTCGGGCTGAGCTCATGAGGCCTTGCGGATGGAGGGGGCGTCGCGCTGCGGCCCGGACTCCACCACAAGCGGAGCCGGAGTGCGCGCCACACGCGCGAACCTCACGCGGATCCGAGTGCCTTTTCCCTCTTCCGAGTGCACCGTGAGCGTGCCGCCGTGCGCCTCCACCACGCGCCGGGTGGTGGCCAGCCCCAGGCCGTGCCCGGGAATGCCCCGCACCTCCGCGGCCCGGAAGAACGGCTGGAACAGCGACGCCTGCGTCGCCGCGCTCATCCCCAGCCCGTTGTCCGTCACCTCCACCACCGCGTCCGTCCCTTCCGTCGCCACCCGCACCTTCACGCGCGGATCCGGCCGCCCCGCCGTGTACTTCACCGCGTTGGACAAGAGGTTGCGCGCCACCACCTGGAGCAGCTGCGCCGGACAGTCCACCAGCACGCCCGGCTCCAGCTCGCGCTCCAGCGACACGCCCAGCGCCGTCGCCGTCTGGCTCACCTCCAGCAGCAGCGTGCTCACCGCCGTGTCCAGCTCCCCCATCGTCCCGTCGCCCCGGGTGCCCGCGCGGCAGAAGCGCAGCAGCGCTTCAATGAGTTCGCCCATGCGCACCGCGCTGGATTCACACTGGGAGATCATCTCCAGCGCGCCCGGGTCCTTCACCGCGCCGGAGCGCCGGATGAGCGTCAGGTAGCCCTTGAGCGGGGACAGGGGGCCCATCAGGTCATGCGCCACGCGCCGGGTGAACGCATCCAGCTCCTGGTTGTGCCGCCCCAGCTCCTCCAGTTGCCCCTGGATGGTGGCGTCCTGGCGCTTGAGCAGGGAGATGATGTGCCAGCCCACCACCATGGACAGCAGGATGGCCAGGAGCGTGGTGACCGCGCCCAGGGCCGTGTTGCGCACCCGCAGCGTGCCCAGCCTGCCCACCAGCACGCGCGCGTCGGACGCGTTCTCCGTGGCCAGCTGTCCCGCCAATTGGTCCACCTCCGCCGCCAGCGGGCGGATGCTCTCCACCAGGTGGCGCCGGGCGCGCTCCGCGTCTCTCTGCCGTGAGAAGACCGCCGCCGCGCGCACCTGATCCGCCAGCCCCTGGCACGCGCCGTTGAAGCGCAGCCAGACCTCCTTCTCGCCGGGCGGCAGGTGGCGCATGTACGCCTCCGAGGACTGGCGGATGCTGCCCAGGATGTCCTCCATCACCGCGTCGGCTTCCTTGCGCTCGGCGTCGCCGCTGGAGCGCACGTGCGCCTCGATGGCGGACTCCAGCGACATCACGTCCACACGGATGCGGCCGATGAGGCTCGCGCGCTCCAGGGCCTCCAGCACCAGCGCTTCCACCTGATGCCCGGTGCGCACCTCCGTCCAGAGCATGAAGCCGGTGACGCCCGACAGCAGCATCACCACGAAGAAGAAACCCGCGCGGTATCCACGGATGGGGGTCCGCGAGTTCATCGCCACGGGCACGCTCCTTGGGTCAACTCAAAGAAGAACCAGAAGGCATCCCGTGGGGACGCCCTCGTGAAACTCACGGCACCGGCGCGTTGGCTTCGGTGGAGGAGGCGCCCGGCAGGGGCGGCTGGGTGCGCCGCCGTGCGCGCTCCAGCGCGGACTCGTACCACACGTCCGACAGCTCCTCGTGCAGCGCCGCCAGCTCACGCTGCCGCGCCAGCAGCTGCGCGTTGTGCTCCTCCAGCGCGTGGCGCTCCGTCTCCAGCCGCGCCAGTTCGTCCGTCGCGGTCGCGCGCGCCTGCTCCGCCTCCGCGCGCGCCTGTTCCGCCTCCGCGCGCTCCTGCGTCAGCTCCTCCAGCGCGGACTCCAGGGCCGCCATCCTCGCCGCCAGGGCCTCGGTGCGCTCACGCTCGGCCTGGTACTCGCGCTGCCAGCGCTCCGTCTCCGACACCTGGGCCTGGAGGCGTTCAGGGGGAATGGTCGCGGCGCATCCCACTCCGAGCCACGCCACACTCCATGCCGCCAGCAGGTGCCGCATACGCCATCTCTCCCGACACCTGGCCGCGCGACATGCACGACGAGGACGACCGGGCTTCATGCTCCATTTCGCGGTCCGGCGCCTGGCGCTCGGAACGAAAGGACGCGGTGCAGCTTGCAGAAGAGCGTGGTTGCCGTCAAAGCAACGTGCGCCTGCCTGGGGAGCTTGCACCCATCGTTTCAATTGCAACTGAGGAGATTCTCCCCATGGCGGATCCGCTCCCACCTGGAGAACCCCGCGAAGTTGCTTGAAACCGTCCCTGGCACGGCGGGTGCTCTAGGGCCCTGGCATCAACCGATGCAATCCCGCGTCGGCGTGTCGTCCCCGGAGCCATCCATGAAGACCGTCATCGTCGCCGCCCTGTTCGCCGCCTCCGCCGCGTTTGCCAACACCCCGGCCCCCGCCGCCGCC
>NZ_RAVW01000599.1 GCF_003611585.1 Corallococcus exercitus | reverse complement strand
GCAAGGACACGCTGCAGGGCCAGGACGGCGACGACTACCTGGAGGGCGGCGCGGGCGATGACCGCATCCTGGGCGGCGAGGGCCGCGACGTGCTCTACGGCCTGGACGGCAACGACTACGTGTCCGGCGGCAACGGCCGCGACTACATCGACGGTGGCGCGGGCAATGACCGGGCCTACGGCGGCGCGGGCGATGATCAGGTCATCGGCGGGCGCGGCGACGACACGCTGAGCGGTGGCCGGGGCAACGACGCGGTGGCGGGCGGCGAGGGCAAGGACAAGGTGGCGGGCGGCACGGGCACCGACAAGCTCTACGTCGAGGAGAACGAGACCACCGCCGACTCGGAGAAGGCCGAGCGCGAGATCGTCGACATGACGGACGCGGATCAGCGCGGCTCCTCCGTGTCCGTGACGGGCAGCGCGGAGTTCCAGGCGCGCACGCAGTCGGACCTGGACGCGCTGCGCTCGCTGCCCGCGGGCCAGGAGCTGCTGGGCACGCTGGACAAGAGCGGCAAGAAGACGGTCATCCGCGAGACGGCCAGCGGCAACAGCGCGGGCGGCACGAACTTCAACGACGGCTTCATGAACGCGGACGGCACGCCGGGCAAGGGCACGGACGCGCAGGTGAACTACAACACCACGCGCATCTCCCTGGGCACCGAGGAGTGGATGAACCGCCCGCCCGTCGTCGGCCTGTTCCACGAACTGGTGCACGCCTCGGACATGAACAACGGCACGCTGGCGCTGGGCTCCAAGGACGGCACGCGCAATCTGGAGCCCTCCGCGGTGGGCCTGCCCATCGACCTGGACCAGAACCCGGCCACGCCGGACGTGGTGCAGGGCGGCCGTCCTGGCGAGAACGTCCTGCGCGACGACCTGAACCTGCCCACCCGCCCGCGCTACTAGGATGCGGAGGATGAGGACCTTCCGCCGCGCTGGTGCCATCATGGCGCTGGCGCTCATCGTCGGGTGTGCGCGGGCGCCGGAGCGGCCCGCGGCAGCCCCGGCGGACCCAGGAGGACAACGCGTGGCCCAGGCGGACGTGGAGCTGAAGGTGGAGTCGGTGGCGCGCGAGGCGGACACGCTCGCCGTCACCTACGCGGTGCACAACCGGACGCCGAAGGCCGTGCTGCTGCTGGACGGCCTGTGGGACGTGGGCTTCAGCGGCCACCTCACGCTGGCGCCCGAGCGGGCCTACGTGGACCTGTCCGGTGGCAAGGTGGTGCTGTCGCGCATGCTCCTGCCGGTGCCGGAGGACCTGGCGGTGGAAGCCCCGGAGGTGCCTGCCGTCACGCGCGTGGAGCCAGGCGCCACGGCGAACCGCCGCGCCGTCGTCCCGCTGCCCCTGCGCACCGCGCTGCCGTACCCCACGGGCCCGGAGGAGACGCGCGAGCTGTCCGCCGTGCGCGAGGTGTCCCTGCGCGTGGGCTACCTGCCGGACGCGGACGCCATCACGCTCAGCCAGGGGAAGGACTCCCAGGGCACGCCCGTCCAGACGCCCCGGTACGGGCCAGCGGTGACGGCGCAGCGGGTGCTGGACAGCGGGCCGCTGCCGGTGACGGGCGCGAAGTAGGGAGCGCGAAGCCCTGGCATCGCCGGACGAACTCGATGACGGCTCCGGGCCCGTCATCGTCACCGAGGACGCGGAGGGACGCCGCTCGCTGCGCTTCGGCGACGGGGGCGCGCGCCAGAGCGTGGTGTGGCCTGGCGAGCCCCTGCGGCTGGAGCTGCCGTACACCCGCATGGTGATGGTGGCGCTGGCGTTCGTGCCCCGGCCGGAGAACATCCTCGCCATCGGGCTGGGCGGCGGCGCCATCCCCATGTTCCTGCGCGCGGTGCTGCCGGACACGCACATCGACGTGGTGGAGCTGGACGCGGCGGTGGTGGACGCCGCGAAGGAGTACTGCGGCTTCCAGGAGGACGCGCTCCTGCGCGCGCACGTGGCGGACGGGCGGGCCTTCATCGAAGCGGACGGGCCGCCCTACGACGTCATCATCCTGGACGCGTACGGGGCGGACCAGATTCCCGGGCACCTCTGCACGCGTGAGTTCCTGGGCGCCGCGCGCGCGCGGCTGACGCGGGGCGGCGCGGTGGTGGGCAACATCTGGGAGTCCGCGGCGAACCCGCACTTCGACGCGATGGTGCGCACCTACCAGGTGAGCTTCCACGGCCTGTCGCTCTTCGAGGTCCCCACCAGCACCAACCGCATCCTGGTGGGGCTGGAAGGCCCCTCGAAGCTGACGCGCGAGGCGTTGGTGGAGCGGGCGCGGCGGGTGGAGCGGGAGCTTGGCTTGCCGTTCCGGCTGAGCACCCTGGTGGCGCAGCGCTACCGGCCCCTGACGCGGCGGCTGGCCCGGGGGCGGGTGTTGACGGACGCGGGGCTGGGGCCCGGCGGCCTCATCCCGGAGGAGTGAGGCCGCTCTGCTGGCCAGTGAGCACGGCCCCGCCCGGCCGCGGCTGAATCGAGGGGCGGCGCTGCTAATCTTGAAGGCTCGGTACGAGAGCATCCTTTCGGGAGACGCGATGAACGGCGCGAACGACGGACGACCCGGCCAGCCCCTGGGTTCCTCCGAGGACGAGGTGCCGCAGGCGGACGGCGAAGCCGAAGCCGCGGGCCTGGAGGCCCGTCCGAAGCCGAAGCCCATCTACGTGCTGGAGGGCAACGCGCTGAAGACGCGCCTGACGCGCGACGTGGGCATCCACTACCCCTTCGTCGGGGCGGGCATGGCGTTCGTCTCCTTGCCGCCGCTGGTGGTGGCGGTGTCGGAGGCGGGCGGCCTGGGAATGTTGGGCACGGCACCCGAGCCGCCGACGGTGCTGGAGGCGCGGCTGAAGGCCATCCAGGCGGGCACGCAGCGCCCCTATGGCGTGGACTTCATCGTGGACAAGCTGGAGCCGCACGGCTTCACGACGCGCGACCACGTGGACACCTGCATCGCGGCGAAGGTGCCGGTGGTGGTGTTCCACTGGACGATGCCGCCGCGCGAGTGGATCCGCGCGCTGCAGGCTGCGGGAACGCGGGTCTGGGTGCAGGCGGGCACGGAGGACCTGGCGAGGCAGGCGTTGGACGCCGGGGTGGACGGGCTCATCGCGCAGGGGCGGCAGGCGGGCGGGCGCAACCTGGGCAGCACGCCGACGCTGGCGTTGGTGAAGGCGTTCCGGAAGCTGACGGACGCGGTGCCGGTGCTCGCGGCGGGAGGCATCGCGGACGGGTTCAGCGCGGCGCGAGCGCTGCACCACGGCGCGGACGGCGTCTGGGTGGGCACGCGGCTGGTGGCGTCGGTGGAGGCGTACGCGCACCCGCTCTACAAGCAGCGGCTGGTGGACGGGGACGCGGGCGACACGACGATGACGACGCTGTTCGGGCCGGAGTGGCCGGGCAAGCGCATGCGGGTGATCCGCAACCGCGTGGTGCGCGAGTGGGCGGGGCGCGAGTCGAGCGTGCCGCCGACGTCCGAATCCGAGCCCATCGGGACGACGCGGCTGTTCCCCGGCGTGCTGGACGTGCAGTACGTGATGCCGAAGTTCAGCTCCTTCCTGCCCACGCCGGACACGCAAGGCGACCTGGAGGAGATGAGCCTCCCGGCCGGAGGCGCGAGCATGTCGCGCATCGACACCGTGCAGCCCGCAGGGCAGATCGTCGTGGAGATGATGGAGCGCGCGCGGCGGTTGCTGGAGTCCCCGGAAGGGCTGGACGAAGCGGACGAGGACGACCGGGGTTAGGGGGGCCGGACGCTTTACAGCATCTAACAAAAGTCAGGGCTGGGCTGGTCAGCGACAAGGGGCATCCCCGACTTCTAGGGCATGGTCCGCGAACTCGTCCCCGACGCTTTCTGGCATCCCGTGGTGCCGCTGCTGCCTCTGCCTCGGCCCAAGAAGAAATTGGACCGTCCCCGGGTGGATGACCGCGCGGCGCTGGAGGCCATCGTCTTCGTCCTGCGAAGCGGCATCCCCTAGGAGATGCTGCCTCTCAAGCAGTCCGGCTTGCCGGGCATGACAGCTTGGCGCAGGTTGGAGGGATGGACCCGGGCTGGCGTGTGGGAACAACTCCAGGCGAGGCTCCTGGACGAGTTGGGCCTGCGCGGCGAGGTGGACTTCTCGCGCCCCTCCATCGGCGCCTCGTCCGTGCGGGCGTCAAAAAGGGGGCCCTCACGGGCCCAACCCCGGCGGATAGAGCGAAGGCGGGTAGCAAGCATCATCTTCTCATAGAGGCCCATGGGCTGCCTCTGACCGAGTCGATGACTGCCTCCAACGTGCACGACACGCACGACCTCTTTCCCCCTTGTTGACTCCGTGCCCGCAGTGCGAATGCCTTCGGGGCAGCGCCGCTTCCGCCCGGGAAAACTCCACGCCGACAAAGCCTACGCCCCGGGAAGAACCGAAGCGGGCTTCGCCTGCGCGG
>NZ_RAVW01000598.1 GCF_003611585.1 Corallococcus exercitus | reverse complement strand
CGCGAGACCCCCATGCTCGACCGCCCCATGTACCTGAAGCCCGATGTCGCCATCGAGCCGCTGTTCAACCAGTGGTACGTGTGGTGGTACCTCATCTCCCCCGCCACGGCGCCGCTGTTCGTGTCCCGCCTGCACCTGAAGCTGATGCAGTCGTTCGTCGCGAACCCGGACGTGCACGTGGCCGCGCTCCAGAACCCGGCGCTGATGGGCGGCCCCTTCATCAACCACCCCGTGTCGCGCGTGGGGGACGTGAAGGCGCTGCTGGAGCGCACCACCCGTGAGCAGGCCGACATGCTGGCCTACACCAAGGCCGTGTCGGACCTGGAGCAGCTGCTGGCCAGCTCCAAGGGCGAGTCGCTGGAGCCGCTCTACGCCAAGGTGCCGGACCTGCTCCGGGGCTACGTGGAGCTCACGTACGACCTGGCCCACCGGGCCAGCGCCCGCATCATGGAGCCCCTGCTCTACCGCAGCAGCCTCTACAAGGAATCGTCGCAGAGCATCTCGCTGATGCGCGTCTCCGGCGACGCCCGCAAGTATGTCTTCAGCACCCCGCGCCTGGAGGGCGATTCGCCCCTGTGGCTCCAGGTGCCCTTCCGCCACGAGGGCATCGACGCCCTCTTCCGCATGCGCCACACGCCGGGCAACCCCGGCCAGGTGGCGGAGATGCTGGGCGTGCCGTCCTCCGCCGCGGAGGCGTTCGCGGACCTCTTCACGGAAGCCGCCCCGCGCAAGCCCGAGCCCTACACCGGCCCCGGCGTGCGCGTGCGCTACTTCGGCCACGCGTGCGTGCTGATGGAGACGCGTGAGGTCTCCGTCCTCACCGACCCCGTCATCAGCTACGAGTTCCCCACGGACCAGAAGCGCTTCACCCACGCGGACCTGCCGGAGCGGATTGACTACGTCCTCATCACCCACGGCCACGCGGACCACCTGATGATGGAGACGCTGCTGCAGCTGCGTCACCGCATCGGCACCATCGTCGTGCCCCGCTCGAACGCGTACTCGCTGGCGGACCCGTCGCTGCGCCTGGTGCTGGAGAAGACGGGCTTCCGCAACGTCATCGAGATCGATGACCTGCAGGAGATCTCCATCCCCGGCGGGTCGCTGATGGGCATCCCCTTCATCGGCGAGCACAGCGACCTGGCGGTGCAGGCGAAGACGGCGCACCTGGTGAAGCTGGCCGGGCGCTCCATGCTGATGGCCGCGGACTCCAACGCGCTGGAGCCGCGCATGTACCAGCACCTGGCGCAGCTGGTGGGCCCGCTGGACGCGCTCTACCTGGGCATGGAGTGCGAGGGCGGCCCGATGAGCTGGATGTACGGCCCGCTGCTCAGCCAGCCCCTGCCGCGCAAGATGGACCAGTCGCGGCGGCTCAACGGCTCCGACAGCGCCCGCGCCACGGAGATCCTCAACCACCTCAATCCGAAAGAGGTGTTCGTCTACGCCATGGGCCAGGAGCCCTGGCTGCGCCACGTCATGGTGCTCCAGTACGACGAGACCGCGCCCCAGATGATCGAATCGAACAAGTTCATCGAGGTCTGCCGCGGCCGGAACATCCCCGCGGAGCGCCCCTTCCTGTCCCGGGAGAGCATCCTCGAGTAGCTCGAGGAGCGCGACCCCCCGCGGGCTACGGAAGCACGCGGGGTTGCTTGGGCCAGAAGACGTGGAACGTCGCGCCCGCGCCTGGCTCGGAGTCGATGGCCACGCGCCCGCCCCGGGTCTCGACGATCTTCTTCACCACCGAGAGCCCGATGCCCGTGCCCTCGACCTTGTCGCGGCTCTCCAGCGTCTGGAAGATGCCCCAGATGCGCTCGTGGAAGCGCGGGTCGATGCCGGGCCCGTTGTCCTTCAGCGTGAAGTCGTGGAACGCGCCCGCGTCCGCGCAGTGGATCTCGATGCGCACGTCCGGCCGCCCCGCGTGCTTGAGGGCGTTGCTCATCAGGTTCAGGAAGACCTGCTGGAGCGGCGCGCGCTCCGCCTGGAGCGTGGGCATTTCCTTGCCGATGACGACGCTCGCCTCCGGGGGCGGCGCGAGCAGATCCCGGCTCTCCACGAGGAGCGCGCCGACGTCCACCGTCTCCACCTTCTCGCGGATCCGGCTGACGCGCGAATAGCTGAGGATGCCGTTGATCAGCGCCTCCAGCCGGTGCACGCGCCCGCGCAGCAGGCGCATCTGGTTGCGCGTCTCCCCGTCCATCTTGTCCGTGAGCGCTTCCTCGATCCACTCCGACAGGCTCGCGATGCCGCGCAGCGGAGCCTTCAGGTCGTGGGACGCGACGTAGGCGAACTGATCCAGGTCCTGGTTGGTCACCGCCAGCTCCTGCGTGAGCCGCTCCGCGCGCTGGCGGGCCCGGACCTGCTCGCTCACCTCGAAGGCGATGACGGCGATGCCTTCCACCGTCCGGGAGGCGTCGTAGATGGGCTGGTAGATGAAGTTGAAGAAGCAGTCCTCCATCCGGCCCTGGCGCAGCAGCGGCACCTGGAGCCCGTCCCCGAAGAACGGCTCGCCCGTGCCGTACACCCGGTCCAGCAGCGGCACGACGATGTCCGTCAGCTCGGGCAGCGCGTCCCTCAGCGGCTTGCCCACGACGTCGCGGCCCCCGATGAGCTCCAGGTAGCGCGGGTTGGCGAACTCGTAGACGTGGTCGCTCCCGCGCAGGACGCAGATGCCCGCGGGGGCCTGCATGAAGAGTGACTCCAGCCGGGAGCGCTGCCGCTCGGCCTCGGCGAGCGCCGCCTGCTCCCGGGCCATCGCCAGCGTCCTCGCGTCCTCCACGCGCTTGCGCTCCACGCCCACGGCGATGGAGTTGGAGACGGAGGCCATCAGCCGCAGCGTGTCCGCGTCCAGCGCGTTCCGGGAGAACAGCGCCATCACGCCCGCCAGCTCCCCGCCCACGACGAGCGGGTAGCCGGCGAAGGACCGCAAGCCCTCGCGGGCCGCCCAGGCCTTGTCGCCCACGCGCTCGTCGTTCAGCACGTCGTTGGTGAGGTGCGGCTGACGCGTCTGGGCGATGGCGCCGATCTTGAGCGCCCCCACGGGCACCTGGCTGTGCGCGCCGTCCAGGTGGGTGTACATGCCGGCGCTCGCCTGGAGCACCAGGACGTCTCGCGCCGGGTCGAGCACCCAGATGCGCGCGAACGCCGCGTCCACGTGCTTCACGATGGCTTCGCAACATTGCCGCAGCTGCTCACCCAGCGGTTCCGCGCGGGTCAGCGCCGCGCCGACGTCCGCGCCCAGCTGCGCGCGGCGGGTGGCGAGGCGGGACTCCTCGTGGACGCGCGCGTTGGAGACCGCCGTCGCGATGTGCCCGGCCGCCAGGTCGAAGAAGTCCTGGTACGCCGCGTCCAGCGCGCGGCGCGGGCTGACGCCCAGGACAAGGAAGCCCTGGAGCGCGTTCTCACCGGACCGGAACAGCGGGTGCACGACCGCCTCGCGGGACGGCTCGGGCCAGGCCCCACCCGGCCAGGGCGTGGCGGGCCCGGCGCAGGCCACGTGGACGGGCCGCCGCGTGCGGGCGGCCTCCGCGAAGGGCCACGGGCCCTCCTCCTCCACGCGGAGGCGCCGCGGGCTCACCGGGCCCCCGGCGTCGAGTCCCAGCGTCGCCTCGAGGTGGGCTTCCGTCTCGTCGGGCGTGAGCAGGTACAGCAGCGCGAACGACACGTCCTCGCGCCCCCCGGCGAGCGTCCGCAGGGAGTGCTCGCAGGCCTCGTGGACGGAGGCCGTGGGCGCCGCGGCCGTCTGCGCGCCCAGGTTGCGCAAGAGCCGCAGCCGGCGCTCGCTCAACAGGCGCGACGTCGTCTCCGCGCAGGCGCAGAAGATGCCGCCGACGCTCCCGTCCTCGCTCCAGAGCGGCGCGTAGGAGAACGTGAAGTAGGTCTCCTCCAGGTAGCCGTTGCGCATCAGCATCAGCGGGAAGTCTTCGGACCACGTCGCCTTGCCCGTGTCGCGCACGCTGTCGAGCATCGGGCCGATGACGTCCCAGATCTCCCCCCAGCACTCCCGGCCGGGGCGCCCCAGGAACTGCGGGTGCTTCGTCGCGCCGAGGATGGGCCGGTACGCGTCGTTGTAGAGGCGCGCGTATTCGGGTCCCCACCAGATCTCGATGGGATGCCTGGAGGCCAGGCACACGCTGACCGCGGTGCGCAGGCTCTGGGGCCACTGCTCCACCGGACCGACCGGGGAGCTGGCCCAGTCGAACTCTCGCATGCGCGCCGCCATCTCCCCCTCCCCCGCGAGGAAGGGGGCGCCAGGAGGGGCCATCATGGGCGCGGAGCGTTCGCCGTGCTTCATGTCGTTCCTCATGACTTGGGCCAGGTGAAGTGGAAGGCCGCGCCCTCCCCCGGCGTGGAGTCCACCCACGCCCGGCCGCCGCGGGTCTCGACGATCTTCCGCACCACGGACAACCCTGTCTC
>NZ_RAVW01000597.1 GCF_003611585.1 Corallococcus exercitus | reverse complement strand
GCTTGATTCCATGGGGGAGTCCGTGCTGCGCTCCGGAGCGCCAAGCCATGAGCACCGCACCCACAGAGTCCCCCCGTTTTTTCGGGCGCTACGAGCTCGTCCACCTCCTGGGCCAGGGCGGCATGGGGGAGGTGTACCTGGCGAAGCTGTCCGGGGCGGCGGGCTTCGAGAAGCCCTGCATCGTGAAGACCATCCTGCCGGGGCTGGTGAAGGACCGGCAGTTCCTGGACCGGTTCCACCACGAGGCCAAGGTGCTGGTGCACCTGGTCCACTCCTCCATCGCCCAGGTGTACGACATGGGCGAGGCGGACGGCACCTACTACATGGCGCTGGAGTACGTGGCGGGCGTGGACCTGGGCTACCTGCTGGAGCAGGCCCGGGTGCAGGGGCGGGCGGTGCCCACGCCGGTGGCGCTCTACATCGGCCAGCGCATGGCGGAGGGCCTGGGGTACGCGCACCGCAAGACGGGCACGGACGGCGAGCCCCTGGGCATCGTCCACCGCGACGTGTCCCCGCACAACGTGATGGTGTCGTACGAGGGCGAGGTGAAGGTCATCGACTTCGGCCTCGCGAAGTCCACCGCGCGCAGCAAGTACACGCTGCCGTCCACGGTGATGGGCAAGCTGGGCTACATGTCGCCGGAGCAGGTCCGCGCGGAGCCCTTGGATCACCGCAGCGACATCTACTCCTGCGCGGTGGTGGTGTGGGAGATGCTCGCGGGCCGTGGGCTCGTTCCCCACGGCACCGTGGGTGAGATGATGGCGGCCATGTCGCACCCGGTGGTGCCGCCGCTGGCGGACTTCCGTCCGGACGTGGAGCCGTCGCTGGAGGCGGTGCTGCGCCGCGCGCTCGCGCCGTCTCCGGCGGACCGGTACGCGCGGGCGGACGAGTTCGCGCGGGCGCTCAACGCGGAGCTCTTGCGCTCGGGCAGTCCCCTGGGGGCGGAGGAGGTGGGCGAGTTCGTCCGCACGCTCTGCCCGGAGGCCTTCGCCGAGCAGCGCAAGCTGACGTCCGGCGTGCACGGCGAGCGGCGCACGCCATCCCCGGCGCCCCGGGCCGGTTCGGGCACGGCGCTGTACAGCGGCTCCGGATCCGGGAGCAACGCGACCGCGGACGAAGCGGCCTTCGGCGCCACGGCGCTGCGGACCCCGGAGGAGGCGGCCAGCGGCAGGCCCCACACCGGGCGCATCGACGTGGACGGGCCGTCGATGGGGCCGGGGGGCACGTTCGTGTCCCATCCGTCGCCAGGGCCGGGGACGGCACCGGGAGTGGCGCCGGGCTCGGGAGGCGTGGCGCGGAGCACGCCGGGCTCAGGAGGCGTGGCCCGGAGCACGCCGGGTTCGGGAGGCGTGGCGCGCAGCACGGACGACGTGGACGCGGCCGCGCTGGGCGCGACGGCGGTGCACCTTGCGGCCGCACCGGCCCAGGGCGCGGTCTCCCCGAGCACGTCCGGACAGGTGCCCGCACGGTCCGAGCGCAGGCCGGTGGCGTGGATCGCCGTGGCGGCGCTGCTGCTGGTGGGCGCCACCGTGGGCATCACCACCTTCGTGCTCCGCTCGCACACGGCCGAGCAGCCCGTGGTGCCGCAGGCGCTCCCGCCCTCCGAGCCGGTGGTGACGGCCGCGCCACCTTCCAAGGTGGAGCCGCCTCCCGAGGTGACGCCGCCCGTGGAGCCACCTCCCGAGGCCGCCGTGGACGCGGGCGTGGTGGCGAGCGCGGGAGAGCCCGAGCCGGTGAAGCTCCCGCCGGAGGTGAAGCCCGTCTCCGGAACGAAGCGGCCCGCGCCCCGTCCCGTCGAGATGGTGCCCGGGCATCTGCCCGTGGCCAAGATTGGCGAGACGGGTAGCGGCCAGCGCGTGGTGAACGTGGAGGTGCCTAAGGGCATCAACGCGGGCACGGTGTTCAAGGTGGTGGGCCCGCCGCAGAAGGGCACGCGCAAGCGTCCGGTGCTGGGGACCGCGACCGTGGAGCACATCAACCCGAACCGCCAGCGCATGACCCTGCGGCTGGACGCGGACGCGGACGCGGCGAACGAGCCGCGCTTCGTGCTGATGACCGCGCGCCCGGGGCCGACGCTGCCCACGCCCACGCCCGAGCCCACCCCGCCGGTCGCGGCGACACCTGAGCCGAAGCCCGAGCCGAAGCCCGTAGAGCGCTCACGCCTCCTGGGTCAGGCGGAGATGGATGGCCTGCTGGGGAGCAGCTTCAGCCGCACGCTCTATGTGATCAACAGCGACATGCGGACCTGGCACAACTGCGCCATCGTCCTGAACGGGCGGAAGGAAGCGCGGATGGCGAAGCTCGACCCCTACCAGACGCACAAGGTCCCGGTGGAGGATCGCTACTTCAAGGTGAACTACAAGGCGCCCCCCGTGCCGGAGAAGGCCGTGTGGGTGAACTGCGACGAGGGCGAGGAGACCTTCCCGCTGACCAGGCGCTGAGGCGCGGGCCCGGGAGCCCGCGCCCCCGGGGTTCACGGCCCCAGCCGCGCGGCGGCCACGGGGCACTCGTTGCGCACGAACTCCGCGACCTCCGTGTCGCCGCCGCTCGCGTTGCGCACCGCGCGGGACAGGGACGTGCGGCACTGCCACGTCACCTCGCGCGTGCCGTGGCAGCAGTGCCACCCGGTCAGCGTGCGGTCCAGGTACTGGAGCATCTCCTGACGCGTGGGCGTGACGATGCTCCACACCGCGCCCGCGAGCAGCAGCCACCCCACGACCGGCAGCGCCAGGCTGCGCGCCCAGCCGCGAAAGCCGCCCGGAATCACGCTCGCGTGCACGCGCAGCTGTTCATCCAGCGGCCGGCGCTGGAGCACCACCTGGAGCACCAGCTCCACCGGCGCGGTGAGCGCGCGCAACAGGCCCGTGCCCAGGCCCGGCGCCTTTCCTTCGGCGCGCTCCAGCTTCAGGCCCAGGGCGTGCCGGCCCGGGGTGAGCCCCGTCAGCCCGCCCACGCAGGACAAGAGGAGCCAGGCGGCCCCCATGGCGAACCCCAACAGACCGGCCGTGGACACCCACTCCGCCGCGCGCACCGCACCCCAACCCACGAGCGCCGCGCCCGTGAGGTCCAGCAGGTCCGCCACCCAGAGCCGGTTCTGGAACCGGGCCTCGGTGGGCGGAGTGTCCATGGAGAACAACATCCCGTCGCTCATCAGCCTCTCTCGTGTACGAGCGGGGCGCGAGCATAGGCGGCCCGCCGCGCACAGGCGCGCTCCAAAACGCCAGGCCCGGTAATGGGCTCCCCGAGGCTCGGGGATACTGGCTACAGGTCCAGTACCAGTCGCTTGGACCGGGCGCGCGACACGCAGACCAGCATCCTCGCGTCTCCCGCGGATTCCTGCTGGAAGAACGTGTCACGGTGGTCCGGCGTTCCCTCGCACACGCGGGTGACGCAGGTGCCGCAGGAGCCCGCCTCGCAGTCGCTCTCCACCTTGACGCCGTGGGTGCGCAGCACGTTGAGCACCGTCTTGCCGGCCGGGACGCGCAGCACCTGGCCGGTGCTCTTGAGCGCCACCTCGAAGTCCACCTCCGCCGTCGCGTGGGTGGCGGACGTGCCCTCCGCGGTGAATGCCTCGAAGTGCACCTTCTCCCAGGGCCACTTGTGCAGCGTGGCCGCCTCGCGCACGGCCTTCATCAGGCCCGCCGGCCCGCAGCAGTACAGCCGCGTGCCCGGGCCGCGCGTGGCCAGCAGCGCCCGCACGTCCAGCCCCTTCGTGGGGTCGCCCCCGTCGTGGTGGATGTGCACGCGGCCCGCGAAGGACGGCGTGGCCAGCAGCTCCCGGAAGGCGGTGCGGTCCGCGTCGCGGGCGCAGTAGTGCAGCACCCACTCCGCGCCGGTGCGCTCCAGCACGCGCGCCATGGCCAGCAGCGGCGTGATGCCGATGCCGCCCGCGATGAGCACGTAGCTGCGTCCGTACAGGAGGGGGAAGTCGTTGACGGGCTCGCTCACGGTGAGCACGTCGCCCTCGTGGACGTTCTCGTGCATCGCCCTGGAGCCGCCGCGGCCGTTGGCGTCGCGCTGCACGGCGATGATGTAGCGGTGCGTCTCGCCCGGGTCGTTGCAGAGCGAGTACTGGCGCATGCCGTTGAGCCCCGGCACCTGCACGTCCAGGTGGGCGCCGGCCTCGAACTCGGGCAGGGCGCCGCCGTCCTGGGACACCAGCTCGTAGGACTGGATGCCTTCCGCCTCGCGGGTGATGCGCGCCACCCGCAGACGCAGCGTGTTCGTCGTCACGGTATTGCCCCTGTTCCCTTGCCCGCCGCCCGCGCGAGACCGATCTGGCCGCGCACGGTGTGCACGCCCGGGCCGTCCGGGGAGTGGGGAGCGGTGCGGTTTTTAGACAGGTACCGGACACTCGGGCCCTGTCGCCCGCCTGCCCTCCGGCCGGGCGCGAGGGCCAGGGCGGCGGGGGTGGGCAC